>CAYRBM010000102.1:0-18716 GCA_964422425.1 uncultured Odoribacter sp.
GACTTAAGTCGTTTTATTCGTATTACCGAAATCAAACCGAGGCTTATCTCAAAAAATTAAAAGCCAAAAAAGAAACTCCGTAAACATTAAACCATGAAACGAAAATCAATTCTGTTTGGATGGATGATCGTGTTTTTAAGCCTGAGTTCGTGCGTGAGCTACGAAAAATATTCGATGGAAGTTTTTAAACCCGGAGAGCGAAATCTTCCGAAAGACATGCACAAGGTTGCACTGGTTGCCCGAAATCTTAAATATACCATTGATACACTGCAAGATTATCAGGCCAAAAATCACAGACTCTACAAAGACAAAATCAAGTTCAATGTTGACAGTGTAACAATTACAACTTGTTTCGACAGTCTTTCGGCCCGGCTGCTGGATCAGCATCAATTCGACAGTGTTTTGGTATTGCCTCAAAATATGTTTCCGGTAACGCGGATCAAACAGTTGAAACCGGGAAAAGCGGAATGGTATGAAGATCTGGCCCGCCAAACAAATGCCGACGGGTTGATTGTACTCGATATGTTTTCGTGTTTCTACAGTGTTTATAACGAGGGCATTAGTGCTGATGTAATTGCTTCAAACATCTGGTCGGTTTACGATGCCCGACGCAAAAAAATTATTGATCGTTATACCCAGATTGACACACTGTATTGGGATCAAAGAGATGAAAATGGAATATATCGCACCACTAAAATCCCTAACAAAAAAATGGCTGTGTCGTTGGCAGCAGGCGTAATTGGTGAAAATTACGCCAAACGATTTGTTCCGAGCTGGAGAATGGTTTACCGCGATGTTATGACATGCAGAAATCCTGATTTAATGAAAGCCGCCAATCTGGCTTTAAAAAACAAATGGGACGATGCTATTGCTGTTTGGCAAAAAGCGGAATCTGGAGCCAACCGCCGAAACAAACTGATTGCGACATATAATCTGGCCTTATCAAGCGAAATGAATGGCAATGTTGACCTGGCTATTGAATACCTCAAAAAAGCTGCTGAACTGAGTTCTAAAGCATTCCGTTCACTTGAAAATGAAGCAGTCAGAAAATATGCAATTGTACTCGAGCAACGCAAAAACGAAATCAGGAAACTTGAGAATCAAGATGCTCAGTAAAAGAATATTATATTTGATTTTGCTCATGCTCGGTTTGTCGTCGTGTTTTATGAGCACGCAAATAGCCAATATGCAAATAGAGGTTATGAAACCCGGCATTTTTGAATATCCGGAAGAGATAAAAAAAGCAGCCCTCTTTAAACGGTATTTTTATCGGCCTGATACTTCAAAAGTATTTTACATCGATCACATCAAATTTAGAGTTGATACCGCAATAAGTTATTCAAGCCTTTCTGATCATTGTATAAACTCGGTTGAGAGTTTTCTGAACACTCAGGGCTACTTTAAAAATACTGTTAATTATGGCGACAGCTTAAAAAGTTGGTCTGCCTCCGATTGGGAAAGAAATAAGAAAGAATTGTTCAGAACTACGGGTGCTGATCTGCTGATAGGCCTTGATTACCTGTACTTCGCAGACACATATAAATCAATTGATAGTTACTTAATTAAAACAGTTGGCAATTTGATGTGGAGTATTTCCTTCAGAAATGATTCTTCCGAGTATATATATAATCAATCGGATACACTTACTTATGAAAACGAACTGATCAAGGTAAAAAAGGATCAGCTTCTGGAACATGTTTTAGCTGATGCGTCAAAATACCTTGGAGAGTCTTTCGGAGCGAAATTAATTCCGAATTGGACTTTGGCGGAAAGAATGTACTATTTGTCGGGAAACCTGCAAATGCAAAAAGCCGAAGAATTTGCCAAAAAAGACCAATGGCTTGATGCCGCTGAAATCTGGAAGAAAGAAACAACAAATAAAAATAAACGAATTGCAGCCAAAGCAACATACAATATGGCATTGGCTTGCGAAATGGAAGGAAAACTTGATTTAGGCATCGACTGGCTGGTTAAATCGTACTCTATTTTGCCACAGAGATTTGAAGATCACAAGCGAAATTGTCAGCAATACATTACAGTTTTAGCCCGACGAAAAAAGGAAATAGACAAACTCAATAAACAAATCAAATCAAAGTAAAAACAAAAATAAACGAAATATCATGTCCAGAAATGTCTCTTGTTTAGTTCTTTTTGGATTGATTTTCAGCCTGAGTTCATGCATTGTTCAGGAAAAATACCAAACTGTGCAGATTGAAGTTTTAAAGCCAGGCCAATATCCATTACCGGTATCTGGCAGAACAATTGGTGTTGTTAATAATATTTCTGATCCGAACGATTCAATATGGATTTTTGAGAAATATGTCAGAAACAAACCTGAGTTGAGTAGAGTCGAAAGAAATAGCATCACTTCAAAATGTACTGTAAATCTGGCCAAATACCTTATAAACGGTAAGCAGTTCAAAGATGTCAGATATTTTGATAAGCCCAATACAATAGCTCAAAATAGAATAAATCCGGGTTCGTTGTTCTCTTTTACCAATACTGATATTTGTGTGTCTGTTGATTCAGTCAACATTTACGAAAAAGAAATGGGTTCTTCAAATTATAAATACCGTCAGGCCATGGGCTACATCAGTTGGTCGTTGGTTTGGAAGAAGGATTCTTCGCTGACCGTTATCCGGCGCGACACAACTTTAAAATTTTCTGAAGCAGTAATTACAACCGCTTTTGGAAAGACTGCATACGATGCCCCCTATCTCGCTAAGATGTGCAGCAATCTGGCCTATTGCATTGCCGAAGAAATTTCACCCAAATGGTTAACCGTTGATCGTTTGTATCATCACTCGAAAAATTTAACGATGCTAAAAGCAGAAGAATTTGCTCAGGAGAACGATTGGATAACAGCTGCCGAACTTTGGGAAACAAAAACCGCCATAAAAAAAAGGAAACTGGCTGCCAAGGCCTGTTTCAATATGGCACTAGCCTGCGAAATGGAAGGGAAACCCGGATTGGCGCTGGATTGGGTAAAAAAATCGAAAGCCCTGACCAGAAAATACGATGACGAGAATCAGGCTATATGCAGTAAATACCAAAATGTTCTGGAGTCGAGAATTAAGGAAATGAGCTTGTTGGAAATACAAATGAGTAACTAATCCTCTTCTGTCTATCCTGATAGATACGCTAAAAATTTCTTCAAATCTCAAAATACTGAAAAACAATCCAATTCAATGATTTTTAAGAATTTATTAATTTTGAATCGAATCATTACGGTTAGATATTGCTACCTTTGCGACCCTGAAAAATCATAAAAACATTCAATAGATGATTACAGTTTCAAATTTGGCTATTCAGTTTGGGAAAAAGCCTTTATTTTCAGACGTTAACCTGAAGTTCACTCCCGGCAACTGTTATGGCGTAATTGGTGCAAATGGCGCCGGAAAATCAACTTTTTTACGCATCATTTCCGGCGAATTGGATGCAACCCGCGGTTCGGTAGTTATGGGGCCCGGCGAACGTCTTTCAGTTCTCAATCAGAATCACCATGCTTTTGATGAATACACCGTACTCGACACGGTTTTGATGGGACACGCAGAATTGGTGCGAATCATGAAAGAGAAAGATGCACTTTATGCCAAACCTGATTTCTCGGAAGAAGACGGTATTCTGGCCGCTAAACTGGAAGACGATTTCGCTACTCTGAACGGTTGGAATGCTGAAAGCGATGCCGCTGGCTTGCTCAGTGGACTGGGAATCAAGGAAGATATGCACTATTCCATGATGAAAGACCTGAATGGGAAAGAAAAAGTGCGTGTTTTGCTTGCACAAGCCTTATTCGGAAATCCGGACAATCTTTTGCTCGATGAGCCTACCAACGACCTTGACCTTGAAACTGTTCTCTGGCTCGAAAATTACCTTGCAAACTGCCAGAATACCGTGATTGTTGTTTCTCACGACCGTCACTTTCTCGACAATGTTTGTACCGATGTGGTTGACATTGACTATGGCAAGATCCGTGCTTTCTCCGGAAACTATACGTTTTGGTACGAATCGAGTCAGCTGGCACTTCGTCAGGCCGCCAATGCCAATAAAAAAGCTGAGGAAAAACGAAAAGAGCTGCAGGAATTTATTCAGCGATTCAGCGCAAATGTGGCAAAATCAAAACAAACCACCAGTCGCAAAAAAATGCTCGAAAAATTGAAAATTGAAGAGATCGAGCCTTCAACCCGCCGCTACCCCGGAATCATTTTCCAGCAGGAACGTGCCACCGGCGACCGGGTTCTTTCGGTTGAAAATCTTTCGTATGAAGTGGACGGAGAAGTGCTGTTCAAAGATATTTCTTTCACAGTTGAGCGCGGCGATAAGGTGGTATTCCTGGCCAAGGAAAACCGTGCTATTTCTGCATTCTTCAATATTATAAATGGCCTAATTGAACCCACATCAGGAACATTTACCTGGGGGGTGACCATTTCAACGGCTTATCTCCCATTCGACGTAACCGAATTCTTTACCAAAAATGAAACGTTGTACGAATGGTTGGGTAATTACTCGCACGACACCAGCGAAAACTTTCTGCGCCAATACCTTGGCAAAATGTTGTTCTCGGGTGACGATCTTCAGAAAAGCGCCAAAGTGCTTTCAGGAGGCGAAAAAATGCGCTGCATGATTGCCCGAATGATGCTTGCTCATCCCAATACCATTATTCTGGATCACCCGACCAATCATTTGGATATGGAATCTATTCAGGCTTTCAATAACAACATGAAAGCTTTTCCGGGCCAAATATTGATGACCGGACATGACCACGAATTTATCGAATCGGTATGTTCTCGGGTTATCGATCTGACACCCAAAGGAGCCATTGACAAATACATGGATTTTGAAGAGTATCTTACCGACGAGAAAATTAAAGCCATGCGCGAAGAAAGATACAGATAATCAATTTCTGATAATTATAAAGCACAAAAGCCGACTTTGGAGATTTCCGGAGTCGGCTTTTAGTTTGTCTAACATTTCAGGTTACGACAAAATTATTTCTTTCTGGCAGCTCGTTTCTTCAAAACACCGCGGTTTACAGGTCGTTCCTTTTTAGGATTTCTTTCACCGGGGCCTCCCAGATTCACTTTTTTATTCTTTTCTTTCTTTTCGTGAAATGCCCCCAGCGAAGACTGTTTTGTGGTGGCCGTTCCAAGATAATCTTTGTCAAAAAGTACCGGTTTTTCTTCTTCAGTAAATACACCCGAAATTTTCACATCGGCAGGAATTGGTTTTTCTTCAACATACCTGTTCATAAAAGTCTCGATGCCCGCCAGCACTTTCATCTCGGGCTGATTGACCATTGAGATAGCCATTCCTGATTTTTCGCCGCGCCCGGTGCGCCCAATGCGGTGAATGTAATCTTCTGGTTCCTCCGGAAGATCGAAATTAATAACGTGCGAAATATCGGCGATGTCAAGTCCCCGTGAGGCAACATCTGTTGCAATCAGCACGCGCGATTCGCCTTTTCTGAAACGTTCGAGCGCATTGATTCGGTAGTTTTGTGATTTATTGGAATGAATTATACCGACCTGCTCCGGAAATGTAATTTCGAGCTGAGTAAAAACCCGATCGGCCATTTGTTTGCTCGAAACAAAAACCATTACTTTCTGAAATTCAGATGAGTTGGAAAGCAAGTGTTCCAATAAACTGATTTTGGTAAAATAGTTAGGCACAGCATAGAAGATTTGCTCAATTTGCTCAAGCGGGGTTCGCTGATCCTCAATTTCGATGGTAATCGGCTCATAAAAATAGCTGTCAATCAGCAAAGCTACATCGTCGGTTAAAGTAGCCGAAAACATAAGGTTTTGCCTGCGCTGTGGCAAGCTGTCCAAAAAGCTCATCAGTTGCGGACGAAACCCAAGGTTGAGCATTTCGTCCACTTCATCAATTACCAGTTTCTGAATCGACTTTAACCGTAAGATACCCGTCAATACTAAATCAACCAATCGGCCTGGTGTGGCCACCAAAACATCCATCCCCTGATAAACCAGCTGCTTTTGAGTATTTATGTTTGTTCCGCCATAAACTCCTGTTACCCGGACATTCATGTATTTAGTCAGCTTTTCAACCTCGCCAACCACCTGAAGAACTAGTTCCCGGGTTGGAACAACAATCAATACCCTTGGATATTTTTGTTCAGAATAAGGTAATTGCCTGAGAATAGGCAAAAGGTAGGCAAAAGTCTTGCCCGTCCCGGTCTGAGCAATTCCAACTACATCACGACCCGTCAGGATGATTGGGAAAACCTTCTCCTGGATGGGAGTTGGACTTTCGAGCCCTAAATCGTTCAGGGCATTCAGTAATGGCGTATTTAAATTTAATTCGGAAAAAGTCACCGTTCAACAATTTAATTCACGGCGAAGATAACCTAAAAAATAACCAGTCGCAGAATTCAGTTCTAAGAAACTCAACTCTGCTGAATTACTGCGACAGAATACTGATCAGGCTTACTCTTTCACATCTTCTTCTCGAATCTGAACCCGACGAATTTTTCCGCTGATGGTTTTTGGTAATTCGGCAACAAATTCAACAATTCGAGGATATTTGTACGGAGCAGTTACTTTTTTCACATGTTCCTGAAGCTCTTTCGCCAATTCGTCGCTTGGTTGATAGTTTTTGGCCAGAATAATGGTCGCCTTCACAATTTGTCCGCGATCGGGATCGGGAACCGCAGTGATGGCACATTCCAGCACTGCCGGATGCTCCATAAGTGCGCTCTCTACCTCGAACGGGCCAATCCGATAACCTGAACTTTTAATGACATCGTCGGCACGCCCGACAAACCAATAATAACCATCTTCATCGCGCCAGGCCATATCGCCGGTGTAATAAATTCCGTCATGCCAAACTTTTTTCGTCAGATTTTCATCCCGATAATATCCGCTGAACATTCCTACCGGAATACTCCGATCGGTAGATATTACAATTTGTCCCTCCTCTCCTATTTCACCGGAACTTCCATCCTCGCCGACCAAATCGATAAAGTATCCCGGCGAAGGTTTGCCCATCGAACCCGGCTTGGGTTCCATCCAGGGATAGGTAGCCAAAGCAACAGTGCATTCGGTTTGCCCGTAACCTTCCATAAGTCTTATTCCGGTAGCTTCCAGAAATTGCTTATATACTTCCGGATTGAGCGGTTCGCCAGCTACAACACAGTATTTCAAGGCACTCAAATCATATTTGGTCAGGTCTTCCTTAATCAGAAAGCGATAGATTGTGGGTGGTGCACAAAAGGTAGTTACCTGATATTTTTCGATCACTTCCATCAGATTTTTTGGCACAAACTTATCGAAGTCATAGGTCATCACCGCCGAACCCGATATCCATTGTCCGTAGATTTTTCCCCAAGCAGATTTCGCCCAGCCAGTATCCGCTACCGTAAAGTGCAAGCCTCCATCCTGAACATTTTGCCAATATTTGGCAGTAAGAATATGACCCAACGGATAAATAAAATTGTGGTTCACCATTTTTGGCATCCCGGTAGTTCCGGAGGTGAAATACAGCAGCATCATATCCTCATTTTTCGTTGCCTCCTCTCCTGCCGGACGAATAAATTCCTCCGGGCTGGCTTCCATACCTGCATTAAAATTCAACCATCCTTCCCGATCCTCGCCAATTAATGCTTTCACCTTCAGTGTCGGCGATTTTTCCACTGCTTCTTCAACGTGTTGTATCACCTCGGCTTCGGGAACACACACAATCATTTTGATTTCGGCAGCATTATTTCGGTAAACAATGTCTTTCGTGCTCAGCAAGTGAGTTGCAGGAATGGTTACTGCACCAATTTTTGTGAGTGCCAGTGTGCAAAACCAGAATTCGAAACGGCGCTTTAAGATCAGCATAACCGGATCGCCTTTCTGAATACCTGATGAACGGAAAAAATTAGCAGCTTTATCGCTGTAGGTTTTCATTTGACCAAATGTAAAAACGGCTTCCTCTCCGCTATCGTTGCACCATACCATCGCCACTTTTTCAGGAGTTTTGCTGGCAATTTCGTCAACAACGTCATAAGCAAAGTTGAAATTTTCGGGAACCTGTATCTGAAAATTTGTGGCAAAATCCGTATAGGAATCAAATTCTATTTGTGAAAGAAATTTATCGAGGATCATAATAAGTTAGAGTTAACGGGGTTAAAAAAAATCAAACAATTATGGCCAGAAAACGGGCAGGTTCATTGTTCAGAGCCTTCATGGCATGTTGGTAACCCGAATCAAAATAAATCGAATCACCCTGATTCAGAATGATTTCATGGCTATCAATTTGAACCAGCAAAGTTCCTTCAAGCACGTAGTTAAATTCCTGTCCCTGATGAGAATTAAATTCTTCCTGTGTGTTCTCATTTGCCGGATCTACCGTGACAATAAACGGTTCAGCCTTTTTTTGAATGAAATTATACGCCAGATTTTCATATTTATATTGGCGGCGACGATCTACATTCAGGCCTTTCCCCTTCCGCACCACCGAATAAACGTGAAGTTTAGGCTCGTCACCCCTCAAAAGCGATGAAAGTTCAAGTTTAAAATGTTGTGCAACTTTAATCAAAAAGCCAACAGGAATATCTGTATTTCCACTTTCGTAACTCAGGAAAAGAGCCTTATCGGTATTTAGCTCTTTTGCGAAACTCTCGACCGAAATGCCTTTTATTTCGCGCAACTCACGAATACGCGCTGCTATTTGTTGAATTTGTTCGTTCATCTCACTGGTTTTTTGTTTTCAATATACTGATTTTATCCTTTCACAATCAAAAGAATGAAAAAATAGAACTCAATTCATTCAGAATAATTTACACCAATTTTATGAAGAATAAACGAGTGGTTGAGCAACCTGCTGCCTGCTTTTTTGTTATCATGAACAGGATTTTTTTATTCAATTTTAAGCAAGATGGATTATTCAATTAATACCTATTCTTTTGGGCAACGTCCTGCTGTTACGCTTCCCACACCTGAGTTTTTGGAAAAAATGACCGAAGCCGGTATTCGCAAAATGGTTAGCGATCACTATAACCTGCTCGTTCAAAGCGAAATCAGTCATTTGTTCCCGCGCATAGAGGAAGCATTGGAAAAAGCGAAACAACGATCGTCAGATTTTTTTATTCAGATTTGCGGTGGATATCCTTATTTTAACGAAAACCGGGGAAAACCCATGCTGGCTCAGCGACATGCGCGCTTTGCAATTACTCCTGCCGCACGCATTGTCTGGCTGCAATGTTATCAGCAGGTTCTCTCACAACTCGATATCCCTGATCATTTGATCCAGTCTTTTTGGAATTATTTGAATATATTTTCACAATGGATGGTCAACTCCAATGAATAAGGTCGATTTCCTACTAATCCATTCGAAAAAACATATTTCGTAAACACGTATTTTATTTGTATTTTAAGCCATCTAAAAACAATTTGGATGGCAATGAAAACAAATGCAGGAAACAGAGTATGCTTTGAGGACTTATTTCCGGTCAAAGAACTGTACATAAATCTGTTTGAAAATGCCAGTGAAGCTCATTTAATTTTGAATGAGACCGAAATTATTGATTGTAACAAAGCAGCAGTCAGTGCGCTAAAATATGGCTCAAAAAACGAGATCGTAGGTTTTGATTTAGTCCACATTAGTAATGGTTTTAGCAAGACCTGCAAAACAGAAAAAATACAGGAATATCTTTCATATCAGGTTAATCCGGATAATGCACGTAAGCTGTTCTGGAGATTTTCCTGTGCCGACGATTCAGAATTTGAAACTCAGGTAAAAAAGAATCTAATCACCTTAAATGGGCAGACTTTCTCGCAATTATCGTTTTCACCTAATATTCCACAGCATAATTCAACTGATTCTGAAAGTAAGTACCAGAAAATATTTGAGAATGTTCAGGATGTATTTTACCGGACCGACCTTCAGGGAACAATCATCGAAATCAGTCCTTCCATAAAGAGATATTCAAATTATATCCATCACGATGTTATCGGTAAATCCATCTGGCAATTTTATCGAAACTCGGAGCAAAGGGACCAGTTATTAAAGGAAATTCAGGAAAAAGGAGAAGTATTTGATTTTGAAGTTACTCTACTGGCTCAAAACGGACAAGCAGTTTATGCCTCAGTCAATGCTCATTATTTTTTCGATGAACATGGCAAAGTAGCTGGTGTGGAAGGAACAATACGAGATTTAACCGAGCGGAAACAATCCGAAGAAAAACTTAAACTTTCGTTATCACTTCTTCGGGCAACACTCGATTCGACCAACGATGGAATTCTGGTTGTAAGCCTGGAAGGAAAAATTACCAGCTACAACAAGCAATTCAAACTCATGTTTAATCACCTGGACGAAATACTGGAAGCCGGTGATGATGATGCCGCCATCAATTATGTGCTCGACCAACTGAAAGAACCCAAGCAATTTGTAGCTCAAATAAAACACCTGTACGATCACCCGGAGTTGGAAAGCTACGATGTTATTGAATTGAAGAACAACCGCACCATGGAGCGGTTCTCCTGTCCGCAAATGTTCGATGGAGTGCCCATTGGAAGAGTCTGGAGTTTCAGGGAAATAACCCGCCGTAAGAAAGCAGAAGATCAGCTTCACTTAATGGCTTCCACGATTAAAAGCATCAATGAATCAATTAGTATTACCGACACAAACAACCGAATTTTATTTGTTAATGCGGCGTTCCTCAAAACCTATGGATATACCGAAGATGAACTGATCGGACAGGATATTGCGATGGTTCGGTCTCCGAACAATGATCCGGATGAGGTGAATTCAATTCTAAATCTAACCAACGAAAATGGTTGGCAGGGAGAGTTATTAAACCGCAAAAAAGATGGAACAGATTTCCCGATTTCTCTTTCTACCACAATTATTAAAAATGACAAGGGTGAAATATTGGGAATGGTTGGAGTGGCCGTCGATATTACCGACCGCAAACGGGCAGAAGAAGCGTTAATGGCAAAAGAAGCTCATCTGACCACCTTGGTTCAGACCATACCCGACCTGATTTGGCTAAAAGATATAAACGGCGTTTACCTGACCTGCAACAAGATGTTTGAAAGTTTTTTTGGCGCTACTGCCTCCGAGATCATTGGAAAGACTGATTATGACTTTGTAGAAAAGGATTTGGCAGATTTTTTCCGCAAAAACGATCAAAAAGCTGTATCAGCTGGTAAACCTACCAGCAACGAAGAATGGATAACCTTTGCGTCAGATGGTCATCGGGCTATGCTTGAGACGATTAAGACGCCCATGTACGATCCAAAAGGGAATATCATTGGTGTACTTGGTATTGGCCGCAACATTACCGACCGCAAACAAGTTGAAGAGCAGTTGCGTGAAAGTGAAGAAAAGTACCGTAATCTTATCGATTCGATGCCCGATGGTGTTTACCGAAGTACCCCCGAAGGCAAATTTGTTGAAGTGAATCCGGCTATGGTTAAAATGCTGGGGTACAGCAGCAAAGAAGAACTAATGGCTATCAACATTAAATCAGAACTCTATTTTGATCCGGCTGACAGGGAAAGCCTTGTTTTGGAGACAACCCCTGAAGAACTTGACGTTTATCCATTAAAGAAAAAGGACGGATCGGCAGTTTGGGTCGAAGATCATGGATGGTATGTGAGGAATGAAAAAAATGAAATCATCTATCACGAAGGAGTTTCGAGAGATGTTACCGACAGGAAAATGGCAGAACTTCAAATGCAGAAGTATTCTGAAGAATTGCAGGAACTGAATGCCACCAAAGACAAATTCTTTTCGATTATTGCTCACGATATGAAAACCCCTTTTAACAGCATACTGGGACTTAGTGAGCTGATTAAAGATGAGGCTAAATACATGGATATTGCAACCATCGAGCAGTATGCCGGCATTATCTATTCTACTTCAAGCAGCACATTCCGATTGCTCGAAAATTTACTCGACTGGGCCAGGGTTCAGCAATCGAGGATGCCCTTTAATCCCGTTGCGGTAATTCTGAAAAAAGCAATAAATGAAGTAACCGAGCTGATGGTCGAAAAAGCCAACAGTAAAATGATCGCTATCATCAACTACGTTTCTGAAAATACAATCGTATTGGCTGACCAGGACATGCTGAAAACCATCCTTCGAAATCTGATATCCAATGCGCTGAAATACACTCAGCATCGTGGAAAGATCGAAATTATAGCGCAGACAACACTCACTGAAGTTAAAATTTCAGTAAAAGACAATGGTGTAGGAATTAGCAAGGAAGATATTGGCAAACTTTTTAAAATAGGCTCCAATTTTACAAAGCGGGGAACGGAAAATGAAAAAGGAACTGGCCTCGGTCTCACCCTGTGTAAAGAATTTGTGGAAAAACACGGAGGCAAAATATCTGTTGAGAGTGAAAAAGACCGCGGAAGTACATTTTCATTTACGCTAAAGCTAATCGAATAACAACTAACCTAATAACCATGAGAGCGATACACCGAAGATTAGCATTCTGGGCATTCCTGTTAGCGGTTCTAATCAGCATTCCGGCTTTGTTTGGTTGGCTGGCCAATGTATTATCGCTTGCCGGGATGAGTCAGCAATCCATTCCTATGGCTCCTTTTACAGCCATTTGTTTCTTTCTGTCGGGCTTAACAGCCATGCTCCTGCTCCGAAAAAAATCGAATAATTGGCTTTCACTTTCCCTACTTTCAGCAGTGTTTATTTTTTGCTTGCTGGTTCTGTTTGACTCGCTAACCAACTACCCGCTTCACATAGAACGTATTTTTGGTGAATCTCCCGGACGGTTCAATAACTTTCCAATTGGGCGCATGTCTCCCATTACAAGTATCTTGTTTCTAATCCTATCGGGCTCGCTTATCCTGATGAAAATCCACAGTAAGTCGCACAAAACGGCCATACTTTTATCATTGGCAGGCTGTTGCATCTCCTTCACCTTTGTTTTAGGTTATTTGTATGGAGAGCCATTACTTTATGGCAAAGCTATCATTCCACCTGCCTGGAATACATCATTTGCATTCTTCAGCTTATTTTCAGGAACTTTAATCGGATTTGGAACGAATGACTTCCCTTTAAATTTGTTTTCGGGCGAAACGATGAGAGCCCGGCTGATGCGTAATTTTTTGCCCTCTACCCTGTTTATTGTTGTTCTGGCTGGCTGGAGCCATACCATACTGTCAAAAATCATCCAAAACCACGTCATAGTTTCAGCTTTCGTAACTATTTTTTCCATTGCTGTTTTGGGTATCATCATTATTAAACTGGCTAAAAATATAGGTAGTAACATCGACAATTTACTTGAATTCAAGGCGAAAACCCAACAAGCTTTGCTTGAAAGTGAATTGCATTTTCGCACACTTGCCGATTCGGGACAGGCTTTGATCTGGACTTCGGGAATCGATAAAAAATGCAACTATTTTAATAAACCCTGGCTCGATTTTACAGGACGAACGCTCGAACAGGAATTGGGCGACAAGTGGGCAGAAGGCGTGCATCCTGACGATTTACCCAACTGCTTCGAGATCTACAGCAATTCGTTCGACCGACACGAAAGTTTTAGTATGGATTATCGCTTGCGTCATCACGATGGAACCTATCACTGGATCCAGGACAATGGGACTCCCCGTTTCAACATCGACGGAGAATTCATTGGGTACATTGGACACTGCTTGGACATTACCGAGCGAAAACGAACTGTCGAAGCTTTAGAAAAAAGTGAAGAACGTTATCGTCTGATTTCAAGCCTGACGACTGATTACACCTTCTCATCAAAGATTTTACCAGATGGAAAAATTGAGCTGGATTGGGTAGCCGGAGCTTTTGAGTCAATTTCAGGCTATACAGTTGAAGAGTTTAAAAAGCGTGGCGGCTGGCGGGCAACCATTCTTCCTGAAGATTATCAAATTGATGACAATGATATAGCCCGTTTGAAAAACAATCAGGAAACGGAAAGCCAAATCAGAACAATAAACAAAGACGGTGAAATTGTTTGGGTACAGGTTTTTGCGCGTCCAATCTGGGATGAAAAGAAAAACTGCCTGACAGGAATTTATGGAGCAGTGAAAAACATCACCGACAGAAAAAATGCCGAACAACGCCAAATTAATTCCGAAACTCAATTCAGGGAACTACTGGAAAATGTGAATCTAGTAGCTATTATTCTTGATTCTGAAGGCCAGATCACTTTCTGCAACGATTTTCTTCTCAACCTCACCGGTTACCGCCGTGAAGAGCTGATCGGACAAAACTGGTTTAAAATGATGATTCCAAAAGATAATAAGGAGGTTATCCAAATCTTTAAGGATGGACTAAAAAAAGGTGAAGTATCACCCCGTTTCGAAAATCCGATTTTGACTAAAACTGGTCAAAAGCTGGACATTGCATGGAGTAATACACTACAAAAAAACTCAGCCAATCAGTGGGCTGGCATTGCAAGTATTGGCCTAGATGTGACACAACAAAATATTGACAAAGAAAATGTTCGCATTTTTACTGAAGAACTTGAATATCGGGTTGCCCAACGAACAGCTGAACTTGAAGAGAAAAATGCCTATTTGGAGCGCATGAATAAACTGTTTGTAGGACGCGAACTACGAATGGTTGAATTAAAAAATTCCATTCGTGAACTGGAAGCCAGGCTGAACGGAGAACAGAGTTAAACCAGAAAACTAACCAAAACAAAAACACCATGTTTGGATCGATCATTATAGGTCTAATACAAAACATTGCCATCCTGCTCATGTTTTCCATGCTCTACGATTATTTCTGGTCGCGTAACGAAAAGTGGGCCAAAAATTATCTTTTTAAAATCTGGGCAGGACTCATATTAGGCGGAATTGGGATTGTTTTAATCCTTACGCCCTGGCATTTTAGTCCCGGCATTTTTTTCGATACCCGATCGGTCATGCTTTCGGTTGCAGGGTTATTCTTTGGGGCAATTCCAACCATTATTGCCATGCTTATTACTGCTACATACCGGCTTTTAATTGGAGGATCAGGCGTTTGGATGGGTATTTCGGTTGCAGTAGCTTCAGGTTCAATCGGATTGTTATGGAAATACTTCCGTCCTAACTGGTCGAAACAGAATCATGCAATGGAGTTACTCAGAATGGGGTTGGTTGTCCATGTAGTCATGCTTTCGTGCACTTTGTTTCTTCCCGAAGAGGTAAGATTAAAAACCTTTAAAAATATTGCGTTTCCTGTTCTTCTCATCTATCCAGTGGCCACCCTTTTGCTTGGCGAGTTGATGCTCAAACTGGCCGAAAGCTGGTCGAACCGCAAAGCGCTTAAAATTAGCGAAGAACGCTGGCATTTTGCACTGGAAGGATCAGGCTCCGGAGTTTGGGACTGGAATCCGGAAACCGAAGAAATTTTCTTTTCACGGCAATGGAAGAAAATGCTCGGTTACGAAGACCATGAAATAAAAAACGAGTTACAGGAATGGGAAAAACGAGTTCACCCCGACGACCTCGAAATGGTTTACCAAATATTAGATCAGCACATCAAAGGCGAAACAGCGGTTTATATTTCGGAGCATCGGCTTTTGTGCAAAGACGGGACTTACAAATGGATTCTTGACCGAGGAAAAGTAATGAGCCGCAACGATGAGGGAAAACCACTTCGTTTTATTGGCACGCATACCGACATTTCGGAGCTAAAAGAAGCCTATGAAAAAATCGAATTAATGAACGAAGAACTTGAGCAAAAGGTGATTGAGCGAACCAAAGAGTTAAAGCTTAAAAATGAGGATCTTGAAAAAATGAATAAGTTCTTTGTAGGTCGCGAGCTTCGAATGGTTGAATTGAAAAACACCATAAAATTACTCGAAGAAAAACTAAAAAACCTAAACCATGAAACCTGAAGAAATTAAACTGAAACAGAAATTATTAACCGATTTGATGATAGAAGCCAAGCGAACAGAATCGGTTTTATTCATCGACGAAATTGCTAATGAAACAGGCTATTTCAACGCTATTAGCCAAATTCTGGAACCCGTACTTTTCGACATTGGCGAAATGTGGTCAAAAGAACAACTCTCTCTTGCTCAGGGTTACGTGGCCGCAAAAATTACTGAAGATGTGCTGATGAAGGCCATCGAAACATCTGAATGGAAAAGCAATGCCTCTCATAAACCTTATCCGGTTGTAATAGCCAACATCGAGGACGACTTTCATTCTCTTGGACGAAAAATGGTTGGCACTTTTTTGCTGGCATCTGGCTGGCAGGTACACGATTTGGGTAACGATGTTCCTGCCGGTGAGATTGTTGATGCAGCTGTTAACCTGAATGCCCCCATCATTGGAGTTTCGGCTATGATGTACACCACCGCACTGAACATCAGGAAAGTGCGTGAAGAAATTAACAGCCGGAATTTGCAGGATAAAATAAAACTTGCTGTAGGCGGTGCAATTTTTAAATTACGTCCTGATTTGACAGCCGAAGTTGGCGGTGACGGAACTGCCCCAAGTGCTACGCAGGTTTCAGCGCTGTTTCTGGAATTACTAAAAACCGTTAAAAACTAAGGTTATGCTTCCCATCGAACGTGTTTTTGGAACAATAATGGGTAATCCGGTTGACCGGATTCCGTTTACATTAACATTATCACTTTACGGATCAAAACTTATCAATTGCCCGTTAAATGAATACTATTCCAACCCGGTAGAATACGCCAATGGCCAGACCGCCGTTATTGACACACTTGAACCCGATATAATTTTTAGTCCGTTTGCTCTGGTAAAAGAAGCTGAAGCCTTTGGCTCCGTGACAGCCATTGCCGGGAAAAATGCGCCTACCCTCAGGTCGCCCGCTATTAACGATGCTTTAGCTATTTCTTCGTTGCAATTACCCGATAGTTCAAACCATCCAAGCTTGAACTATCTGCTTGAATGTACGCGTTTATTGGCCGATAAATACAAAAACCAGATTCCGGTTGCTGCTGTTTGTGCTTCGCCGACCGAACTTCCGGCACTAATCATGGGCATTGAAGGATGGTTGGACACCTTGCTTTTTCATCCGGGTAAAGCCAGGGAAATGATGGAATTAACATCAGCTTTCTTTGTTGATTTTGCCAATTCAATGCTGAATGCCGGAGCGTCGTGTATCGTCACACTAGGCAATTTTACAAATCCGGCAATCATAACCAGGCAAATGGCCCTTAAACTTACGCTGCCGGTCCTGCAACAGAATTATGCAAAAATTAAAGGACCAATAATTTTTCATCACGGAGGCCCCACCATGAATCCATTTCTGGATATGTACCTCCAATTGCCTAATTTAGCAGGCATAGTGATTTCGCCCAAAGATTCTTTTGAAGAAACCCGTCGCATTGCAGGAAATGATCTGACAGTTTTTGGAAATTTGAATGGCCCGCTACTGTGGAAATACACTCCGAAAGTTATTGAAAAACTAACGATGGAAATTCTGGAAAACCGGAGGGCAGATCATCATTTTATCCTATGTTCGTCAAATGCCGATGTGCCTTACGATACACCTCTGGAAAACCTAAAGATCATTAACCGGATCATCAAAAATAATCAGTGGTAATGCGAAAAAGTCCGACATATACTGGGGTGGCCTGTAGTATCTTCAGGAAAGAAATTGAATATTTAATTGAACAGGGAAGACTGGATAAGGATTTTGTATTTGTTGATTCGGAATTACACATGAACCCAAGGCAATTAGACCGTGTACTTGAGGAAATGATCGGCCCCGGGTGCTTGTTTTGTTTTGGTGATTGCCATGCCCGTATTGCTGATCAGGAATCATCGGGACAGATATCCAAAGTGAAGGGAATGAATTGTGTGGAAATTTTTCTGGGGCGGGAATTATACCGGAAATTAAGGGCGGAAGGAGCTTTTTTCTTGTTGCCGGAATGGACTCATAAATGGGAACGAATTTTTAAAGAATTACTGGGATTTTCTGATCAGGAAGTTGCCCGGCAATTTATGAACGAGATGCACACCCGATTTATTTATGTCGATACAGGTGTCACGGCAGTTCCTGATCAAATTCTGGAAGAGATAAAAAGTTATTTTCAGCTGCCCTGCGACATACTGAAAATTGATTTGGGAAACCTTGAAAACACCATCAAAAACGCACTAAAACGATCAGAATGAAGGTTGATAACGCTATTAATTACATGATTCTCGATATGCTGAGGAATATTCTTGGAATGGCCGAGAACTCTTCAGAACTGGGGAAATATGTAACCACACAAATCCGCGAATTAATCGGATGCAAAATGGTCATCTTACTGGTTCACCCCGATAATCATGGCGATCCGCACAATTTGATTGGTATTTGTCCTGAAAGGGCTGCAAATACATTTGATATTGAATTCTGGGAAGAGGTTGCCGCAGCCAGCCATAGTTTTCACTCGGCAGTTTTATTAAGTCACCAAAATAGCGGGATTCGCCTCGAACAATTATTCAGTAAATTGGAGGGAAATCATTCGATTATTCTTCCACTTGAGTACAGCAGTAAACGAGTCGGACTGATTGTCATCGTTAACATCTTTGATGTACACAATCTTCAGACTGTTATTGATTCGCTGGATGCGCTTGCTGGGGTGTTAGCCATAGAACTGAGAAATGCCAGTTTATTTAAACACATGGAAGAAATGGTTGCCCGAAGAACCAAAGAACTCACCGAAAGCGAAAAACGCTTCCGTTCAATCATTGAACAGGCAACCGATGCAATGTTCCTTTCTGATATGCAGGGAAACATTGTGGATACTAATCTGCAGGCGTGCAAAAGTCTTGGTT
>CAYRBM010000103.1:0-18369 GCA_964422425.1 uncultured Odoribacter sp.
ATTGATAGAAATGCAATTGCTGTAAAATATTAGATCGAACTCACGTTAATTACAAACAGGTTATTGGCTGAAGTGTAAATCCGAAGATTCTTAATGTAGCTGCCAATTCTCTTGAAATTATATCCAAGAGTAGCATTGTCCAAACGGATATAGCTGCCATCTTCAATAAATCGTGAAGAGTATTTGTACACATTCAGGTCAGTTGGCGATTCGTCGGCCGCATCAACCAAAATATTTCCTGAATGAGCTGTGCTCGGCCTGAATAGATCGGCCCGTGTGGCATTGAAAATTTTGTTGCCAAATACGCCGCGGATGAAAATATTCAAGTCCCAGTTTTTGTATTTGAAATCGTTGGTCCATCCCATCAAAAGTTTAGGTTGCGGACTTCCCATGTAATGATAATCAGTTCCAATGCCCGGATTGGTTGTCATCGAACCATCTTTGGCAACATATTGCGAAACTCCGGCTGAATTCTTCCCGGCATATTCCAACGTAAAGAACTGACCGATTGGTTTACCTTCCTTTAAAATCTGAAGCGTACTTCCGGTTTGGCCGCCGCCATCGGGCTGGGTGATGCGAACCGAATCGCCGCCAATAAATAACTGGTTGGTGAGTTTTTCGATGACGTTTTTGTTGTGCGCCAGGTTAATATTGCTGGTCCACTTAAAATCGCCTTTGTTAACAGCGTTCACATTCAAACTAAGTTCAATCCCTTTGTTCGACATTTCGCCGCCATTTGCTGTAATTCTTCCGGCAGGAACCAGCACAGGATTGACATCGTACTGATAAATCATATCGGTTGTTTTCTTATTATAGACTTCAATATAACCACTCAGTTTTCCTTTCAGAATTGAAAAGTCGAGCCCAAGGTTTGTGGTGGATGTTTTTTCCCAACCGAGGTCCAGGTTGGCTGCTTTACTGGGACCGAAGGCGGCAACTTGCTGTCCGTTGTTATAGAATGTTCCCAGCCCGCCCATGATAAACTGAGCCGTGTAGGCGTCGAATCCTGAAGAGTTACCGGTGACCCCGTAGCTGGCACGAAGTTTCAGGTCGCTAAAGATGTCTTGTGATTGCATGAAATTTTCGCTGTCAATTCTCCATGCCACGCCAACCGATGGGAAATAACCCCATTTTTTGTTTTCACCAAAAACAGAGCTGCCGTCGCGGCGGATGGATGCCTGTAACAGATATTTGCTGTCGTAATTGTAGTTCAAACGGGCAAAATCGGAGATCAGGCGGGTTTTTTGGTAAGCATTCAGGTCGCCAAAATCAACTTTGTAGCCTGAAACAGTGGTGTAATTTCCCAAAGCGAGGTTGTTGTAGCTAACGTTGTCGACCGGGAAATTGGTGTTCGAAGCCATGAACCCGTCGCCCAGCGTGTTGTCCTGCCAGGAATAACCCACCACCGCATTGATCGAATTTTTACCAATTTCCTTGTTCCAGGTCAGGTAATTTTCGAAAATCACATTGGTGCTTTGGTAAGTGCTACGATTGGCCAACCCGTTTGATCCGAAGTTGATAATGGAATGTGTTGAAGGCGGTTCCGGATTGTTGTAGAATTGAGCGCTGTTGTAATTTTTTGCATAGTAGCTGTTGTAATAGCTTCCGTTTAGCGAAGTGTTGCGTTGGTAAGCAACATTCAGATTATAGGTGAGCCCGAAAGGCAGTTTTACTTCGGTGGTGAAATTGCCAAGCAGGTTATTGATTTTCGAATCGTCGTCGGCTTGTTCGATAATGGCCAGTGGGTTAAAATATCCTGAATGGTTAAAGTTCTCGAAATATGTTCCGTCCTGCTTCGTTGGACTGGTTACCGGCAAATACTTGGCTGCCTGCAACAAAGCGCTGTTTCGCTGCGGAACTTTGGTGTCTTTAATGTTCGAGTTGGTTACGTTGATGCCAAATTTCACTTTGTCGTTAAATGCCAGTTGCTCAACGGTCATGCGGGCAACTATACGGTTTTGGTTGCTGCTTAGCAGGATACCCTGTTTGTCGATGTAGGTAATGCTGGCAATGTAGGTGCTTTTGTTACTGCCGCCACTGTACGAAAGGTTGTGGCTGGTTGAAAGGGCTACATCACGCTGAATTACCTTTTGCCAATTGGTATTGGCGCCCATATCATCTTCAGGAGCAAACGACATGTTGTTTTTGGTCAGGAATGCACGTAGTTGTGTGGCGTCCATCATATCGAGCTGGTTCGATACATTTTCGAATCCAACGTATCCGTTATAAGCAACCTGTTCTTTGTCCTTATTCCCTTTGCGGGTAGTTATCATGATAACACCGTTGGCGGCGCGGTTACCGTAAATTGATGTTGCTGCAGCGTCTTTCAAAACATCAACCGAAACGATGTCGTCGGGGGCAACCAGCGAAATGTCGGTTCCGGGAACACCATCGATCACATAAAACGGACTTTGAGAACTGTTCAAAGTGGAGGCACCGCGCATAATGATGGTGGCTTTGCGGGTGGGGTCGCCACTGGCCGAAATATTTAATCCGGGAACTTTACCCTGAAGGAGTTGACCAACATCGGCAATGGCTCCGCGATTAAGGTCATCAGATTTAACTGAAGAAACAGCACTGGAAAGATTTTTTCGCGAGTTTTTACCATAACCTACGGCAACAACTTCTTCGATGCCTACGGTTTCTTCCTCCATCACAACATTCAGGACTGATGATGCGCCAATGGCTACTTCCTGGGTTTTCATTCCGACAAATGAGAATACCAGCGTTTTTGCATCGCCCGGCACCGAAAGTTTAAACTCGCCGTTGATGTCGGTCATGATGCCAATAGTGGTGCCTTTCACAACCGCCGATACGCCTGGAATTGCCATGCCATTCTGGTCGCGCACGGTACCCGAAAGGTCTTTTCGTTGTTGCGACAGTAAAAATTCACCCGATTTTCGGATTACAATCTGCCGTTCGTACACGTCGTAAGTCACATTTTCACCTTTCAGCGCTTCGTCGAGAATTTGCTGTATGGAAGCATCTTTCAGACTGATTTCAACTTTTTTCGACAGGTTAAAATCTTCGTTCCGGTAGAGGAAAACAAATTCTGTATTTTCTTCGATATACCCGAACAGATCGCGGACCGTGGTATTGGTCATGTTAATGTCCAATTTGGTCTTTTGTGCATAACTGTTTGCTGAAACTGTCAGTATGCATCCCAAAATCAATAGGATTGTTAGTCTCATAATCAGCATGAGTTTTTGTAGGCTATCCCTGTAAGGATGCCCGGTTAACCACTTTTTTTTCATAAATTTGAACTGTTTTTAAATAATAAATACTGAATTAAGCACTCGTATTTGTTTAACCGGAAGATGTTCCCGCATCTTTCGGTTTTTTATTTTTTCACATCGTACGTAAATTCGTCAATCTTTTCAATTCGCGTAAGCGACACTTTCTCCAGATATTCCAGAACTTCTTCTCGTTGCTGTTTCAGGTCGAGCTTCCCGCTAATCCGGATCAACCCAATCGTTGGTTCTTCAAACCGGAAAGAAACGTTATAAAACCGTTCCACTTTTTTCAGAATCCGATTAAAGTCAACTTCATCGAAACTCAGCAATCCTTTGGTCCAAAGCGTGTAATAGGCCGCGTTAACTTCATAAATCCTTGTTTCAGCCGAATTCTTGTTGAACGCCGCAAGTTGGTTTGGTTTCAGCACCTGTTCGCGCTCGAACAAACCGGCATTGTTTCGGCGAATGGCAACACTGCCTTCAGCCAGAACGGTTTGAATGATTTTATCCTCAGCATAAGCCGAAATATTGAATTTGGTGCCAAGCACTTTAACCTGTAAATCGGAAGTTTTTACCACGAATGGTTGTTTCTCGTTTTTGGTAACTTCAAAATAGGCTTCACCAAAAAGCAGAACCTCGCGGGTTTCTCCGGAAAACTGGCCCGGATAAATCAAGCGACTTCCTGCATTGAGCCAAACCACCGTATTGTCGGCCAGCGTTATTTTTGATTGATTGCCGTAAGGAATAACCAATTGATTCATTCCTTCGCTGGTGCTGCCTTTAGCCTGAATGACGGAGTCGTTGTTCACGACGATTGTACCTCGTTGGGTATAATCAACGCTCGAACTGCTTTTTTTCAGATTCACATTTTCGCCATCGGAAGTAATCAATACCGGTCCATGCCCCGATGAAGGAATTTCAACGATTTGCGTGGCAAGCTGGCTGTACACCGAATCCTTATCCATAGTGAGATAAACCAAAAGCCCGCCAATTGCAGCGAAAACGAGCCCAACGGCTGCGTATCTCATCAGCGAAATAAAAAGCGGTGTCGATTGACTGGTCCTCAGACCTATTTGGGCCGAAATTTGATTTTTTAATTCAGTTTTTTCTGAAATCGGCATCGTGTGGTTCGAAAAACGCAACTTCGAAAGCTGTTCACGGAGTTCGAATATTTGTTCTTTTTCTTCCGGATGAGCCAGAAGGTAATCGTTCCAGTGTTTATCCAGGACTGGATTACTGTTGAAAATCCATTTCAGAAATAATGGATCATCGGTCAGTTTTTGATCAAGATTGCTCATTCGTTCGTTTTTATACCCATAAGAGTACGACAAATGAAATAGGGGACAAAAAGCTGAAAGAAATTTTGCAGAAAATTGAATTTGCTATTTCGTGTTGCGCGACCAGATGACCAAAAGTTCGAAAAAGTGACCGCCAATTTGCGATCTCAGGCTTTGCAGCAAGCGGTAAATTTGCTTTTTTACCGTTTCAGGATTTAAACCCAACATCTCACCAATTTCGTTGTTGTTCAGTCCGGTGCTGAATTTCAGGAACAAAAGTTCGCGCTTTTGCGGATCGAGCGACTGAAGGATTTGGCGAAGGGCATCAGTGCGCATTTCGTCGGTTTCGGGGTCAAACGAATCCTGTTCAGCCTGAAAACGCAGGTCGAATAAAAACAAACCTTCATCGGTTAGCTCCGATTCCTTTTTTTGCTTTTTGACTTTGCGAATGATCTCATTCCGGAGCGAACGGAACAGATAAAACTCGAGGTATTCGGGGTGGTTCAGGTTCAGGTTGTAGCGGTATAAATTGAGAAATACATCCTGAATGCTGTCTTTGAGTAACTCGCGATTATTGGTGATTTTACTGCCGTATGCAAATAAGGTGTCGATAAATTCCTCATAGATTTCGCTGAATGCATGTCGATCGCCTCCACGAAACCTGTTCCAGGTTTCGGCCCACTGATTTCTATCTCTGATCCCTTTTCTCAAGAGGCTGCCGCGTTATGAGTTTTTTTTACAAAAGAACACAATGATACAAAATTAAGAGGTTTGCCAAGTCAGTTGATGTGGCGATTAATTTTTATCCGGGAATTTTGCATCTTTGATACACGAAACTAAACTCAATAAACCGATGGCAAAAATGATAAAACCTGTCTTGATGGCAGGGCTTGCTGCAAGTCCGCTGCTTGGATTTTCCAATCCGGAGCAAAAACCACAACTCCCAAACGTTATCCTGATTTATTGTGACGACCTCGGATACGGCGATTTAAGCTGTTACGGCGCGTCGCAATACAAAACTCCGAATCTCGACCGAATGGCTTCGCAAGGAGTAAGATTTACGAGCTTTATGTCCGTACAGGCGGTTTGCAGCGCGTCGCGGGCAGGAATCATGACCGGCTGTTATCCCAATCGGGTAGGCATTTCCGGAGCTTTGATGCCCGATGCCAAAATTGGGTTGAATCCTTCGGAAGAAACCATTGCCGAAGTGCTGAAAAAAAGAAACTATAAAACCGCCGCCATCGGGAAATGGCATTTGGGACATCACAAAGAATTTCTTCCGCTGCAACAGGGATTCGACGAATATTTAGGCTTACCGTATTCGAACGACTTGTGGCCTGTTAATTTCGACGGAAAGCCTGCCGAGAAGAATTCGAACAAAGCGCGCTACCCGGTTTTGCCGCTGATCGAAAACAACGAGAAAATTCGTGATATCAACACGCTCGAAGATCAGTCGGAACTAACGACACTTTATACTGAACGTGCCGTTCGTTTCATCAATCAGAACAAGAAAAATCCGTTTTTTATTTACCTGGCTCATTCCATGCCACATATTCCGCTGGCTGTTTCGTCAAAGTTTAAAGGTAAAAGCGAGCAGGGACTTTACGGCGATGTCATCATGGAAATCGACTGGTCGGTGGGCGAAATCCTGAAATCGCTCGAAAAGAATGGTCTCGATAAGAATACGCTGGTGATTTTCACTTCGGATAACGGGCCGTGGCTGAATTTTGGCAATCATGCCGGTTCGAATGGTGGATTGCGCGAAGGCAAGGGCGCCAGTTTCGAGGGCGGGCAGCGCGAGCCCTGCATCATGCGGTGGCCGGGGCAAATTCAGGCAGGAGCCATTTGCAACAAACTGGCTGCCACCATCGATATTTTGCCAACATTGGCCGCTATTACCAATTCACCGCTTCCGGAGAAAAAAATCGACGGAGTCAATATTCTTCCGTTGCTGATGGGCGACGAAAAGGCCAATCCGCGCGAAACCTTGCTTTATTATTATCGGAAGAACAGTTTGGAAGCCGTTCGGAAAGGCGACTGGAAATTGGTATTTGCTCATCCGGGACGAACATACATCGGTTTTAAACCCGGTGTCGATGGTTTCCCGGGAGGAACAAACGAAAACTTTCCGCACGAAGAAGGTTTGTACGACCTGCGCCGAGATCCGGGAGAGCGTTTCGATGTGAAAGAACATTATCCTGAAGTTGTGACCGAACTGAAAAAGCTGGCCGACGCCGCCCGCGAAGATTTGGGCGACGACATTCAGAAAGCTGAGGGGAAAAACCGGCGCGAACCGGGAAGAGTGCAGTAAACAGTGGTCAGTCGCAGATTGCAGCCTCAGTATATTTTCAACTAATAGAAAACTTAACCTATATGAATAGTACTAAACTTTTAACTACGCTGGGCATTTGCTCAGCCGGAGTTTTACCGGCTTGCTCCAGTGAGGCACCGAAGCAAACCCGCCCGAACATCATTTTCATCATGAGCGACGACCATGCGTATCAGGCCATCAGCGCCTACGGACATGGTTTGAACCAGACTCCCAACATCGACCGGATCGCGAAGGAAGGCGCCATTTTCACCCGCGCCTGTGTCACCAACTCCATATGCGCGCCCAGCCGTGCCGTGATGCTGACGGGGAAACACAGTTTCGTGAATGGCAAAGTCGATAACGTGTTTCCGTTCGACTGGAATCAGGATAATTTTGCCAAGCAGCTTCAAAAGTCGGGTTATCAAACGGCCATGATTGGTAAAATACATCTCGACGGACTGCCACAAGGCTTCGACTACTCGAATGTTTTGCCGGGGCAGGGACAATATTACAATCCCGATTTTATCGAGAATGGGGTTAAAAAGCGCTACCCGGGTTATGTGACCACACTGACAACTCAATTTGCCCTGGACTGGCTCGATAAAAAACGCGACAAAACGAAGCCATTCTGTTTGCTTTATCACCAAAAAGCGCCGCACCGTAACTGGCTGCCTGAAGAAAAGTACCTCGATTTGTATGAGGATCAGGATTTCCCGCTTCCGCAGAATTTCTTCGACGATTATTCCGGACGGGGAACGTCTGCCCATACTCAGGAAATGGGCATCGTGAAAGACATGATGTGGGGACATGACATGAAATTTGAGAACGATCCGTACACCGGTCAACCTACCAATTTTATGCCCGATATTAAACGGATGGACGACAAACAGCGCGAAGCATGGCGAAATGCCTACAACAAACGAAACGATGAATTCCTTAAACTTAAGCCTGAAGGGAAAGAGCTGGCCAAATGGAAATACCTGCGTTACCTGCGCGATTACCTGAAATGCATCAAATCGGTGGATGATGGAGTGGGAGAGTTGCTCAATTACCTCGATAAAAACGGATTGACTGAAAATACGATTGTGATATACACTTCCGATCAGGGATTTTATTTGGGCGAACACGGCTGGTTCGACAAACGGTTCATGTACGAAGAATCGTTCCGTACTCCGTTGGTGATGCGTTATCCAAAGGAAATCAAACCCGGCACAACCATCAGTAAGTTGGTTCAGAATCTCGATTTTGCACCTACTTTTCTGGATTATGCCGGAGTATCCGTCCCGAAGGACATGCAGGGTGAGTCGTTCCGCAAACTGGTTGCCGGAAAAGCAGGCGAGTGGCGCGATGCGGTTTACTATACGTATTATGAATATCCCGGCGTACATGCTGTGAAACGACATTATGGTGTGGCCACCGAACGCTACAAACTCATCCACTTTTATTACGATGTTGACGAATGGGAAATGTACGATCTTCAAAAAGATCCGCACGAAATGAAAAGCGTGTACAACGATCCGGCTTATGCCGCAGTGCAGAAGGAACTTCATGCCCGGCTGATTGAACTCCGGAAAAAGTATGGCGATTCCGACGAACTGGATCAGAAATTTATTAAGGCATCAACCGAAAAAAAGTAAAAATAACGGTTTCAATATAGTATATCGGAGAGTTTCAGATCATTGAGGCTCTCCGTTTTAATTTTTCAGAAATCCGACGCGCAATTTGAGATTCAGGCGGTATGTTTTCTTATCTTTAAGCAAATTGTATTTGCTATGGAACTACCCAAATTTGTGAAGGATGATCAATGGCTGGCACCGTTTGCATCGATCATTGTCGGACGATTGCTCGAAGCTCAGCGCCAGAAAGCAGCGATATTGAACGGTATGGGCTTGTCGGAGTTTGCCCAGGGGCACCAATGGTACGGACTGCACCGCGAGAAAAATCAATGG
This sequence comes from uncultured Odoribacter sp., assembly GCA_964422425.1. Classification (GTDB taxonomy): domain Bacteria; phylum Bacteroidota; class Bacteroidia; order Bacteroidales; family Prolixibacteraceae; genus Aquipluma. The sequence continues at coordinate 8,771 of CAYRBM010000103.1, forward strand.
GTAATCCGTGATTGGGCGCCCAATGCCACGGCCATTTATCTGATTGGCCAATTCAACGACTGGCAGGAAAAGCAGGAGTATTCGCTGCACCGAACCGCTTCCGGAGATTGGGAAATCCGGTTGGCAGACGAAATGATGCGCCACGGCGACCTGTTTGCATTTTCTGTTCACTGGAACGGCGGGCAAGGCAAGCGAATTCCGGCATGGATCAACCGGGTGGTTCAGGACGATTATACCAAGATGTTCAACGCGCAGGTTTGGGCCCCCGAAACAAGCTATAAATGGAAGAATACGAAATATAGTCGTTCGGCTGAAGCGCCGCTCATTTACGAAGCGCACATTGGGATGGCTGGAGAAAGTGAGCGGGTGCATACCTACAACGAATTCAGAACAGATATTTTGCCACGCATCAAAAAAGCCGGATACAACACGCTGCAGTTGATGGCTATTCCGGAGCACCCCTACTATGGAAGTTTTGGATACCACGTGTCGAGTTTCTTTGCTCCATCATCGCGTTTTGGCACGCCAGAAGAACTGAAGCAACTCATCGACGAGGCGCACGGAATGGGCATTTCGGTGATTATGGATTTGGTTCATTCGCACGCGGTGAAAAACGAAAACGAGGGTTTGGGCAATTACGACGGAACGCGCTGGCAATTTTTCCACGACGGCCCGAAAGGTGAACATCCGGCGTGGGATTCCTACTGTTTTAACTACGGAAAGCCGGAAGTCATTCATTTTTTGCTTTCCAATATCCGCTACTGGCTCGAAGAGTTCCGTTTCGACGGGTTCCGTTTCGATGGTGTGACAAGCATGTTGTATTTCGATCACGGGTTGGGAAAAGCCTTCACCAGTTACGACGATTATTTCAGCGGAGGGCTGGATCAGGAAGCTTTTAATTACTTCATCATGGCCAATCAGCTGATTCATGAACTGAATGCGAATGCCTTGTCGATTGCCGAAGAAATGAGCGGATTGCCCGGACTGGCTACCTCGCTCGGTAATGGAGGATTGGGCTTCGACTACCGAATGGCGATGGGAGTTCCTGATTTTTGGATTAAGCTGATCAAGGAAATTCCGGACGAAAGCTGGGATGTCGGAACCATTTTTTATGAGCTGACTTCGAAACGGCTCGACGAAAAAGTGGTGAGTTATGCCGAATCGCACGATCAGGCGCTGGTGGGCGACAAAACCATTATTTTCCGTTTGCTTGACAAAGAAATGTACTACAGTATGCGCAAAGATCAACAGAATATGACGGTTGATCGCGGACTGGCGCTGCATAAAATGATTCGGCTGGCAACGTTAACTTGTGCAGGCGGAGCATACCTCAATTTTATGGGCAACGAATTTGGTCATCCCGAGTGGATCGATTTCCCGAGGGAAGGGAACAACTGGTCGCATGCTCATGCGCGGCGGCAATGGAGCTTAGCCGATAATCCTGAATTGCGCTTCCATTGGCTTTCCGATTTCGATCGGGAAATGATCAACCTGGTGCGAACCGAAAAACTGATTGAAATTCCGGAGGTCAACTGGATATACGATCACAAGTGTAACCAAATTCTGGCATATACCCGCGGCGACTTTCTGTTCGTGTTTAATTTCAATCCGACACAGTCGTTTGCCGATTACGGCATCCCGATGTCTCCCACCAAATACAAAATTGTCCTGAATACCGACGATGCGCAGTTTGGCGGACATAACCGGATCGATAGCTCGATCGTTTATTCCACTTCGCCTGAAAGCGGAGCCAAAAGTCAGCATTTTTTACGATTATATTTGCCCTCGCGAACAGCCCTTGTGCTCGAACGGCAAAATCTCAGAAAATAGTTATACATGTCGTTTTTTACCGAAATACAAATTCCTGAATTTCCCTGGAAGCTTGATTATTCCAGGAGTACAATGCTTCTGGGCTCGTGTTTTTCTGAAAACATCGGGCAAAAAATGCTTGACCTGAAATTTAGAGTCGATATAAACCCGTTTGGGATTTTGTACAATCCGGAATCGATGGCCAATAGTCTGCAAATTTTGTTGGAAAACCGAATTTTTAACGATAGCGATTTGTTTCAGGATCAGGGTGTATGGAACAGTTTTTATCACCATAGCCGCTTCTCGGATGTCGATCAGGAAGTGGTTTTGGAAAACATTAACAACCGGATCGCCGCATCGCATAAGTTCTTGAAGACAGCCGATTTCCTGATCGTCACTTTCGGGACAGCCTGGATTTACGAGTTGAAACGCACCGGACAAATTGTTTCCAACTGCCACAAAGTCCCGGCATCTGAATTCAAACGATTTCGGCTGGGCGTGTTTGAGATTGTTGAAAAGTGGCGCGAATTGACGGAAAAACTCTGGCAATTCAACCCAAACCTGAAGTTGATTTTTACGGTTTCGCCGATCCGGCATTGGAAAGACGGCGCTTCGGAAAACCAGTTGAGCAAAGCGACATTGTTGCTGGTCATCGATCAGTTAATCAGAGGTTTCGGCGATCGAAACTGCCGTTATTTTCCGTCGTACGAAATAATGATGGATGAACTTCGCGATTACCGTTTTTATGCCGAAGATATGCTGCATTTGAGTCCGGTGGCGGTCGATCATATTTTCGACCGGTTTTGTGCCGTTGCTGTTTCTCCGGAAAGTCTGAAAATATCGGGGCAGGTAACCAAGATTCTGAAAGCCACGCAGCACCGCCCGTTCAATCCCAAATTGGCTGAATACGAAAAGTTTCTCAGGACCAATCTGGACGAAATTGCCAAACTTCAGGCTTTATTTCCTGAACTCGACTGGGAAAATGAAACAGCGCATTTTAATCAACAACTTAGCCAAATCCGATGAATGTATTGATGTTTGGCTGGGAGTTTCCGCCGCACATTTCGGGTGGCTTGGGTACCGCCTGTAAAGGGCTGACCAAAGCATTGGCAGGTTTTCCGGAGGTGGAAGTGACTTTTGTTGTCCCCAAAGTTTGGGGCGACGAAGATTCTGAACATGTACAACTGCTCGATGCCGGAAAAGTAAAAGTGCTTCACCGGCAAATTCAGTTCGACGACCCGGCTTCTAAAATAGAATATTACGAATTGCAGTCGGAACTGATTCCGTACCTCGGGACCAACGAATTTTATGAATTAAGTTCTCAGATCAATAATGGAACAGAACGACTTGCTGAAGTAACCGATGACGGAACTTTTCTGTTTTCGGGCGAATACGGACATTCACTTTTTCAGGAAATACGCAATTATGCTTTAGTGGCCGAAACATTGGCCCGCGAACTCGAATTTGATGTGATTCATGCGCATGACTGGATGACTTTCCCGGCTGGAATGGCTGCAAAAAAAATATCAGGCAAACCCTTGGTTGTTCATTTGCATTCCACGGAGTTCGACCGCTGCCCCAATGGCCCCAACCCCGCCATTCAGGCTCTCGAAAATGAAGGAATGCTCGAAGCAGATGCGATCGTTGCAGTGAGTAATCTTACAAAAAATGTGCTGGTCGACCGGTATCTAATCGATCCGGATAAAATTACTACCATTTACAACGCAGTTGATTCGGTTGGCCTGCAAGCCCGTTCGGCGAAGGACAAATCGTTGCCGAAAACCGTGACTTTTATGGGGAGAATCACCGCTCAAAAAGGACCGGGATTTTTTGTCGAAGCCGCCAATTTGGTGTTGCAACGCTTTCCTGAAGTGAGGTTTGTGATGGCTGGTAAAGGAGATTTGCGCGAACTGATGATTGGCCGTGCAAAAGAACTTGGAATCCTTGGGCGAATCACTTTCCCGGGTTTTATTCCCGATTCAGAAGTTCCGGAATTCTTTCGGCACAGCGATGTTTTTGTGATGCCCTCAGTTTCCGAACCCTTTGGAATTGTGGCGCTCGAGGCGATTCAGTCAGGTGTTCCGGTTGTCTTGTCAAAACAATCCGGCGTTTCAGAGGTTATTGAACATGCCCTGAAAGTGGATTACTGGGATGTGGAAGCAATGGCTGATGCTATTTGCCAACTGCTGACGGACCAACATTTTAGCAAGAAAATATGCAACAACGCCCGCAAAGAAATCCGACAGCTTAGCTGGGAACGCTCAGCTGAAAAACTTGTCGGGATATACAAAAACCTGTGCCGGTAAGAGGAAATGCTGTAACTTTCTGATTAATTGGAAACAAAAAATTAACGTCCTTTTTACATTAAGTATATCTATACATGTAATTTTTTAACTTCTTTTGTGCCTTTATGCCTTGTGTGAGGTTGATAATGATTTATATAGCAAGAGAGGAAAAGGTATGGGTGATGGAGTTAGATACATAAAAGAATCAATCGTGGAACAACCTGTTTGGAAAAAATTATTTGTAGAGTCAAATATCCCGGATAAACTGACTCCGTTGAAAGAACTAAGCCGCAATTTGTGGTGGGTTTGGAATACCGAAGCCCGTGATCTGTTTCAGGCTATCGATGCCGAAATTTGGGAAGAATGCGAGCACAATCCCATCCTCCTGCTCGAGCAGGTGGGATACAACCGGTTTCAGGAATTAGAAAATGATGAGGAATTTATCCTGAAAATGAATCAGGTTTCTTCATCGCTGCACAAATACCTGGCTGACCGTGAAAAACTGGCTGGTCCGTCAATTGCTTATTTCAGCATGGAATACGGCTTGCACGACAGCTTGAAAATCTTCTCCGGAGGGTTGGGAATCCTGGCAGGCGACTACCTGAAAGAAGCCAGCGACTCGAAAGTGAATCTGGTAGGCGTTGGTTTGTTGTATCGGTATGGTTATTTCCGCCAGAATATTTCCATCAATGGCGAACAGTTGTCGCAATACGATGCCCAGCAATTCTCCAAAATACCGGTTCAGCCCGCATACGATGTCAACGGCAACTGGGTGAGCGTTCAGGTTCAGTATCCGGGACGAAATGTGACTGCACGCGTTTGGCAGGTTAATGTAGGCGCCATCAAGTTGTTTTTACTCGATGCCGATTTTGAGGCTAATTCCGACGAAGACCGTTTTGTGACGCACCATTTGTATGGTGGAGATAACGAAAACCGGCTGAAACAGGAAATGTTGCTCGGTTTAGGTGGTATTCGTGCTTTGAAAAAACTGGGCTACGAAACGGACATATACCACTGCAACGAAGGACATGCCGCGATGATTGGTCTGGAACGCATGGCCGACCTGGTTGCTGAAACGGGATTAAAATATGCCGAGGCTAAGGAAGTTGTCCGCGCTTCGACTTTGTTTACCACACATACACCGGTTCCTGCCGGTCACGATGCTTTTTACCAGGATATGTTCCGCCGATACATGGAAAAATACCCGTCGCGGGTGGGCATCAACTGGGACGAGTTCTTAGCATTAGGAAAAGCTTCTCCGTTCGAAGATCATTTCAACATGAGTTACCTTGCCTGCAACCTCTCACAAGGAATCAACGGCGTCAGTATGCTGCATGGCGAAGTTTCGAAAGATGTACTGAGTCCACTCTACAAAGGTTTTCTTCCGGAGGAACTCGAAGTGGGCTATGTGACCAACGGAGTGCATTATTCAACCTGGGCAGCCAAAGAGTGGAAAGAGCTTCATCAGAAATATTTTGGAAAAAATTTCCCGGAAGATCAGCTCGACTTTGATTCGTGGGAACGCATTTATAAAGTTCCGGATGAGGAAATCTGGAACATGAAACAGGCCATGCGCCTGAAAACCATCGGCTATATCAAGCAACGGTTTACCAGCAATTGGATCAAACGCCACGAAAATCCGAAACTGATTTCGGAAGTTTTGGGAAAACTGAATCCGTATGCACTAACCATCGGTTTTGCACGCCGTTTTGCCACCTATAAAAGGGCGCATTTGTTGTTCCGCAATCTCGACCGTTTATCGAAACTGGTCAATAACCCTGCTCGTCCGGTTCAGTTTATTTTCGCCGGCAAAGCTCACCCTGCCGATAAAGCAGGTCAGGATTTGATCCGTCATATTGTTGAGATTTCGAAACGTCCGGAGTTTGCAGGTAAAATTCTGTTTGTTCAGAATTACGATATGAACCTGGCCAAAATGATGCTTCAGGGAGTTGATATTTGGATGAACACGCCAACCCGTCCACTCGAAGCCTCGGGAACCAGTGGCGAAAAAGGTGTGATGAACGGAACCATCCATTTCTCGGTGCTCGACGGATGGTGGGTTGAAGGATACAAAAAGGATGCAGGTTGGGCACTTCCGCAGGAAAATGCCTATGATGTGAACGATTTGCAGGACGACCTCGATGCCGAAACGATATATAATATTTTGGAGGAAGAAATTCTTCCTGATTTCTATAACCGCAACATCAACGGAGTTCCCGAAAAGTGGGTGTCGTATATCAAAAATACCTTTGCACAGGTTGCCCCGAATTTCACCACAGCCCGCATGATTCGCGATTACCAGGAACGGTTTTATACGCCACAAGCTGAGAGAAGTGCCCGCTTAATTGCCTCGGATTACCGGCTTGCCCGCGATATGGCTGCCTGGAAATATGGTATTTCGCAGGTTTGGGATCAGATTGAGGTGAAGGAAGTTCAGATTACCGATGGAATTACCAATGTGTTGAAAATCGGCGAAGATTATCCGGCCCGTTTGGTCGTCGATCTGAAAGGTTTAAAACCGGAAGACGTTGGCGTTGAAATGGTGATTACTGAAAACGGAAAAAACAGTCCGCCAAGTTTGGTTGAATGTCTTCAGTTTGAAGTTGAAACAGCTGAAGGGTCGCTGACTACTTATAAATTGAATCTGCAATTGATGAACGCCGGTGCCTTCGGATACGCTATCCGAATGTATCCCAAGCACAAAGAATTGCCGCACCGGCAAGACTTTCATTACCTGAAATGGGTATAATAGAAACTACAATATTTTAAAAAAGGCAGCGATGAGCTGCCTTTTTTGTTTTATGGCCGGATGAGGATTTTTTCAATTTTTTACTGGAACAATTTCTTTAACTGACTTTTATCGGCATCTTTGCTGCTTCATTTCAGTCTGATGAAAAAACACCTTACTCAAACAACTTTTCTGGCTATCGTCGCCTGTTTACTTTGGTCTTCAGCATTCGTTGGTGTTAAAATCGGGCTGAAATACCATACCCCACTTCAGTTTGCAGGAATACGATTTATCCTTGCCGGGCTAATGTTATTTCCGATTATCGGTAATGTTAAAAGGTTCAGTAAAGAAGTAATGGAAAACTTCGGGTATGTTTGCCTGATTGCATTTCTGCAGGTTGTTTTGCAATATTCCTTGTTTTATTTAGGCGTCAACCTTGTGCCGGCGTCAATTTCGGCAATGATTGTAGGTTCGTCGCCATTATTCGTGGCAACAATCGCTCATTTTACCATTTCAACCGACCGGATGGATTGGTTTAAATCAGGCAGCATTTTATTGGGAATCGCTGGGGTTGCCATCATTACATTGGGACGAAAAAGTCTTCCGTCGGGTGCCGAAATTGGTCTTTGGGGTGTGCTGTTCCTGATTTTAAACAATCTTGCTTCAGGAATTACCAACGTAGTAGTTGCCCGCACACGACACACTATTTCTCCGATGATCCTTACATCGGCCTCGCTGTTTATCGGTGGCGCTGTTCTTTTTCTCGGCTCATTCCCAATCGAAGGAATTCCTGAAAGAACTTTTCCTGCGGAATATTTTATTGCTCTGGCATGGCTGAGTTTTCTGTCGGCAGCTGCCATTACCATTTGGAATACTTTGCTCAGAAGACCAATGGTAAAAGTCTCGGAGCTGAACATCTGGAAATTTCTGATTCCGGTTTCGGGAGCTATTCTAAGTTGGATGATCCTTCCGAACGAAAAGCCAGACCTGATTTCAATCTCAGGAATGCTAATTATCGGACTTTCGCTCATCATCCTGAACATTCCCAGAGAAAGAACTTCCAACAAATACAACCATCAGGATTGATATTTATCATTTGACTTATAAAACCTGCAATAAAGTTCAATTGACAAAATTTCAAATTTGAAATAAATATTAAACTTTTGTTTGCAATTTGTCACATACACGCCTCGAAATGATTGAAATTTATACAAAATTCTATTTTTGTCTTTCAGTGGTGAATTGAAGGTGTGCTGTCAAATAACATTTTTGAGGAATAAGCATTCCATACTTTAATTGTTAATTTCGGAACTTCAATTCACTGTAAAATCAATAACTAACAGCAACAATGTTGCATAAAATCTGAAATTTATGAATTCTATTTTCTGGTTGGTGCCATTTAGTTCTATACTGGCACTTTCATTTGCTTTTTACTTCTTTAAACAAATGATGAAGGAAAGCGAAGGTACTGAAACCATGCAGAAAATTGCCAAGCACGTTCGTGTTGGCGCTATGGCTTACCTTCGTCAGCAGTACAAAGTTGTAGGTATTGTTTTCATCATTCTAACTATTTTATTTGCCTTCATGGCGTATGGTTTGGGTATTCAGAACGAATGGGTTCCATTCGCTTTCCTTACCGGCGGATTCTTTTCCGGATTGGCTGGTTTCTTTGGTATGAAAACGGCTACCTATGCATCAGCCCGTACGGCCAATGCTGCTAAAAACTCATTGAATCATGGTTTGAAAGTAGCTTTTCGCTCGGGTGCTGTAATGGGTTTGGTTGTTGTAGGTTTGGGCTTGCTTGACATTTCAATCTGGTACCTGATTTTGAACCATTTTGTTGATGAGGCCGACTCTTTCCATAAAATGGTAATTATCACCACAACCATGTTAACCTTCGGGATGGGAGCATCAACCCAGGCTTTATTTGCCCGCGTTGGTGGAGGTATTTACACTAAAGCAGCTGACGTAGGTGCTGACCTCGTTGGTAAAGTAGAAGCAGGTATTCCGGAAGACGATCCTCGTAATCCTGCAACCATTGCTGATAATGTGGGCGATAACGTAGGTGATGTGGCCGGTATGGGTGCCGACCTGTATGAGTCTTATTGTGGTTCAATTCTTGCAACTGCTGCCTTGGGTGCTGCCGCTTTTGTCACAACTCCTGAAGCTCAGTTTAATGCTGTTTTAGCTCCGATGTTGATCGCAGCAATCGGTATCATCCTTTCTATTGTTGGGATATTCCTGGTTCGCACAAAAGAAGGCGCTTCGATGCGTGACTTGCTAAAATCTCTTGGATTGGGCGTAAATGTGTCTTCTGTCCTGATAGCCGGAGCTACCTTTGTTATTCTTTATACCCTCGGATTGGAAAACTGGCTTGGAATCTCATTCTCAGTAATTATTGGTCTTTTGGCCGGAGTAATTATCGGACAGTCAACTGAATATTATACTTCGCATACATTCCGTCCAACTCAGCGGGTTGCCGAATCATCATCAACCGGTCCTGCTACTGTTATCATTTCAGGTATTGGCTTGGGAATGATGTCAACAGCGATTCCTGTTATTACTATTGGAGCAGCTATTGCCCTTTCGTTTCTTTCGGCAATCAATTTCGACGTGGCTCACATGCTTACCGGCGACAGTCTGGCTAAGGGGCTTTACGGAATTGGCATTGCTGCAGTGGGTATGCTTTCAACTTTAGGCATTACTCTGGCTACCGATGCTTACGGACCAATTGCTGACAATGCCGGTGGTAACGCCGAAATGAGCCACCTTGGCCC
>CAYRBM010000104.1:0-18222 GCA_964422425.1 uncultured Odoribacter sp.
TATCCTTTTGTTGCTTATTTTCAATTAGTTATTAATCGAACTCAGGTTATTAATCAGCCTACTGCTGTCAAGCTTTATTTCGTGTACCAAAACCATTGATTTCGACGACGAAGGTATTGCCAATCAGCTGGTTTTAAACAGCATTATTTATCCTGATCAGGGAATTCGGGCCAATCTGACAGCCAGTACCTCAATTTTAAACCGCCAGATTTCTGCCGGAGGCGGATTGATGGCTGACGGAACCGTTGAAGTATATGAGAATGGGAAGCTGTTGAAAGATCAATATTCACCTACGGGAGTTTTCGAATTTACTGATATCAGGCCAAAACCGGGAGCAACCTACAAGATGGTGGCCAAATCGCTTAGCAAACAACTGGAAGCCGAAACAACAATACCCGGAAAGGCTCAGGTTATTTCAATCGACACGGCGATCGTAACTGGCCAGTTTCTGAATAAAAGGCTTCAGGTTGATGTCAAAGTAAAAGATGTTCCGGGAGATAATTATTACCGGATATTGGTGAAAAAGGAAGACCTGGTTTTAAATAAAAATGCCGATGGAAAGGGGACCCCAAAGTACTACCTATATACAATGGAAGACTGGTTTTCCTCCGATAGCCCGGTATTCAATAGTTTATTCAACAATTATTGAGGAGAAGAATTTGATTTAGGACCCGAGAATGATTACCATATTTTTCCTGACGACTATTTCAAAGGAAAAGAATATTCCATCCGGTTTTTTATAAATAATTACAACATTGGCACCACTTCACCCACCGGCGGTTCTGGCGGATATACTTCTACCCGGGTAATTTACACGCGGCGGGTTGTTTACATTCAGCATTTATCCAAAGACTTGTTTACCTACCTGAAATACCTGAAACTGTATACCTTTTACCACGACAACCCGTTTGCCGAACCGGTGCCGGTTTATTCAAACGTAAAAAACGGGGTTGGCCTTTTTGCCGGATTTAATGACGAAGCGAAATTCATCTACGAAAAAACCTATGTCCCATATTCGATGGACACCATTAAGATTGAAAAAAATCCGTATAACTACACTTACTGATTTACTCGAAAAAGAAAAAGCCAAACGAAACAAATCGTTTGGCTTTTTTATGAGAGGATACCACAGTGTACTCAAGTGCCCACGTATTGCAGACTATTTTCTTTATGATTTTTTCACTACAGGAATTATGCCAATCATTTTAATATTTTGGACATTTTGATAATCATACAACAAAAAGCCATTTTCCCCTACCATAAACAGGTAATTATTGACCGGAATTACATCGTAAGCATTAATATTCGGGAAACTGGCAATCAAATGTTGGTTGATAGTTAACGGATCGGCCGCATCATATATTTTCAAACCGGCATCACCATCGCAAATAAAAAGCAAATCATCATCGATTCCCAAACCCTGCGGCCCGTACATTGGGTACGACGCAATCAGGGTAAATTTCGAATAACTGTTACTCATTCGAACCACGTCGAGCTGATTCAGCGTACCGCGACAGGTAGTTCCGCCTTTCAGGGTAACAAAGGCTAAGTCCCCTTTAATCACTACCGGGTCGCAGGCAGTCATGTGCGAGAAAGTTCCTTTCTGCGAAGGTCTTTCAGGCACTTCCAGCGACATAACGATCATTCCGCTTTGTGTACCCAGGAAGATGTGATTATCGGTAATGAAAATGGTTTCTACATTCCAGCTCACATAATTTGAATTGAGCTTGGTAACTGTTGATGCCGAACTTAATTTGAAGGTATGCAGCTGGTAATTATCAACAATGTATAAGAAATCTTTGTACAAGCCAAACCTTGCCATACTTCCGCCAACCCCATAAGTGGAACCGCCTGCAGCACTGCCAAACGAACCTTTATTATAGGCTGCATCCATAGTCAGCATCTCTGCCCGGTAATACACCGGATAATAGCGTTGTTCCAACTCCTGACGAACACTCTTGATCTCCCAATCGGTAACCACGCCTTTAGTTTCGTCAATGCGTGCTACCGGATAGTTTGTGTCGTACTTGGGCAATGTGTAAGGAAAAACTTTCTGTACCCGACTGGTTTCCTTTATAGCCGAAAAGCTTGAAACATCAATGGCAACCAAATCAACATAGCTGTCGGCATACAGGGTATTTTCTTTAATGGCAATATCAATGTTTCCCGGAATTTCAATAAATCCCTTGTTCTGCGGATTCTTCGGGTCGCTCACATCGAAAACATGAACACCTTTCATCTTTTCGTTGATGAAAATATACTGATCTTTGAAGTAGATTTTCCCGGGATTGTTTAATTCACGGGCTGCCGTCATTTTAACAGCCGAGCGCAGTTCATCGTAACTTAGGTAAACCGGCGAATTAGCAGTAAAGGTTTCGTAAATTTTGTCGGTACATGATGATGCCAGAAACACCAGAAGCATCAAAACCGGATAGATATTTGGGATATTTTTCATGGCTTCGGTTAATTAAAAATAAATCCGATCTTTAGTGACAGACGCGAAAAATTGGATTCCAGTTCGTAACTTTTCTCTCCGGAATAATTCAGCTGATGATAGCGGTATCCGAATGAGAAGAACCATCCAAAGTTGTCAGAAGTAAATCGCTGAAATCCGATGGACGGATTAACCAAAATACCTCCCTCCGAATCAAGCTTACCGCTACTTTGAGGGCCAGGCCAAACCGAAGAATAGTCGTAATAAATTTGCGATTGCGAACGGTTAGCTTCCTCAAGCGGAACCTGATAACCTAGCTGCAAATTAACGTAGGGCGTAAACCGGGTATTTCGGAATTTGTATTGAAATTGCGCAAAAGCCGGCATATAGGTTTCCTGCAGAAATTCGGCGCCAAGGCCAACTCCGGCATAAAATTGATTGGCAACCTTATAATTAACCGACGACATAAACGAAAAAGGCGCAGTTTGATTGTTTCCTGAATTTCCGATCAGAACACCCATCGACGTGTCAAAGAAATAATTCAGAACAGGTACTTCAGGTTTGGGTAAACGACGTGAAACTCTGGAAACACTGTCGATCTCTGCTAAATTAAATACCCAGTCGTTGCCTGCAGAACTGATTTTCACTTTTTCGGCATCATGAGTAATAAGCTGACCTTTAATAACTCCCCCCGATTTGAGATAAACAACGTCCTTTTTGCTTTTTTGGGCTATAGCCGGAATTAGAAAAAATCCGGATAAAAGCAAGATGATCATTTTTTTCATGTTGTATTGGTTTTTATATTCCCGCAAGGGAAATTGACGTTTGGCTTGTATTCAATTAAACAGCTGTTGCACTCCTGAAAGGAAGATGGACTGAATTACAAAAAGGTTGCGCTCTGATAAAATATTTTATCAGCTAAATTTAGATTTCAACGAAAAGGACTGAAAAATGCTTTTTCAAGCTTCCCGATTTGGTCCCGAAAAATTAAAACTCATAGCTCAAACCGGTAAAAACTCCAATCGTGTAGGGTTTATAGGTAACCTCGGAATTGGTATTTAACGAGTTTAGGTAATATTTAATCCGTGGCTCAAGATTTAGGTATAACCGACGCGAAAGGCTGTACTTGAATCCAACGCCAAGTGTACCGCTGTAATTTAATGTTTGCATGTCCTGTGTTTTGCCAATCAGGTTTTTGCCATACTGACTGTCCATAAAAGTTTCGTTTCCAACCAGCACGTTGGAACTGAACCCACCCAACATTTCAATTCCGAACTTTGAATCAAGCAAAGTATATCTCAGATACAACGGAATCTCAATGTAATCGAAGTTCTGGATGAATTCTGCATCAGAAACCACCACTGCCGAATACATTGCCTTTTCTTCGATAGCAGTACCCAAAACCAGTCCTTCAGGTATATTTTTAAACTCGATGACACCTGCCGTGGTGTTCATCATCATTCTGCTCGAAGCAATATTTACCGGCGCATTGAAATATTCGGCTCCCCGGTCAGCTGTCAGAAACTCATGATTACTCAGGTAGGATGAGTTTCCAGAAGATTGCTCAACTCCGGAATAATAAATACCACTCTGTACGCTCCAGCGTTTCCCTGGTTTATATTCTACAGAAACACCTCCACCTACCTCAACCGGCGATTCAGCTGAAGCGTTCACCATATTGCTTGCATACACCTGTGTGTGTTTACTGCGCTCGACACTGTATCCGGGCGAAACCTGTGCACCAATGAGCCAGCGCCCCTTATTTTTTTCGGTACTCATTGCGGCCATTGTTTGCTTATTCTGCTCCATGATTTGCTGATCAATGGTCCAGTCTTCGCGCGAAACCTGAGCCAAAAGCTTTCCTTCCTGAAGATTATTTCCGGAATGATCGATACGCTCAAGCAGTTTGGATAATCTTTTCAGGGGTTTTATGATCGAAAAAGAATCACCCTCTCCGGAAAATCTTTTTCCCGATTCGGCGACCAATGTTGTTGATGCTACCGATTTTACCGGGGTCATTTCATCACTTTTCCCCGATTCTTTCAGACCTTCATTCCGGGCAAGTTGAGCCAAACTTATTTCAGACGACTGATTCGGCGCTACTGCAGTTTGTTCCGGTTTTACACCGACTTCCTCTGGTTGCTGATTGCTAACCACAACAGGTTGGGTCATATCCTGAATATTTCGGACGCTCAATTGCCATCCGGCCACAAAGGCCAGAAGTACAGCCGCAGCAATACCAGCTACGCGCCAATAAATTATTCTTCGTTTACGACGTGCTCCGGAGCTGGCATCCAGGATACTCTCCAGCAAATATGCCGGCGGTTCCTGCTCATAATTCAGCAGCTTATCACGAAACAGTTCGTCCAGATTTTTGTCTTTTTTCATGCCGTATGATTATTTTGGGCATTCAATTCACCAAAGTTCTCCTGAACTTTCTTTTTTAATATTTCCCTGGCACGTGCCAGGTTCGATTTAGAGGTTCCTTGTGTAATGGACATTTCCTGTGCTATTTCCTGATGCGACAAACCTTCCATCACATAAAGGTTAAACACCAAACGGTAACGCGGAGGTAATTCCTGAATCAGATTAATCAAATCGTCAGCCGAAATTTTGGCAATCACATCGTCCGAAAAATTGACGGTGTCGTACACAGCCACATCTTCAACCGGATGCAATAAATGCTGCTTTCTGAATTTCTCAAGCGATACATTGATCATGATTCGCCTGATCCAGCCTTCCAGCGATCCATCGTGCCTGAAACTTTTCAGGTTGGTAAAAACTTTAACAAATCCATCCTGAAGATTATCCTCAGCCTCGGTTGCATCTTTGGCATAGCGAAGGCATACCCCAAACATTTTCGGGGCAAACTGATGGTAAAGTTTTGCCTGAGCCTTCCGGTTCCCGGCAATACAATCCGACACTATCGCTTTAAAATCTTCCAAACAGCTCGTTTAATCTGATCACCAAAATTAACCGAATTAAACATACATCGGGCGATTGAACCCCGTACTCTTTAAAACGACGGTTAACTTTTGTTCAGTTTTCCCCGAATCAGAACTCAATTTCCGTTAAGATGGAACCTGACCCGATTTAGTTGCGTGACCCTGTAATTTTTTATTTCAGGTGTGGCGATAAAACCTTCAACCAGCCTAAATTCGGGGTTTCGATCTTTTTCTTCAAATTTGTTGCAGAAACAAACCAACGCAACCAATTCATCACCGGTCTCGTCTATGTATTATCACATTCCAAAAACTACTGGCGCTATGAAACGATTTTTTTCAATAATTCTGCTGGGCACCTCGCTACTGGCCTGCACCAGGGAATCGGTTGACCAACCGGTTACCAATTTGACCATGACCGAAAAATCGGCCAAAATAATTGCCGCCGACAATCAATTCGGACTGGAGCTTTTTCAAAAGATTAATGCTTCATTAAACGAACCAAAAAATACCATGATTTCGCCCATGAGTGTTTCATTGGCTTTGGCTATGGTTTATAATGGAGCTGAGGGGACTACCAAAAAGCAAATGGAAGAAATGTTACACAAGGCCAACCTGACGCCCGATGACATCAACCAAAGTTATAAGGAGCTGGTTGCGGCCCTGGTTAGTCACGATCCGAAAGTGGAACTCTCCATTTCAAACGCCATTTTCTACCGGAACACATTTCCGGTTAAAAACAATTTTATAACGACCAACCAGAATTTTTACAATGCCGAAGTGTCGGGACTTGATTTTAACAAAACTGCCGAAACATTAAGAACGGTGAATGGCTGGGTCAAAGACAAAACAAAAGGTAAGATTGATGAAATTATCAGTCAGGTTAAACCCGAAGATGTGATGTACCTGCTGAATGCAATCTACTTTAACGGCGAGTGGAAATACCAGTTCGACAAAAAAGAAACGACCAGCCTCAGCTTTACCAGGGAAGACAATTCGGTAATTCAGGTTCCCACCATGAGCCTCGAAAAGCCGTTTAATTATTTTAGCAACGAAACTTTCCAGCTACTCGAAATGCCTTACGGGAGCGGGAAATACTCCATGCTTATCTTTTTGCCGAAACAAGGCAAAAAAACCGACGACGTGATTTCGGCACTCACCACGGCAAATCTGAACGATTGGATCTCAAAAATGACCGAACAGAAAAAAGAAGTTTTCCTTCCTAAATTCGAGTTTAAGTTTGACAACAGCTTGGTTGATGAACTGGAAGCTTTGGGTATGACCGATGCTTTTAACGATGCCAAAGCTAATCTCAGCGGGATTTCGGATGCTGCCAAACTGGTTATTTCGGAAGTGATGCACAAATCATATATTAAAGTTGACGAACGTGGAACCGAAGCCGCAGCCGTTACTGGCATTACCGTTGGCGTCACTTCAATGCCGCTTGATAATTCGTTCCGCGCCGATCACCCGTTTGTGTTCGCTATCCGCGAAAAAGACACCGACGCCATTCTGTTTATCGGCAAAGTAATGGACCCGCTAAAGAACTAATTTCTTTTGCATCTGAAGTAAACTAACCATAGACCGGAATAAATCCCGGACTTCAAATCCCAAATCCGATGTTGACGCAAGGCTAAAACTTCGGATTTGGGATTTGCTTTTCTAATGAAAAAATAATAGCCTCCGAATGTAATTCTGGACGTTTGATGGCGACCTATCCATCTGTATTATGACAAGCGAAATCAAGCCTGTCGCAAATGTGTGTCGATAGTTTAAAGTTTAATCAAATAACCAACGTATGATCAGATTCAGATTCATCCTGATCGCTGTTTTAGGACTCATTTCCGGAACAGCATTCAGCCAGGCTAACTTAAACATGCCTGTACCAGTTGACCCTGCCGCCCGCATCGGAAAACTCGAAAACGGAATGACCTATTACATCCGTCACAACGAAGAGCCTAAAGAACGGGCTAGTTTTTACATCATTCAAAATGTGGGCGCACTGCTCGAAAATGACGACCAGAATGGATTGGCTCATTTTCTGGAACACATGGCATTTAACGGAACCAAGCATTTCCCGGGGAAAGGCATCATCAACACCCTCGAAAAACACGGTGTCGCTTTTGGGCGTAACATCAATGCCTACACCAGTTTTGGCGAAACGGTTTATAACCTGAGTGACATTCCGGTAAAACATGAGGGGTTGATCGACACCTGTTTGCTCGTGTTAAACGACTGGGCCGACTTCCTCCTTCTTACCGACGAGGAAATTGATGCCGAGCGCGGAGTAATTACCGAAGAATGGCGTACCCGCCGTACTGCAGGTTTCCGGATGCAGCGTCAGTGGCTCCCGGTTTTGCTGAACGGTTCGAAATACATGAACCGCGATGTCATCGGCGATCTGGATGTGATCAAAAACTTCAAATACGAAACACTTCGGAATTTCTACCACGACTGGTATCGCACCGATTTACAGGCCATCGCCATCGTTGGCGACATTGATGTTGATGCAGTGGAACAAAAAGTAAAAGCGCTTTTCTCGAAAATTGAAGCCGTTCAGAATCCGCCGAAACGCGAATTCTATGAAGTTCCTGCCCATAAAGAGCCGCTCTATGTATTGTCAACCGACAAAGAGGCCGATAGCTATTCGGTTTCTTTATACATTAAACACAAAGCCCCTTCAGCCTCCGAAAAAAATCTGAATTACCTGCGCGAGCAGACCATTCAGTCGTTGTTTGGCATGATGACCCGTGACCGAATTACCGAGTTGCTTCAAAAAGGTGTTCCTCCGTTTATCAATGGTAGTATTGGCTATTCCGGGCTGGTTGATGGCTACGAAGTTCTGGTCGTTTCAACCACCGCCAAACCCGATCAGGGCGATCTGGCTTTCCGCTCCATTTACACCGAAGCTCAGCGTGTTTATCAGCACGGATTTACTCCGGGCGAACTCGAACGGGCCAAAACCAATCTTCTGACATCCATTGAAAGCCGCTACAAACAGCGTGATAAAATAAATAACGACCAGTTTGCCATGGATTTTAAAGACCACTACATCGATGGTGAGCCACTCACATCCATTGATTTCGACTGGGAATTTGTTCAAAAAATACTCCCGACCATTTCTGTTGAGGAAGTTTCGGCCCGGGCTAAAAAATGGATGACTCCGGAGAACCGTGTTGTTGTGGCGATAGGTCCCGATAAACCCGAAGCCAAACATCTGAGCAAGGAACAAGCTTTGACCATCATGTCAGAACTGGAAAAGAGCACCGTTGAACCTTACACCGATCAGGTGGTATCAACGAACCTCATCAGCAAAGAACTGAAAGGATCAAAAGTTAAAGCCACCAAAAAGCTTCCTGAATTTGATGCCGTTGAATGGACGTTGGGCAACGAAACCAAAGTTATCTTCCGGAAAGCGGACTATGAAAAAGACCAGGTTTCACTCGTTGCCGTAAGCAAGGGAGGCAGTTCAAAAATAAACGACGAACAGGTAGCCTCAGCCATGATGCTCAATCAGTTTATTGGCTCGTTTGGTGTGGGCGATTACGATGCAACTGCCCTGAAAAAAGCGTTAACCGGCAAAAAAGTGAGCCTGAGTGTTGGCTTGTCTGACCTGAGCGAAACCTTTAGCGGATCGAGCACACCCAAAGATTTTGAAACCATGATGCAATTGCTTTACCTGCAATTCGAAAATCCGCGTTTCGACAAGGAAGCTTATGAAGCCATGCTGGGTCGCTACAAAGCCTTCGTTGCCAACATGGCCAACAACCCGCAGAAAATTATGAGCGACTCGCTGCAACTGATTATGACCTGCAAACACCCGCGCACCAAGCTGATGACACCTGCTTTGCTCGACGAAATTTCGCTCGACCAAATGCAAACCATTTATAACGACCGCTTTGTAGATGCCGGCGATTTCAATTATTTCATCGTAGGTAATATCGAAGAAGAAACAGCAAAGGCCATGGCCGAAAAATACATCGGATCGCTCACCAATCTGCCACGGAAAGAAAACTGGATTGACCGGAAAGTGGAAGGTCCCAAAGGGAAAACGGTTCGCGAAATAGAGATACCGCTTGAGGTTAAAAAAGCAACCGTTACGGTAAACTACAATTCAAAAATGGATTACACCCCTGAGCAAAATCTGCTGCTCAGCGTATTTCGCGATATTCTGAATCTTCGATACATCGAAGAGATCCGCGAAAAGGAAGGCGGAACTTATGGAGTGAGGGTTTCAGCCAGTTCATCCAAATTCCCCAAAGCCGAAAAGAGCCTGCAACTCATGTTCGACACCGATCCGGAGAAAGCTGCACACCTGAAATCAATCGTTTTCCGCGAAATAGAAAAGATTGCAGCCAATGGTCCAACAGCCGAAGATTTGGATAAAACCATTAAAAACCTGCTGAAAAACCGCGAGCAGTCGAAACTGCACAACAGTTACTGGATGCAGGCGCTAAGCAGTTACTACACCTACGATTACAACCCCGCATCAGCTGACAACTTCGAAAACATACTGGCTAAACTCACTGCCCAGCAGGTTCAGCAGTTTGTGAAGACTTTTGTGGACAAGGCCGATGTTGTTGATATTATTTTCAAGCCAAAACCATAAGAATCAAATTTGAAGCAAGCACAAAAGCCTCTTCTGACTTGGACAGGAGAGGCTTTTTCTTTATGCGCTGAGCGGTTTGAAACCGCTTAGCACAAATCTCTTCAGTGTCTATTACAAATCTGAGCAAGCTACCCTAGGCGAAGAAAAAAACAGATATTGAGAAGCTAATTTTTAATATTTTAGCGAGATACTTTTGAAATAAGTAGAACAATATCTTGTATATTTACCAATAATTCCAGAAGATATGATAAGCAAAATTAGAATAGTAAATTTCAGACAAATTGCTGATGAAACAATTGATTTATCACAATCGGTTGTAGTTATTGGACCGAATAATGGAGGAAAAACAACTTTACTGCAAGCTATTTCTTTGTTAGCTATATCAATCAGAACCTGGGGGGCACATCGTATTAATAAAAAAAGCAAAGCTTTAAAAAGAACTGGTGTAGCAATCAATTTTGAAGATTTGTTAAATATTCCTATTTCTGAATTTAAGGAATTGTGGCGCGATTTAAATGTCCGCGAAGGTGTTCTTAATGACGAAGGAAAACCGACTGCAAAAAATATACGAATTGAAATTCATGCCGAAGGATTTACATACGGTCAGGCATGGAAGGTTGGCTTTGAATATGATTATGGGAGAGATACTCTTATATATGCTCGTTTAACAAACGATGAGAACGGAAACTCTTACGATTTTCCGGAACTATTAATGGAAGAAAAGATCGGATATTTGCCTTCTGTTGCAGGCTTAAAACCCATCGAGGATAAATTGGAGGTTGGATCCATCTTACGGAACATCGGAAATGGTAATACATCAGACGTTTTAAGAAATATCTGTTTTTTGTTGTATGATAAGCACGACAAAGCAAAGTGGCATGAATTTGTTGAAATCATAAAGAACATTTTTAGGGTTGAATTGAATCCGCCAATTTATTTTCCAGGGACAGGCTTGTTAAAAATGAGTTATAATGAGGCCGAAAAAAAGAAGGTTGACTTATCTTCTCTAGGTAGTGGAACCAAACAAGCAATCTTGCTGTTTGCTTATATCCTTGCATTTCCAAATACAGTAAACCTTCTTGACGAACCTGATGCGCACTTGGAAGTAATAAGACAATCGAGCATATACGACAAGATAAGCGATATTGCAAAAAAGAACAACAGCCAGATCATTGTTGCAAGTCATTCAGAAAGTGTTTTAAACAGGGCATTTTCAAAAGATATGGTCATCTCAGGAATGTTTGGGAAGTTTCGGATTGAAAACAATAAAAGTAAAATTTCTTCTGTACTACGGAAATTTGGTTATGAGGAATATATCATTGCTAAACAGCATCCCAGAATTTTGTATTTTGAGGGATCCACCGACTTCGATTTATTGAAAGCATTCTCTTCAAGACTTGGATTTGCCGCTTTTACCGAAATTCTACAAAATAATATTTATCCAAAAGCAGTTGGAAATGATGTGAAGGCCGTTATAGAGCATTTTGCTGCTTTAAAAGAATTTATCCCAGATTTAAAAGCTTATGCCTTGTTCGATAATTTGAGGCGAGATAATCCACCAAATTGTCCTGCGGATCTGATTATAAAGCAATGGACGAGAAATGAAATGGAAAATTATATCCCAATACCACATACACTATATAGCTATATCGAAAGCTTAAATTTGGGTCCAATCGATATCGAAAAGTTTCGTCAAATTATTATTGGATCAACTATGCCCGATTCATTAAAAGATATGAATCACAGATTCTGGATTACAACAAAAATAAGTGATGATTATTTAACACCACTTTTCGAGCAGTTTTTTGATCAAATCGGTTACTCAAGAAATACAATGGATAAATCGAAGTTTTATCAGCTTATTGAATTTGTTACTATTGACGAAATTGATCGAGAATTATTGAATACTATTGAAGAAATTAGTCACCATTTTAATTTTACGACATAAAATTAAGCTTGTAGTACTAAGAATTTTCCTCCCCAATACTCATTTTGCAATTGCCCCAATTTTTTAAGTCTATTTTTTATTCGGGCAATCTTTTCTCCAATGAGGCGCTGAGCGGCTTGAAAACGTATAGCGCATATCACTTCTCCCCAAATCCGTACCATCAAACACCTCATCCGTACCATTTTTTTTATTTGTATTTCGCAGGAGCTTACTTTAGCGGTTGAAAACTTACAGCAAAACCAAATCCAATGAAACAACTGCTTCTATCCCTCCTTGTCGTTTTGTTTGCTTTAACAACAGCAGGACAAAAACCAATTATCATCAAAGGAAAAATTGATAATTGTTCCGACCGGCAAATTTCGTACATCGAGAACCACTGGTACAACATAAAAAACCTGCGCGAAGAAACCAGGAGAATCGATTTTTCGATTGAAGAAAACGGAACTTTCCGGGCCGTAATTACCCAACCCAATCGCTGGTATTCGAGGTACTGGATTCATCTGGGCCGCGAATATACTCACCTCGATTTGCTACCGGGAGACTCCATTTTTATGACGCTGAACGGAATGTGGTTCGACGAAAGCATCAAATATTCAGGAATTGGTGCCGGAAGAAACAACTACCGGCGCGATGTTTTCCTCGAATTCTGGGATCGAAATTCAAATTCCAGAATCATGGATGAAAGTGATCCGGATAATTTCCTGAATGCACTCAACGCGCTGACCGACCGCAAAATGGAATTGCTGAACAAATATTTTGTCGCCGGCGATATCGATTCGGCGTACCATAACTTTGAAAAGGCTACGATTTACAACGATCGGGCGCTTCTTTTGCTTAACCACAATGCCAGATACAGAAACCATCAAAGTGCGACAGGAAGCATCGCCACGCAGCTTAGTTCGATTTTAAAAGCTGCTGATTTTACCAACAACGAAATGCTTCAAAATTCGAGTTTCCGGGAATTAATCTCCAGGGTTCCGCGCTACTATGCCGAACTCAATTCCCGGAAACTTAAAAACGACCTGAAAACTGAAATCGATTTTGCCAATTCGAACTACACCCGCGAAATGAACCTCTATTTTGATTTCGTCACCATCCGCAATTACCTGCAAAACGCACGAAGTCAAAGTGAAAAGAGGGCGCTGTTGTCGTTCTTCAGCGAGCAGTTTCACGATCAGGAACTGAAACGGGAAATCCAGCGCCAGCGGGGCTACCTCAAATATCGCATGAACAACGGATTGATCGAAGCCATCGTCTCCATATTGGCCTTCTTCATCGCTTTTGTTGCCGTTCTGTTCATTGTTGTCAAGCTATTTAAGGTTACGCGTTTCAAAAAAGTACAATTCGACCTCGCTCCCTGGCTCAAAGTATGTTTTTACCTCGCAGTTTCGTTTTTTGCGCTGCTTTACATCGGCCATAGCCAATGGCACCTCAAAGCATTGACCGGAATACTCCTTTGGCTCGGACTATTTGTTACCCATACCTATGTTTTAATTCCAAAATTCGCCCTGCTTAAAAATTACCAGCGCTACGTGCAAACTGTGGCAACTGCTCTTGTCATTACCATTGGAGGCCTGTACCTGTGCGAACCATACCTGGGATTGATCAGGCTGGTATTGATCGGCACCCAAATTTTTGGCGCCATTATTCTCCTGTCGTGGGCTTCGTACTACATCGATCAGATCGTCAGACAAAAAGCGAGCCTTCAGGAACTCATCAAAAGCGGCCGTCTGAATCTCGAACTGGCATTCAACCTGGGCGTGGTGTTCGTGCTCAATTTCATTTTCATTGCTGGAGCCGGTAATTCCCGAAGTATTTTGTACCAGGCTATTCCGTATTATTCGGTCATTGCGCTGTTCTATTTCCACAGCTTCATCACGTTCCCGCGGTTTTTCAGTAAAGAGAAAGCACTTCATTTCGCCGGAACCAATGTGCTCATTCTTTTGCTCACCTCGGCGGCAATGGTTGTTTTCGACGGATTTCAGTCGCAAAGCGCACTCCAGCTAATTGGCATCCATAAAAGTCTATTCGACCTTTTCAGCATCGAAAACATACGCTACGACATCCTGATTTTATTTGTATCGTTGCTGGTACCGTCGTTTGTCTATCACTTCATTAAAGAACGCTTTAAAAAACTCGATACCACCGGGTTTAGTTTATACCGAAAGAAAGAGGCCGAACTGGCGCAGCTGCGTTCGCAGGTCAATCCGCATTTCCTGTTTAATACGCTGAACACTTTGTATGCTTTTGCCCTGAAGGAAGGCAGCGAAAAAACAGCAGAAAGCATCGCCAAACTGGCCAACCTCATGCGCTTTATGCTCGACGATATGGAGAAAGAATCGATTCTCCTGCAACGCGAGGCGAGTTATATCGAAGACTATGTCAAGCTTCAGTCGATCAGGAGCGCCGTTGAACACGACATTCAAATCACAGTCGATATCGACGAGAATCAGGGTTGTTCCATTGCGCCAATGTTGTTGATTCCGTTTGTGGAGAACGCCTTTAAACATGGCATGAATCCGAACAAAGTATCGCACCTGAAAATCGACATTACAGCGAAAGGCGATAAGATTCAGTTTGTTATTGAAAACAGTATCGACGACCAGTTCGAAGCTTATTACAAGGAACGGGGCTTCGGAATAGGCATCGAAAATGTGAGAAGCCGGTTGAAACACATTTATCCCGATCGTCACAACATATCGATTGCGAAAACCAACGGCAAATTTATCGTCATCCTGACCATCGACGTATGATAACTAGCATTACCTTTAACCTGAAAATTGGGAAACTGTTTAACCTTTGAAAGAATACCCGCGCGCTGAAATGGCGGATGATTTTTCGGGCTCCCTTCAGGGTTTCGGGGTAACCCGAAAAATCAAAATCAAATCAATTGAAACAGTTTCTGGTTTCTCCGGAATCCGATTTTCAGGTTAAACTTTCTAAATTCTAACGACCGATGATTCATTGCATTGCCGTTGACGATGAGCCTAAAGCTTTGGACATTATTTCGATACACGCTGCGAAAGCGCCCGAGATTCATTTAGTCGGGATGTTTACCAATCCGCACGAAGCCCTGGCTTTTCTGAAAGACAATTTTGTCGATCTCATTTTTCTCGACATTAACATGCCGGGCATTTCCGGACTTCAGTTTGTCGAAAAATTACAGACCAAACCGTACATCATTTTCACTACGGCTTATTCCGAATATGCCATCGACAGCTATAACTTCGAGGCGATCGACTATTTGCTCAAACCCATCGAGTTCGACAGGTTTTACAAGGCCATTAATAAGGTTAAGAAACAAATTCAACTGAACAGCCTTCAGCAGGATAGCCTGTTGAGCAAGTTTATTTTTGTGAAAGACGGCTACAAGCAGATTAAAATCGGTATCGAAGATATTTTGTACGTCCAGAGCGAAGGAAACTACCTGAATATTGTGTCCGTCAACGAGAAAGTGCTCGTGCGGATGACGTTTCAAAGTATCATGGAGAAGCTGCCGGCCAACCTTTTCTTTCGGGTGCACCTTTCGTATGTCGTCAATTTCAGCCACATTCAAAAAATTGAAGACAACCAGATTTTTATTCACGATGCCAAAATTCCAATCGGAATCAAATACAAGGAAAAACTCATGAATTTCCTGAATCTTTCGTAGCTGTTTCGTTTGGCCGCTTTGCCTTTTGCTTGAGCGGTGATGGTAACGGAAACGGTTACCTGTATGTGGCGTAGCCGATTGCGGGCTACTTTCCTGTCAAACCGAGATAAAATATATGCAGGAGATGAACCTATAATTACTCATAAAACCGGCTATGACATATACAGTTTGTTAGGGGTATGTGCTTATTTCTCTTTCAGTCGTGTTATTAAGTTGTTTATTTGGGTAAAATTGAAAAACGGATTGTCACTTTCTTTTTTTTCTATTTCTAACCTTTTCGCAAATTCATTTGCTACATCAAAGTCACCATTACTATTTAAATATTCGTAAAGATTTATTGATTTAAAGAATTTGGTTGTTTTCTCATAATTAGGGATATACTGTCTTAATGGAACACTTACTTGATTATAGTCTAAGTAAATCCTTGATGAATAATTCTCTAAAAAATGGATAAGAAACCAAAGTTCAATACAAGGCATTGTTTCGATAAATTCAATTCCATTATTTGCTTTTGTTTTTGCTTTTTCGATAAGATATCCTTTTTTCTCAGTGTCATTAGCTATTATTCTGTCAAGGTCAAGAACACAAAAGACTAAATCATATCCTTCATCTCTCTTTTTTCTCGCTGTATCAATAATTGACTTGTAGTCCGAATGTTTTGGCAAATCAGGAGCCACTTTAAATGTGAACTTTTCATATTGCCTCATATTGCTAAAATAAAACCATTCGGTTTCACCTTCCCCAACAATTGCAACTTGAAATTTTGGTGGTCGACCTTTAGTTTTTCTCGCCATGTTTCGATAATATTAGTTCACCAAGTTCTGGTTTAGCTCCTAATTTCCCAATTTTATATGCATTATAAGCAGATAAATTCTTATGTAACTTAAAGTCTAATAATGAATATAACTCAGAAGCTCCAAATTCATTTTTATCAGCAAACCAAACTGTATCTCTTCGCAGAAAATCTTCATTTAAAAGATTTATATCATGAGTTGAAAACAACAACTGTGAGTTATTTGAATTCATTAAAAATGTCTTTACAAAATGTGCTACTAAATCATAATGCAAAGAATTCTCAATTTCATCTATACAAAGAAAAGTGTTAGATGATAATAGTTTATTTAAAACGCCACCAAGTCCATAAAATCGAATTGTTCCATTTGATTCAAGTTTTCGTGGTAGGTTTTTTTCCATTAGTCTGGTTGTATGCTGAAATGAAATATCCTTTGCTTTTAACATTTTCTTCTGAAGAATTTCTTCTTTCAAATGTTCAGGCATATCCATACTTGAAATTTTAGATTCAAGTTCTTCATCAATTGGTATATCTTCTTCATCAATATCAATTGATGATATATTAAAGTCTGCTTTTTGCAAAACTTCCAAAACAAAGTCCCTGCATAAATTATCTTTTTCCAGTCTTGAACTTGTCCAGCCAAATAAATCTGTTTTGGGGTGAATCATTTGCATAAAGTCTTCACTGAACCAGTTAAAAACATCATCAAATATTGATTTTTCCGTGTTGGCCTTTGAAAACGCTGAAAATACAGAGCTATTTGAAATTGTTAAACCTTCAATGAGCTTTTTGTCAGATGCTTTTAAATCAATTGTTCCGCCAAATTTTATTACAGACTTTTCTTTCTTTTCATCAAACCACCTTTCAAAGAAAACAGCAGGTTGAATTCCTGGGTAGTAAACTAAGTTCTCTTCAATTACTCTTTTATCATCTAAAACAACTGAATAAACATATTTTATTTGATTCAAATAGAATGTTAATTCAAATCGACTAGGCTTTTCAATATATGAATTATCAAATTGAAAAGGAATTACTCCAGTTGATTCGGTTTTATCACTTTTCTGTCTGAGGACAAATTTTCGTAAAAACTCCAGTGATTTTAACAGGTTTGTTTTCCCTGATGCGTTTGCACCATAAATGAGTCCAAGTTTTAAAACTTTAACTCCCTCTTTTACTTGGACACAATATTGAGATTCGTATTCTTTATCGGAAGAAGGGTCAAAGCTCAATACCTGTTCTTCTCTAAACGATAAATAATTTTCCACTTTAAATTCTAAAATCATCTCTATTGCTTTTTTTGGTAAATATATTACAAATATTTACAATAGAAACAATGTTTTGTGGATTTTGTTGCATTACCCCTAACGGTCGCGGCTATGAGCAGTGGCGGGCTTCGTAGCTGTGTTCGTATCCCACGTTACTGACCTACGCTGCGAGACGAGACGTTGAATACGCTACAAGCCCCGCCATTGCTTATGAGCCGTTGTTAGCTGCTGCCCTTTTTTGTTAATGAAATGGCTTATCTATCATTGAAGATTCACCAATCTTTTTTTTAATATTATATTTTGTTAGAATATCCTCAACCAAATCTTTAAACCATTTTTGAGAAGTTGGTGAAATATATATTCTATCAATTAAAATGTTTAAATCAACAGGTATCAACTTACCTAATTCACTTTTGTTTTCATGGTCACAAAGAATTGCTCTTACTTCTCTCTCATGCTCAAATGATTTTCGTTTAAACCAAAAGGAATCATTAAGTCCAGCAAAATTATTGCTAAAGTCTATATAATTCTACTTTAACACATTTAAATTATTAGATACGAGTTATTTATGTCTCGTTG
>CAYRBM010000105.1:0-18083 GCA_964422425.1 uncultured Odoribacter sp.
CCAATGCGGGTGTTGGGTTGGTTGAATATTTTGAGCGTCGCGCGTTTGGACGACACATCGAAGCCTCAAGGTTGTTCCTCTACAAAACCACCCGAAACCTAATGAACGAAAAAGGCGACACAGGAGCTTTTTTGCGCACCACGATGGGTGCAATGGTTTTATTTGGCGTTCCTCCGGAAGAATATTGGCCTTACAAAATTGCCAGTTTCGACAAGGAACCCACTGCCTTTTGCTACGCTTTTGCACAAAATTATCAATCAATAAGCTACTATCGGCTCGATCCGCCTGGAACTTCGCCTGACGAGCTGCTTAAACGAATCAAAACCAATTTGGCAGCCGGACTTCCATCGATGTTCGGATTTACGGTTTACAGCTCGATTGCCCAAACTGCTTCGAACGGTGGAAAAATTCCTTTCCCTACCGCAGGCGATAAAATTGAGGGCGGTCATGCTGTGGTGGCTGCCGGTTACGACGATAAAATGAAAATTAAAAATGCCAATACTGGCGGCATTGAAACCACAGGCGCGTTGCTCATCCGAAATTCGTGGGGAACCGATTGGGGAGAAAATGGCTATGGCTGGCTTCCTTACGACTATATTTTGAGCGGACTGGCCGACGATTGGTGGTCACTACTCAAGAACGAATGGGTCGATAGCGGAAATTTCAAGGTTTAAAAGCATTTGGACAAAATGTGAATATCAGAAGTATTGAATTTTTTTGATTTACTGAATGGAGCTGACCTGCTGAAGCAGGCAGGTTGCTTCGTCGGTAAACCTGAGGTGGCGCGATTGAATTTTGGCTGCAAACGTATTTTTGCAGCCGGGTTCAGTAGCTGCATTAAAAAGTTAATATAAAAAAACAGAATTATGCCCGCAGTAACTGATGGAATTAATGAAGTTCTTGGAATATTGAAAGAACTCACGCACGGAGTTAAATCACTTGTTCAAATTCCGGAGAATGAACGAAAAATGATGCGCGACGCCATTGCCGACACGGCAGAACTGATTGATGAATCGCTCACCATCGTCAAGCAACATTTAACAACTGTTGTTTCTGAACTTCATTTTGGCGACAGGCAGAAAGCCAAACAGATGATTTTCGAGCTCGGAAACTTCCAGGGCTGGGAAGCCAGATACCGGCAGTTTCAGTTGTGCGATTCGTTGCGTCTGGCAGTTGATAACCTCGAAAAGAAAGGTGTCTTCAATATCATCAATAACTTTTCGTTCGACGATCCGGAAGTAATTCACCAGCGAATGTTTGACTACATCGGAGGTGAAACGAATGCCGCCAATTCAGTCGGAACTATGCTTCAGGATTTATCGAAACTGGCATTCGTTGTCGATACCGAATTCGAAAATGTTGTGCAGCAACTAGAAAAAGCCCGTGCCGAAGTCGGCAAATTCCGCCAGGCATTCATCGACCTCGAAATCGAAATCCGCAATTCAATCTGAAAATCAAAGCTCTAGAAAGCTAAGAAACAACTCAATCTATGGAAAAGAGAAAGCTTTGGCTGATATTTATTCTACTGTTCGTTCTGCTCGTATTATTCATTTCGTGTAATTCTGAATCAAGACCTATGGCCGAAGAAGCAGCTGCACAGGCGGATTCAGTAGCAGCATCGCCGATAATTCCGGGTACCGGCGACAAGCAGGTGTATGAGCAAATTCCTGAAGAAAGACAAGGTGAAGTTACATTGCAACCAGAAAAGCTGATTGTTCGGAAATATGCTTCATCATTAAAATCTGAAGGTTCACTAGTTTATTATTGTCCACGGCGAATGCTGGAGAACACCGACAACAACGTTTCTGTCACCATTACCAAAGCCGCGTTGGCCAAAGCTCTTTCGAACCTTGAAAGAAGAATAGCTGAAACCAGCGACGCCACCGCTGCCGAGATTCAGGAAAGTACAGGAGGCAGTGCGTTAACTATTTCAAGGAAAATGAAGGTGGAATTAAAGTTCAGCGACGATGATTTTCATACCATTTATAAGCCTGAAAATGACGACCAGATTTTTGACGGAGAAAATGACCTGAACTGGGATTGGATCATCCGGCCACTGATTGTTGGCTCGGCTCAGATTTCAATTATTGTATCTGCATTTGACGAAAATAACCAGCGCTGGGTGGCCGCACAAACTCCCCCCAAAATATTTGACATCAAAGTACAGGTCGATCCGAGGGGCTATTTCTCTAAGTTGTGGGGATTTTTTGGTGCAAATCCGGAGTGGCTTTTAACGCAACTCCTTTTCCCTTTGATTGCTTTTTTCTACGGAAAACGGCAAAGCAAAAAACCAACGGATTAATTCTCAGTTTAGATTACACCCGATTTACCATCTCCTTCGTACTCAACAACCCGCAGGCCGCATAAATATCCTGTCCACGACTGGCGCGAACGGTGGTGAGAATGCCTTTGTCGTTGAGTTTATCCTTGAAAAGTTGCAAGGTTTGTTCGTCGGTTCCTTCGAGCGGAGTTCCGGGAATCGGGTGAAAACGAATGAGGTTGATGCGGCACTTGATGCCATTGAGTAACCGAACCAGTTCAGTAACGTGGCGGGGTGAATCGTTCAAGCCTTTGAAAACAATGTATTCGAATGAGACCCTTCGCTGGCGGCCAAAATCCCAACTTTTTATTTCTTTCACAACCTCGGCAATCGGATAGGCAACCTGAACCGGCATCAGTTTTTTACGCTCGTCATCAAACGGAGTATGCAAACTCACGGCTAAATGAGCTTCCGATTTTTCAAGGAAAGTAAGCATCCCGGGAATAATACCGATGGTTGAAACGGTGATCCGCCTCGGACTCATGGCAAAACCCCATTCCGAAGTGAGTATCTCAAGGCTTCTCAGCACTTGCTCCAGGTTATCGAACGGTTCGCCCATGCCCATGTAAACAATATTGGTTACTTCGTGCCACTCCGGAATATTGCGTATTTGATTGACAATTTCGCCAGCCGTAAGTTGTCCCTGAAAACCCTGTTTGGCGGTCATACAAAACAAACAACCCATTTTACATCCAACCTGCGACGACACACATACCGTTTTCCGATCTTCATCCGGAATCATAGCAGTTTCCACAAACTTACCCTGTTGAGTCGGGAAAAGGTACTTCTTGGTCCCGTCAATGCTTTCCTGAACGCGGGTGGAGTTAACCAGCCCGAATTCATATTTCTGACCAAGCATATCGCGGTTTTTTTTGGAAAGATTGGTCATTTCGTCAATCGAACTGACATCCTTCTGATAGAGCCATTCTGCAAGTTGCTTCCCTGTGAATTTGGGTAATTCAAGTTCAACAGCCAGGGCTGTCAGTTCATCAAGTGTTCTTCCAAAAAGCGATTCTTTTGTCATAATGCTCAAAAATAGATTTCGGCCAGGATGTTTTCGAACGGAACGCCTCTTGAAATAAGCAAATCGCGTACTTCAACCACCATTAAAGCCTTACCGCAAAGATAATAGTTAATATGGGTTGGCAGCTCAGGTAATTCTTCCAGATAACGGGTTACCCTTCCTGGGAAAACATTGCAGGACTGCTCCTGAGAACAACACCTGATGTAGTTCTTGCCCAGGCCCCATTCAAGTTCATCTTCAAAATAAAACTGATCTAATTTACGTACCCCGTGAATGAGAGTCTTATCTTCGAAAATACCCGACCGAAACATGCTATAGAATGGAGCAATACCTGTTCCGGTTGCAATCCACCAGGCAGGTCGCTGGTCATCGCGAAAACTTCCATACGGCGCGGTTGCCCATATTTTCATGCCCGGCACTACACCTGCAAGCTGAGGAGTTAAAACACCTTCTTCTTTCACATTGAAAAGCACACGGATTTCTGCTTCACTGTTACCGCTGCATACACTGTAAATACGGGGAGGAATTGACAACTTGAGGGTTATTTTCACCACCTGCCCCGGTGTAAAATTACTGGTTCGATTCCACGAAATCAGGTGAACCCCGGGTGAAATCTCCATATTTCCGGTGATGATCACTTCTCGGAGTTCTGCCGATACATTCTTATATTCTTCTGCTTTAGGCATATTTGAAATTTGTCACACTAAAACAAGTTCCGCTTCAATAGGTTTAACTATCTTTTGGGTGACTAAAGTAAACTTTTCAATCTGTTAAGAGTATGATAAGATTAAACTAAGAACCGGCAAATTTGTAAAATTTACCTTTGCACATCCATTGAAAACACACCATCAGATATTTCGAAAATGAAAACAATCCAGGAAGATGCCCAATCGGCGGGAAATATTTTGCTTGAGATTGGAGCTTTGCTGATGAGTTCGGGAGCAAGTACCCACCGCACCAGACTAACCCTTGAGCGCCTGGCCAAAGGATTGGGATATAGCATCGAGCTTTTGATTACTCAGCGGGCCCTGATGCTCACCATCACCGAAAAAGATCAGCAGCATTTTATTAGTCGTCTGAAACGCACATCGCCACATGGGGTAAACTACCGAATTGTAAGTGGGATCAGTCATTTAAGCTGGAATGTACTTGAACAAAACTGGACACTTAACCAAATTGCGGAAGAAGTTAAAAGGCTGAAAGCACTTCCGCACTATCCGCGCCTGGTTGTTTTAGGCCTGGTTGGCCTGGCAGGAGCAGCTTTTTGCCGGATTTTTGGCGGTGGGTACATTGAAATGGCTGTCGCATTTACCGGCACAGTAGCAGGTTTATTTACCCGTCAGGAGGCTCATCGACTGAAATTTAACCCTTACCTGTGCGTGTTTTTTGCCGCCTTTGTCGCTTCATTCATTGCCGGATTAGCCGAACATTTCAATATTGGCGTTCAACCCGACAAAGCATTTGCCACTTCTGTTCTCTTTTTGGTTCCGGGAGTTCCGCTGATTAATTCAGTTACCGACCTGATGGATGGAAATATTCAGAATGGAATTGTGAGAGCCATGAACGGGCTTATGATTGCATTCTCAATTGCCATGGGACTTTTTGCCGTAAAAATGATTTTAAACTTCTGACATGGAACTTATTGAAATACTCATAAAAAGCTTTTGGTCAGGAATCGCAGCCATTGGCTTCGCTATTCTATTCAATGTCCCGCGACGCACTTTACTGGCCATTTGGTCGCTTGGAGCGCTGGGCGGATTAATAAAATTCTCTGTCATGCATTTCGACAATGGGATTGTTTTTGCTTCATTTCTTGGTGCAACCGTCATCGGAATTGCCAGCATACAAATGGCGCACATGCGCAACAGTCCACCCCTGGTTTTTTATATTCCATCAGTCATTCCTATGGTTCCGGGGTTTTTTGCATACAAAATGATGCTTGGATTGATTGCCCTGACAACCATTGAAAACACAGATATTTACCTGCAAACGCTGATAGAAACCGTAAATAACGGAGCCAAAGCCATGTTTATATTGATTTCGCTAGGAACCGGAGTCGCCATTCCGATGCTTCTTATGCGAAAAGAGTCGGTTAAGAAAATGAAACACGGAAAAAGTAAAAAAGCGTTGGGCTAAGCTAAATCATCACTCTGACTGAAAATGAAAATAGCTGCCCCCGGAAGGAACAGCTATTTTTGTATTTATTTGTCTCTGTTTTCTGCTTAAAAGCTTAATTCCATAAGCTTTCATTTAACATCCAGGATTCAATCTGAAGCGAATCTTCCGATTCAGGCGCATTCACTTTGGTTTCAGAAGTCCAGTAATTTTCCTCGGTCATCCACGACTCAACAGCAAGCGCTTCTTCTGATTCGGGAGCATTAACCTTAATTTCTGAGGTCCAGAAACTTTCTTCAATCATCCAGGATTCGATGTCCAAACTTTTCTCATTTTCAATAACAACTTCAGCATTGGTCACTCTTTTGTTGTCAACAGTTGCATGAATATTGGTGATTCCAACAATTCCTAAGGCAACAATTCCGATAAGTGTTCTAACTCTTGTTTTCATAGTTTTCATCTTTTAATTGTTTCCCGGCTTTAATCATCCGGTGTTGTTTGTTTTTCTGTTTCTATTGTTTTCACTATTAAGACCACTGAAAAGCCAAAAAGTTACACGACAAACAGTTAATTAAAAGACAAACTTATCTTAAAGAAATCTTAAAGGATCTTAGAATTGTTGACCGAAGGTTAAATAGTCTGATGGGAAAAGATGTTGCCAACCAGCGGGAATCTCCCTGAACAACCCGAAAACACATGATCCGCTGCCCGACATGGAGGCATAAACAGCGCCCAAATCATACAATCTGGCTTTTACCTCTCCAACCACCGGATACTGTTGAAAAACAGACGATTCAAACTGATTGATAATTTTTCCTTGCCATTGTTCAACCGGAAGTTCGAGCAAATCAGGAAGAAAAACTTCGGGTTTTTGGGGAACAACAAAACGAAAAGCATTTGAGGTGGCAACTTCAACCGAGGGCTTTACCAACAACATGAACAGATTGTTAAGGCTAAAGTTAACCGGAGTCATGATTTCTCCTCTTCCGGTAGCATAAACTGGGCGGTTGATCACAAAAAAAGGACAGTCACTGCCCAATTCGGCCGCATACTCACACAATTTCTGGTCATCAAGTTTCAAATCAAATTCCCGGTTTAGCATCCGGAGTGTGAAAGCTGCATCTGACGAACCACCTCCCAGGCCTGCACCAAAAGGAATTTGCTTGTGCAGATGAATCTTCAGCGGAGGTATATCAAATTCTCTTTTCAAAAGCTGATAGGCTTTCATTACCAGATTCGATTCGGGCGCACCATCAATGCTGATTCCGCTTGATGTAAATACCAGCTTGTCGGATTTGGCAAATTCAAGAATGTCGCTCCACCCAACAGGCAAGAAAACTGTTTCCAGATTATGAAACCCGTCGGAGCGCTTTTCGGTGACAGACAACCCTAGATTTATTTTTGCATTTGGAAATGAAATCATGTTGTAAAAGTAGAAAAAACAGGAATTGAAATGAACAGACAAGGCAATATGATCTTTTTATTAAGTCTGACCACACCTGATTTTTCACATAAATTATAGCTCTTTAAGACCGTTTTTTTGCGGCTCCGTTTAAAATCCTTATTTTGTATGGCACTAAAACTGCGAAAAATGGCTCAGGCACGAAAACCCAAGATTCAGTCGGTCATTAAAGATTATACCATCATGTTGATCGGCTTGGCGTTATATACCTTGTCGTGGACATTGTTTCTGGTTCCGGCCAAAATCACCGGCGGCGGCATCAGCGGTTTGGCGGCAGTCATTTACTACAGCACAAAAATACCTATCGGGTTAACCTTTTTCTCCATCAATGTGGTTTTGGTTGGCATTGCTTTAAAAGTACTCGGTGCCAATTTCGGTATCAAAACCATTTTCAGCATGATTGTGCTTTCGGTGTTTTTTGCCATCCCGCAGGAATATTTTCCGGGAGCCATCATCGAAGACAACTTTCTGTCGGCCGTATTGGGAGGAATGATGGGTGGAGTTGGCATTGGCCTTGTTTTTTCGCGTGGCGGAAGCACCGGCGGAACCGATATTATAGCCATGATCATCAATAAATACCGCAACATCAGCCCCGGGCGGATTATCATGTATTGCGACGTAATTATAATCGGTTCGTCGTATTTCCTGGTACACTCGCTCGATAAAATGGTTTATGGTTTTGTTTCAATGGCAGTGGTTTCATACACCCTCGATGCTTTCCTGAGCGGATCGAATGCTTCGGCCCAGATTTTCATTTTTTCGCCCAAGTATGAAGAAATTGCCGATTTCATCAATAACGAATCGATGCGCGGAGTTACCGTTTTAAACGGGACCGGCTGGTACACTCAAAATGATGTTAAAATACTTATGACCATTGTCCGGAAAAAGGAAACCAGTACACTTTTCCGAAAGATTAAAGAGATTGATCCTGAAGCGTTTATCTCGATGGCAAGTGTAATGGGTGTTTATGGACAAGGATTCGATAAAATAAAAGTCTGACCTGATCGTTTTCTTTCCAGGATCATTTTTTGGAAAAAATACTATTTTTGGAAACTCACTAATCACCGAACCGGGAAAGTACTTTTCTCCTGAGCAGAAGTAGTTTCCCGGTTTGTTGTTGCACAGAAAATAGAAAACATGAAAATTAAACTCCCTCAAATTCCGCCCAAATATCAGCGCCTGAAAAGAATTCTGCTTTGGATCTTTGCGTTTATCGTGTTGCTGCAAATTGCCTATTTTATTTTTGATCGATACGAAACACAAAGAATTATGCGGGAATTGGCTAAAGAAAAAGAAGTAGAAAAGCCAGCTCCGGTACTTCTGTTCAACCTCCCGATTGATTCATTCAATGTTGTACCCGGACAAGTCAGATCGGGACAAAACCTGTCGGATATCCTGAATAAACAAGGAATTTCGCTTGCAAAAGTTGATGAGATTGCAAAAAAATCAGTTTTGACGTTCGATGTCAGAAAGATGAAGGTTAACAACAACTATTATTTTTTCATGAATAAAAAGCAACCTTCAAAGGTTGAATATTTCATTTATGAAATTAATCCTGTTGATTACGTGGTTTATGCGTTGGGCGACAGTCTCCGCATTTATAAGGAGAAAAAGCCCATTATTACGATGGTGAAAACAGCAAGTGGGGTTATCAACTCATCATTATGGAAAACCTTTGAGCAACAAGCACTCAATACCGATCTGGCACTCACGCTGGCCAACGATATTTATGCCTGGTCAATTGACTTTTATGGCATTCAGAAGGGCGATAAATTCAGACTGGTTTACGAAGAAAATTTTGTTTTCGGAAAATCGATTGGTATCGGACGCATTTTTGCAGCGCAGTTTGTTCACGCCAAAGAAGATTTTTATGCGTTCAGATTCACGCAAAACAACGAAGACAGCTATTTCGATGATAAAGGGAAAAGCCTGAAAAAAGCCTTTCTAAAAGCTCCTCTGAAATTTAACCGAATCAGCTCGCAGTTCTCGAATGCACGATTTCATCCTGTTTTAAAGATTTACCGACCTCATCACGGGGTAGATTATGCTGCTCCAACCGGTACTCCGGTTTATTCAATTGGCGAGGGAACCGTAATAGCCAAAGGATATCAGGCTGGGGGTGGTGGTAATTTCCTGAAAATTAAACACAACTCGGTTTACACGACAAGCTACATGCACCTCAGCAAATTCGAGCCTGGAATTTCTACTGGAGTCAGGGTTCGGCAGGGGCAGGTTATTGGTTATGTAGGCTCAACCGGTCTTTCTTCAGGTCCGCACCTTGATTTCCGTGTCTTTATGAGTGGTACTCCGGTAAATCCGCTCAGCATCAAATCGCCTCCTACCGAGCCGGTTTTCGAAAAAAACATGAAGGAATTTATGGCATTGCGTGATTCAATGACCATGAAACTTAACGAAATTAAGAATTTCTGATTTTATAAACCAGATCCCATAAAACGATTCCGGCGCTAACCGACACATTAAAAGAATGTTTGGTTCCGTATTGTGGTATTTCAATAGCACCGTCGCATAGGTTTATAACTGACTGCTGAACTCCTTTAACTTCGTTACCGAAGATCAGGGCCAGTTTTTTACCCTTCTCCGGCATGAAATCCGGCAGCATCGTGCTGTTCTCTACCTGCTCAACTGCGAAAACCTTATAGCCTTCGGTTTTCAGTCTGTCAACCGCCGTTTCGGTGGCTTCTAAGTACTCCCACGGAACCGATTTTTCGGCATCAAGTGCTGTTTTATGTATTTCGGCGTTAGGTGGGGTAGCTGTAATTCCGCACAGCAAAACCTTTTCAATTAATAGTGCATCCGAAGTGCGAAAAACTGAGCCAATATTGTTACAACTCCGGATATTATCCAGCACAACCGTAACCGGTGTTTTCTCAATTTCCCTGTATTCTTCGACCGACAAACGATCGAGTTCTGAATTTTTTAATTTGCGCATAAATTAAGTGCCTAAAGTACTTAGATTGTCTAAAGTGCCTAGAGTTAAAAGCCTTAACTTTAGGCATTCCGAACTCTAGACACTCCAAACTTTTTTAAACTCTTTTTCTACGGATGGGCATGGTCATGCAACGAGCGCCACCTCCCCCGCGGGCCAGTTCTGATCCAGGAATAGTAATCACACATTTACCATTGGGAATACTGCTGCTGCCATCCAGCAAATCTTTGGAAGGGATAACCTCAAATCCTCTTTTGGAAAGTTGTTCGATGGTATGCACATTACGCTCATAGCCGATCACTTTGCCCGGACCAAAGGCAAAAAAGTTAGCTCCACTGTGCCATTGTTCACGTTCCTGAGTCCATGAGTCAATACCACCTCCACACGAAATAGGTTCCATATCCATACCTAGCTTTTTAAGTGCTTTGGGCAGATTTTGCTCTTCGCGTATCTGAATTACCCGGCCATGATCAACCTGAATATGAATAGTATGAAAGCGATTGGTTCCCATAATTAATGGTTCATAAACCATACAGGAATCCTGATCAAGAAACGTAAAAACCATATCGAGATGAATGAATGATTCCGGAGTGTCGGGTAACTCCTGGATGAGAATATGTTGCAGCCCATTACGATTGGCCTTGATATGTTCGAGAATAAAGTCGATACCCTGCGTACTTGTACGTATTCCGGTGCCAATCACCAAAACATCATCCCGGCCAACCTGAAAATCGCCTCCTTCAATCGATACTCCCGGGAAATTTCTCAAAGCTTCAGGAGTATTTGGATTAATGGTCTTGGTTTCAAGCAACGGATGGTTTGTAAAAATGGCATTCATGATAACAGCTTCGCGATCACGCACTTTACTGGCCATTTTGCCAATCAGCACCTCGCTGCCAAACGACATGGAAGCATCGCGGGTAAACAGGAAATTGTGCAGTGGACGCAGACTAAAACGTTCCTGGCTCAGGTAGCGGGTCAAATTATTCCGTTCAAGGAAAACACCCTGAATAAGTTGCCGCGCCAATTCCGGAGCCGGTTGATTCATTAGCCCGGACAAAATATCCATAGCTCCTTCGTTTTGGCAAATTTCGTTCAACAACGAAGATTTCACCTCTTTAATTTCCAGAATATCGGCAAGCAAATCCTTTACCTCGAATGTTTGTGTTACCTTATTCAGCACTCCTTTAAACGAAGCATACTCATTTCCGGCGACTGAGAGGTTTAAAATATCGCTGTACAAGGCACGTTCGGCATTCTCGGGAGTCATTTCCTCTACTTCCTGTCCTGGAGTGTGAATAATCACTCCCTCCAGTTCACCAAACTCTGAACGAACATCGACCTGAATCTTTTGACTGACTTGCATAAATTTTTAGTTTTGCCAAAGATACAAACAATGAACTTCGGGAAATCGTAAACAGTTTGGTATTCGTGCCGGTTTTATAACATATCGAACATTCGCTATCTTCGCAAACGAATTCAGGAATGATGAAACGCTTGCTTTTATCGGTTTTTATTGTTGCACTGGTTGTCGGGCTTTCAAATGCCCAAGAACCTGCAACACCGCAGTATGTCCCCGGAATATTAATTGAAAAGGATACGCTGCCCCATCTGGATTTGCCTGTAGTTGATGTATTTCCTAAAAACCGGTTTAAAAACAAAGCCGAAGAGCAACAGTACTGGCGGATGGTGATGCGCGTAAAAAAGGTATGGCCCTATGCCAAAGAAGCCGCACTTTTGTTACAGAAGTACGAATCGGAAGTTTCGCCGGATGCACGAGCCCGCGACCGTAGAATTTATGTGCGAAAAGCCGAAGAGGAGCTGATGCGAAAATATGGCTCAACGATGAAAAAAATGTCAATCAATGATGGGCGTGTTTTAATTAAACTAATCGATCGTGAAACAAGCCGGATTTCGTACGACATTATCCATGATTTGAAAGGTGGCGTATCGGCAGTTTTCTGGCAGGGAGTTGCCCGCATTTTCGGTAATAACCTGAAATCAAAATACGATCCTTACGGTGAGGATCGGCAAATTGAGCAAATCATATTCTACATTGAAATGGGAATGATTTGATGCCATGCTTGTTTAATCTGCCATCGGGCTTCTTCCTCAAATCTTCAAATGGAGTAATTTAATACTTCTGTTCCCCGCATTCAGCTTCACCACCCACTATTTCCCTCTGCCCCTGAAGCATTCCATAATGGTATAGATCAGGATTTTGAAATCGACATAGAGCGAGATATTTTTCAGATAAACCATGTCGTATTGCAAGCGTTCAACCATCTCATCTACGGTCGACGCATAGCCATATTTTACCTGTCCCCACGAGGTTATACCCGGACGTAATTTCTGAAGGTGAGTCACATAAGGAGCCTTCCGGGCAATCTGGTCAATGTAATATTTACGTTCAGGCCGGGGCCCTACCAAAGCCATTTCTCCTTTAATCACATTGAAAAACTGCGGAATTTCGTCGAGGTGAGTCCGACGCATAAATTGGCCAATCGGGGTAATACGGCCATCATTCGAACTGGAAAGTAAAGGTCCGTTAACTTCAGCATCATTTACCATGGTCCGAAGTTTATAAATCTGGAATGGCTTGCCAAATTTACCTATACGCTCCTGTTTGTAAAGGACCGGCCCTTTCGATCCCATTTTGATCCCGATTGCCAAAGCGAGAAAAACCGGCGAAAAAATGATTATGGCCACAATGGAAGCTACAACATCGAGGAGCCGTTTCACATTTTCCTGCCAGGCAGGCATCAACCCATTTGATATTTTAAGCAGCGGACTGCCAAATATGGTATTTGTTTTTGCTGTGTTTGACAGGATATCAAACAAATCGGGAATTCCCCAAACGGTGTGAGTCCGGTTTTCCAGCAAGGTCAGAATTTCGCTCAGCAGATTGTGTTCCGACGATTCAATGGCAATGATTATTTCTTCAACCTGATGATCATTTATGACTTTCTGCAGATTTTTATATGATCCCAGGTTAGGCGCATATTTTTCTAATGGATAGGAGTCGCGCTGATCAACCGTAAGAAATCCTATAATTTTATTTCCGGCCGGACGTGTTTGAGTCATCATATCTTCAACCAGCCGGACTGCTCTTTCATTGGCGCCAATGATTAACGTATTAAACCCGATAACACGACGATGGATCCGATGAATAGTTCTGGTGGTTAAAATTAACCGAAACAGGTAAGTAAAACCAAAATGCAACCCGAATAAGGTAAAATACAGGTTATAATATTTCCGATAATCAGGAATCCAATCATTCAGCAAAAGAAGAAAAAATATCACGGTAACACCGGCAATCGAACTGGTAAAAGTCTTCCAAAGTTCGAGTAAACGCGATTTTCGGTAAATGTTGGTGTATTGTCCGGTAATGTAATAAATGGTAATCCAGAATGCCGGAATAAAAAGAAGGGCCAGATAAAAATTACGATCAAATTCTACCGGTATTTCATAACCAAATTTAATGGGTTCGATATAAACTTTCCGGTAAATGTAAAACAGTGTCCAACTGATAATAGCCGCAACAACATCGAATACCAGGTATCTGGCAACTTGTAACTTTTTGTGCATAGAAATAAATTGGTCCGGATTACATACGTAACAACGAACGCTTCATTTTTTAAAATATTGCGGCAAAAGTATAGTTTTAATATTAAAAATCGATTTCATTAAAACGCAAATGTTCTTTCACCTGATTTACAATTTGAACCCCATGCAACAGGTTGTAAAACGAGTTGGTCAGACGACCACCGTTATTTATCAGGCTTAAAAAATGACTGACAGATGTAATTTCCTGATTTAAATGAGGATTTAATACATACAGCGGTTCGTCAAATTCAAATTTGGTGCGACGAGTGGGTTCAAATATCTCACAGCAACCCGACATCCTTTCCTGTGAGAATGTCAGATTAATCACACTTCCGTTATTGTATTCCATGCGCAAATTAACAACCAATCGTTCGCCTGCCTCATTTAATCCAAAAATGTCAACCTTTTTCGACGAGCTTTGCACCAGGTTATTCAATGCCATAACCAATAAAAGCATCTCATGAGATGGTTTGAAGGTTCCCTCAAAACATGTTCGCAAATTAATCAGCACAGGCTTTTCTATTTGATTGGAGAAGGGATCGAAGTGCGGAACAAAATTGAACGGGTTGAAAATGAAACCGACCATTCCGGCTTCCTTTTCCAGGTTGATCAGCTCTTTGGTCTCGTGAATGCTGAGATTAGGGATTGTTTTGAGATAAACATGCCGGCTTTTGCGAAAAACCAGGCGTATTAATTCACTGCTGACAGGTCGGTCGCTCAAAAATAATATGGCGTCAGATACTTCCAGCAAGTCCATCGGACTCGAAACTTCAGCAAAACCTTCCGGAGCAGACGCATTTCCTGAGAAATATGCACTGACTATCTTTGCTTCTGCCAATGTTTTCAATTGTGTCAGAAGCTCAGGACTGGTGGTTTGATCGCCAAATATTCCGAGTTTAATCATCGATGCAAAATAGGAATAAAATAAAAATCCACTGATTAGCGCCCGAAATACTTTTCAACGTCGATTGTTAATATTCGCTTTTTTGTATCGGGTTTCGGACTTATATTTGGCTAAATTTGAAACAAAGGGTTTTGCTATGGAGCTTCAGGATACATTACGACATCAGGGTTTGCGGAAAAGATTGGTGGAAGGTATTCGTATCAAAGGAATTAAGGACGAAAATGTGCTGGCAGCCATCGGGAAGGTGCCACGCCACCTTTTTATGGACAGCAGTTTTCTTCAGTTTGCCTATAAAGATCAGGCATTCCCTATTGGAGCCGGGCAAACCATTAGCCAGCCTTACACCGTAGCCATGCAAACTTTGCTTTTGCAGGTTGAACGTCACGATAAAATTCTTGAAGTCGGGACAGGGTCCGGTTATCAGGCTGCCGTTTTGCTCGAGATGGGTGCGACGGTTTATACCATCGAACGGCAACGCGAATTGTACCTGAAAGCACAGGCTTTATTGCCCCAGATAGGATACCATCCCAAATTCTTTTATGGCGATGGCTACAAAGGACTACCTACTTACGGGCCATTTGATAAAATAATTATAACTGCCGGAGCTCCTGAAATTCCGCTTGATCTGATTGCCCAGCTAAAAGTGGGCGGACGAATGGTTATTCCGATGGGGCCGCGCGAAAAGCAAACCATGTACGTGGTGGTAAAAACCAGCGAAACCGAATATTACAAGGAATCGCACGGAACTTATGTCTTTGTTCCAATGTTAAAAGGTGTAGACAAATAGTTCGAAGTGACTAGAGTGAACTAGAGTGCCTAAAGTTGGAAAACAAAAACCCTGAAAATCAGCATAAAAATGGAAAATAAAGAGTTTGCCAAACAGCTGGAAAGACGAACAAAGATTTTTTCGATTGCAATCATCAGACTGTCAAGTTCGTTACCAAATACTCCTGAAAGCAAGGTAATACGAAATCAAATCACAAAATCGGGGACAAGTGTTGGCGCAAATTATCGGGAAGCAAACCGGGCAAGAAGCAAGGCGGATTTTTCTAATAAAATTGACATAGCTGAAAGTGAAGCTAGCGAAACCGTTTATTGGCATGAAATTATTGAGGAATTGGAATGGGTCGATCATCAAACGATTCAAAGAATAATGAAAGAAGCGTATGAATTGCTTGCTATTCATACTTCAATAGGGAAAAATTTAAAATAGAAGAAGTTTGGAGTGAGCTAAAGTGCCTAAAGTAAAAAAAGAATGGGGTTTCAAAAACTCTAGGCACTTCGAACTCTAGTCACTCTAGTCACTTTTTCATCTAGACACTCCGAACTTATTCAGACTCTAGGCACTTGTTTTTAACTTCATACACTTGTTATGCAAATAAAAAAATTCACTTTCAATCCGGTTCAGGAAAATACGCTCGTGATTTACGACGAAACCGGCGAATGCGTAATTATTGACGCCGGTTGCTATT
Organism: uncultured Odoribacter sp.; assembly: GCA_964422425.1. Taxonomy (GTDB): domain Bacteria; phylum Bacteroidota; class Bacteroidia; order Bacteroidales; family Prolixibacteraceae; genus Aquipluma. The sequence continues at coordinate 15,851 of CAYRBM010000105.1, forward strand.
TTGACTACGAAGTGCAGCAGCTCGACCAGTTTATTGCAGAAAAGCAACTTAAACCCGTGAGGCTCATCAACACACACTGTCATTTCGACCACATTATGGGCGTTACCCATTGCCGCACCAAATACAAACTTCAGTTCGAAACTCATACCGGAGAAGCGGAGTTAGTAAAACGTGCCGAAGAACATGGCGATTTATTTGGCATCCCGATGGAACCGGTTGAGGCACCAGATTCGTTTTTTAAGGAAGGCGACCGGTTGACTTTTGGAAATTCGTACCTCGAGGTGATTGAAGCTCCGGGACATTCACCTGGCGGAGTTGTTTTTTACAATCCTGAAGCCAAAATACTGATTGCCGGCGACGTGCTTTTCTACGGAAGCATTGGCCGAACCGATTTACCCGGCGGAAGTTTTGAGCAACTGGTTGATAACATTCAAACCAAACTGCTCACGTTACCCGAAGAAACAGTGGTTTATTGCGGCCACGGACCCGAAACAACCATCGGCTTTGAGAAAAAGAACAATCCATTCTTAACCTGAAATCCTACCGATGAAAGCAATTACCGACGAATTGATGATGCAAATGATTTCGCAGGCGAAATTATACAGTGTCGTTTTGTTGAAAGGTGGCCCAAACTATGGGAAACCCGAAAATCAACCAATCATTTGGGAACACGCCCGGCGCAATTTCGAACTTCGCGAAAAAGGATTGCTGTCGATAGTTTGCCCTGTTTCCGACGTAACTGATTTAAAAGGCATCGGAATTTTTAATGCCGGCATGGAACAAACCAAAGAGATTATGGATGGTGATCCCGGAGTAATGGCCGGCATTTTTATTTACGAAGTGCATACTGCGCGAAGCTTTCCGGGAGATAGCTTACCCAAATAAATCAATCCTTCAGTAATTCAGCCCTTCAATCCAACGAGACTGAAAAACAACAAAAATCATTTCCGGAGAATGATATTCTTCCTAAACTTGCAGCCTTAAAATAAATATACTTCAAACGATATGGCAAGCAATAAATTTGTAATGCGCCACATTGGTCCACGCGACCACGAGATTCAGGAAATGTTGAACTCGCTTGGCGTTTCAACGCTCGACGAACTCATCGACCAAACAGTTCCGAAAAACATCCGGCTCGAAAAACCACTCAATCTTGAAGATGGTCTGACCGAACGCCAGTATTTCCGTAAGATTCTGGCTTTGGCTGCCAAAAACAAAGTGTTCAACACCTACATCGGGATGGGTTTTTACGACACCATCACCCCGGCAGTAATTCTCCGGAACGTGTTGGAAAACCCGGTTTGGTACACCAGTTATACGCCTTATCAGGCTGAAATTTCGCAGGGCCGCCTGGAAGCTTTGCTGAATTACCAGACGATGGTTTGTGAGCTGACTGGCATGGAATTGTCGAACGCTGCCTTGCTCGATGAAGCGACTGCCGCCGCTGAAGCCATGATCATGATGTACAATTCGCGCTCGCGTGCCAAAGCCAAAGGAGAAGCTAATGTGGTTTGGGTTGACGAGAAAATATGGCCACAAACGCTGGATGTGCTCATTACTCGGGCTAATCCGCTCGGCATCGAATTGAAAGTGACCAACTGGCAAAACTTTGAATTCGACGAAAAATCGTTCGGAGCCATTGTTCAGTATCCAAACTCGGACGGCGAAATCATTGATTACTCGTCGCTGGTGAAAGCCGCCCACGAAAAAGAAGTGATGGTTTCGGTTGCCGCCGATTTGCTGAGTCTGGCCATCCTGACTCCTCCCGGAGAATGGGATGCAGACATCGTTTTCGGTAGCGCACAGCGTTTTGGCGTTCCGATGGGCTACGGTGGCCCGCACGCCGGATATTTTGCCGCCAAAGACGCTTTCAAACGCACCATGCCGGGCCGCATCATCGGTATCACCAAAGATGCCAACGGGCACCGCGCTCTGCGTATGGCACTGCAAACCCGCGAACAACACATCAAACGCGAAAAAGCAACATCAAATATCTGTACCTCGCAGGCATTGCTGGCCAACATGGCCGGTTTCTATGCAGTTTACCACGGACCAGAAGGCATTAAGGAAATCGCGACCCGCATTCATTGCATCGCCGCGTTGCTCGAAAAAGAAATTACCGCTTTGGGCTACACCCAACTCAATAAAAACTACTTCGACACCATCCGCTTCGCCCTGCCACGCCATGTGAAACGTGAAGATATTGAATGGTTGTCGCTCGAACTGGAAATGA
>CAYRBM010000106.1:0-18033 GCA_964422425.1 uncultured Odoribacter sp.
TAATCACATTACGTCGGAATTGCAACAGAATACCAAAACAGATATCATTTTTATTCTGACATCAATATTTCTTAATTTGGTAGCTCTTGCCATAAACTCAGGTATGTCCGGAGGATCAAGAACCAATTCATCTACGCTTGTCGTGATGTATATCTTTGTAATACTGATTATAGTAGTAAATACTGTTGTGGTGGTTGGGTTGATTAAGGGAAAGCAAACTCGTGAGAAGTTGCTGAATGGCCTGATCAGCATGTATAAAGACCAGAATGTGGACAAATATTATGACTCAACACTCCTGAAAAATTATGATTTGAGGTACAACCTGTTTATTCTTGTGGTTGTTTTTACAGGCGTGATAGCCATGATTATTCCGTTTATTTTGAGATAAATTTCAATTAGTCCATTGCATCGTAAACAATTACTTTCTCCCAAAGATGACTGCAATCTTTCACAAATTTTAGGTGGATGGGGTGAGTTTGATAGATGTCCTGATCTTCTTTGGTATTAAAGAAAGCCATGTACGAATAAGTAAACGAGTCGTCAACAACTTCTCTGGGCGATTGAACTGGTTTCCCGATGTGGCTTGACTGTATTTGAGGAACTTTGATCAATTCCTTTAAGCCTTTTTCAAATTGTTCGCATGCACTTGGATTATTTGGTTCTTTCAACCAAAAAAAGACGTGGTGAACGAAGACTTTTTTCATGGGTTTTTCAGCTGATTTTGCCTGGTTTGAATACGATATCAGACCAACAGCAGCCAGTCCTGCCGTAATTTTTCGTACAAAGTTGCGACGGTTTTCCATTTTTAAAACGATTTGACAACTTGCCGGATTTGAACAAGTCTGGTTAATAATCCTTCGAGTAAATCGAGCTGGAGCATATTGGCTCCGTCTGATTTTGCATTGGCCGGATCCGGATGAGTTTCGATAAAAATACCGTCAACTCCAACGGCAATGCCAGCACGGGCGATCGTTTCAATAAGCTGGGGCTGTCCGCCGGTTACACCACTTGCCTGATTTGGTTGTTGCAAGGAGTGCGTAATATCCAGAATCACCGGACAATCGTTTTTTTGCATTTCCGGGATTCCGCGGTAATCAACAACCAGATCGTGGTAGCCAAACGTAGTCCCCCTTTCAGTAAGGTAAACATTATTGTTGCCGCTTTCGCGCACTTTGGTTACAGCAAATTTCATGGCTTCGGCTGATAGAAACTGACCTTTTTTGATGTTCACAGCTTTTCCTGTTTCAGCAGCAGCCACCAGGATGTCGGTTTGACGGCATAAAAATGCCGGAATCTGCAACATGTCAACGTATTCAGCCACCATTGATGCTTCAGCCGCCGAATGAATGTCGGTTACTGTAGGAATGTGAAATGTTTCACTAACTTTTCGTAGTACTTTTAAAGCCTTTTCATCTCCAATTCCTGCAAATGAATCGAGGCGTGAACGGTTAGCTTTACGATAGGATCCCTTAAAAATATATGGTAGCTTCAGTTTGTCGGCAATGTTGACAATCCGTTCTGCAATTTCGAGAGCCAATTGCTCACTTTCAATGGCACACGGACCGGCAAGCAGCAGAAAATTGTTGTTGTGATATTTGATTTGATTAATCATTCTGTTTGAAAATTATTTTGCGATGCGAAGATAATTCAAATTTTCAATACCGGCTTAAAACAGAACACCGGGGCCAGCTCTGTTTTTTACTGATCCCGGTGCCAATGCCGTTAAAGATTATGGAATCAGAACTTCAGACTATAGCCTAAACCAATAATGTCCATGCTTTCTTTATCAGCTTCAACATAGTCCTGCAACCTGTAAAACAAGCTTACTTCATGGTTTTTTCCAATCGGATATTCCAAACCGGCGGTATATCTCATTTTGTCAAAGTCTTTCAGAATAAGGTCATGAAATGCTTCTACCGAAGTAAATGGAACCAGTTTATTCCCTTTAATATCATAGCTTACTTTTGCACGATACCTGAAATAGGAAGTTCTGTCATCGGTCGAGTCGTCAAAATCGGTTCCGTTGGTATAGCGAAGCCTGAACTGAAAATCGAAACGCTTTACTCCGAAACCCGATTTGGCATCAAAGGCAAACCGACTTGCAGGCTCCCATTCGTAAATTTGCCTTTTTTCTCTGAAATTACGCTCATTTTCGTACCTGTAGTAACCAGCCAATGTGAGGTACTGATGTAATTTATATGACAGTCCTCCTTCCAAAATATAGGTATCCATCTCAAAACCTCCGAAAAGCCTCAACTCAGGGTTGAATTCAATCTTCAGATTTTTGATTATTTTTTTGCTGAATTCCAGTTCGATCCATGTTGAGGGCTCGCTTTGAGCAAATCCTGAAAGGCTCAGGACAAGTGCCAGAATAATAAGTCTAATTTTCATTGTCAAGAGAATTTTTTCTTCCGTTTACATCAAAGAAAATAAAAATATAGGCCACGTCGCGAAGAAAATCAATTCGTTCTATTTCGAAACGTTTGATGTTAATTCCTGTTCTGTTTTTCAAATCTTCAAGCAAAATACTTTCTTTTCCGGCCTGAACATTTTCAATCTTCTCATAAATAATCCGGTAGGAGATTTCCTGACGCAGATTAAGAATTTTTTCCAGAATGAAAACACAACCGATAACCAGCAAGTTTGTGGTTATAAGTTCGGCATAACTAATTTTTTTGTTGGCTAAAGCATTGATTACCGAAACGGCAATAACCACAAAAAGATAGGTCATTTCCTTTATCGGAATGGCATCAGTCCGATACCTGATGATGCCAAAAATTGCAAAGAGCCCAAGTGCAAAACCTAACTCGATTTTTACACTTTCGAGCAAAAAACACAGTAAAAAAATGACTATACTTATGGCTATGTAGCTGAAATAAAAATCTTTGCGCTTGCTGGTCTTTGCATAAAGCCCGACAACAATAAAAGTGATAACGCCCAGATTTAGAAAGAATCGGGCCAATAATTCAATGTAGTCTTCAGAGTTGATTAGTTTGATTCCCAGGAAGCGCATTTCTTCCTCATTCGGAAAGATTTGCAGGATAAAATTCAAGAGTTGCATGATTGTATTTTAATAGTAGTTTTCTTTCCTGATTTTTAGCAATAACGGTTTGAAGTTGTTTTTTTTGAGGTCGTCTTCAAGTAGCGAACGCCCAACGCAGTATTTGCTGAATCCCTGAGGCTGAATGCGGTGTGCTTGTAAAACCCTGTTGACTAAGGCCGGATTTTCAGATTTACTTTGTTTGACCTCAATAATGACCAGATTATGCAGGATGATTTGTTTGTCCTGATTTTTGAATCCGGGCAGAATATCAACAGTTACTCTCTCCGTAAAATGATGGTTTACCAAAGTAAACCGGTTAAAGTTACTCTGTATTTTTGGCTCAATTTGATGACCGCAATAGGGTGATGCCGATTTGATGAAATATGATTCCTCAGCTGAAAATGTATGCTCAAAATTTGGTCTTTCTATTCGCTCTTTGATGGTACGTCCCTTGTTGTTCTTGAATTTTACTTCCAAAAAGCTGTCGTCAGAGTTTACATAGTTTCGTAATCTGATTTTGTACCGATTACGCTTACCATTCTGATGACAAAGGAACATGTGGTTGTCAGGCGTATCGAAATAGGTATTGTCGTATTTGAAAATAGTTTCATCGTTAATTTCAAGGACGGAATATTGCTTGTTTAAAGCTTCAAGTACTGAAGGTAGTTGTGAAATGTGCAAACAGAATTTGCGGTCAGTACGGTTCATTAGCCTGACTTGATCCAGATCGGCCAGACTGACTTTTGAGTATTGGTTTAAGATGTTTTTGATCAGGATCATGGTTTAATTAGGGTTTTGCGAAACTAAGCTTTTTTTTATTCTAATGGTAACAGATAATTAATGTGAATGAAATATTTCCTTCATTAGTGTTAACTATATACGCATGAAGTAGTGAGTACCCTAACTTTGAAAACCGTTATTTAATCTGAAGTTACAACAGGCCCCTATTTGTCGTAGCGTTTTCCCCAAAGACTTTTCAACCTTTCCAGAATTTTTATTTCGAGCGGATTGTTTTGAGGGGTGTAGAACCTTTTCTTTTTAATTTCCTTGGGCAGAAAATCTTGTTCTGCAAAATTGTTTTCGTACAAATGAGCGTATTTGTAGTCTTTTCCGTACCCAAGTTCTTTCATCAGTTTTGTTGGTGCATTCCGGATGTGTAATGGAACCGGGAGGTTGCCTGTTGCTTTAACAACAGCTATGGCTTCGTCGATAGCCGAGTAGGCTGAATTACTTTTTGCAGAAGTAGCCAGATAAATAGCACACTGTGAGAGAATGATCCGGGCTTCGGGAAGCCCGATTTTGTGTACCGCATCGAAAGTACTTTGAGCCAGTAAAAGTGCGTTCGGATTAGCGAGACCAATATCTTCAGCAGCCAAAATCAGCATTCGGCGTGCAATAAATTTAACATCTTCTCCGCCTTCAACCATGCGGGCAAGCCAATAAACTGCGGCATCGGGGTCGCTGCCACGCATACTTTTAATAAACGCAGAAATGATGTCGTAGTGCATTTCCCCATTTTTATCATACATGGCCATGTTATTCTGAAGACGGTCAATCACGATTTGATTCGTAATTACGACTGGCTCATTTTCGTCGGCATTCACAACCAACTCCAAAACGTTTAATAGTTTTCGGGCATCGCCGCCTGAAAAACGCAACAAAGCTTCGTGCTCTTCAATTTTTATTTCTCTGGCTTTTAGGTACGAATCTTTTGTTAAGGCAAGATTGACTATTTTTAGTAAATCCTCTTTCTCAAGCGATTTCAGTACATATACCTGGCAACGCGATAAAAGTGGTGAAATCACTTCAAACGAAGGATTTTCAGTCGTTGCGCCAATCAAAGTAACTATACCCTGCTCAACAGCCCCAAGCAGTGAGTCTTGCTGCGACTTGCTGAAGCGGTGTATTTCATCAATGAAAAGAATAGGATTAGGTTGATTAAAAAACTGGTTGCGTTGGGCTTTTTCAATCACATCCCGAACATCTTTGACTCCGGAATTTACTGCGCTGAGTGTGTAAAAAGGGCGGTTCAGGGTATTCGCTATGATTTTGGCCAATGTAGTTTTTCCAACTCCGGGAGGGCCCCAAAGCATAAACGACGAGATTTTGCCTGACTCAATCATTTTACGTAAAACTGCTCCCTCACCAATCAGGTGCTCCTGCCCAATGTAATCATCTAGTGATGCTGGGCGCAAACGTTCGGCAAGTGGTTGGTTGGCAAATTGCATAACAGATGTTTCTATTGGTCGTCGCCGTTAAATTTACGGTTAATTGCAATATCGTTTAATGATGTTGTAAGCGTCCTGAATACCAAGTTCGCCGGCTTTACTCAGGTCCATTGCTCCGCCCTCAATATCGTCGAGGTAAATCTTGGTTAGTCCCCGGTTGAAATAGGCTTCCGCGAAGTCTTTTTCAATCTCCAACGCTTTATTCAAATCATCAAGTGCTCCCTGGTAATCGCGAATTTTACATTTTACGTAAGCCTGATTGAAATAAGCAAACGGAAATTTAGGATTTAACTCCAGACAAAGCGCGTAATCCCTCAATACATCAGCATAATCTGTAAGGGTTTCAACGGTAGTTGGCTGGTTATTCTTGGGGTCATTTTTGATGGAAAGCTTAACTAAATCCGAATTTTGCCTGATTTGCTCAATCACATCGGTCATTTTTAAACGGCAGTTTGCCCTTGTAAAATAGGCCAGCATGTTTTTATCGTTGAGGTCGATTGAGCGCTCCAGATCGTTCATTGAGTTGGTATAATCATCAATCAGACAATAGAAAATTCCTCGACTTAATAAATTACGACTTTCGCTGCTGTTGGCTTTTATCTTCTCGTTAAAATAAAGGATGTGATTTTTAAAGACTTCTCTTAAATCGTCAACCGGTTTATTTGAAATGGTAATAACTGGATTGTAGTTGTTAAAATTGTTGATGTTTTCGAGTTCGAGGTTATAATACTGAGGCCGCTCGTAATCCGAAGCATATTTGTTGTACGACGACAACATAAATATCGGTTGTAAATCAATCACAATATTTTTATTCTGAATGCGGCCGTCATCTACAATTTTATCTTCCGGATCAGGCAGATTTCGGGCATCGGACAATGACAATCGATACCTGCGCCGATCTCTTTCCTCCTGCGTTTCCTTTTTGGGCTCAGTAGTCGGGGGAGTATCATTTTGTGCCACACTGGAATTTCCGCTGTTGGGAGGAGTTTGGTTCTGAGTTGCTGCATTGGCTTGTTGCTGAACCGGCGATTTTTGATTCTGTCCCTGATTTTGCTGGGCGGCTTGCTGTGCTTTTTGTTTGGCCTGAGCCAGGGAATTGTAATCAATATCACGAGGATTAAACGCGAATTTTGGATCGAGTTTGGCCGCTACCGCATAGTCTTCTTCGAAGCCAGGCTGTTTCAGAATTTCTTTGGCAATGCCTCGATTCATGTAAGCATTTGCCATAGTCGGGTCAATTTGAAGGGCAAGATTATAATCCATAATTGCTCCCTTGAAATCTTCCAGTTTTTGCTTTACAATTCCCCGGTTGTTGAATGCGAAGGCATTCCTCGGATCAAGTTTCAGGCACTGATCAAAGTCACGCAGGGCAGAGGCATAATCGTTCAGTTCGAAACGGGCAAGTCCGCGAAGTAAATAGGCACTGGCGTAATGTGGTCGGATGATGATCGCCTGGTTCAGGTCTTTAATGGCCCCGCGAATGTCGTTTTTCATCAGTTTGGCATTGCTTCGGTTGATGTAGCTATTCGTATTCTTTGGATTTATCTCGATGGCTTTGTCATAGTCAGCAATTGCACCATCAATATCTTTTATTGAAATTTTAGCTATCCCTCTGTTGTTATAAATATCGGCATTGTTAGGATCAAGTTCTATGGCCCGGTTATAATCGGCAATGGCTTTAGGGTAGTCATTCAGCTGAAGGTATGCCAATCCGCGGTGCATAAATGCTTCAGGATAAAATGGTTTGATATCGATGGCAGTATTGTAATCGAGAATAGCACCACGGAAATCTTCCAGCTGATGTTTGGCAACTCCCCTGAAATAGTAAGGTTCTGGCAGGTGAGGCTTGAATTTGATAACAATGTTGAAATTTTCGATTGCACCCACATAATTGCCAATCTGAATACGGGTTTCACCCACCCGAATGTAGTGGTTGATGTTCAATTGACTGAAAGTCAGGTTTGAGATCAAAACAAAAAGGATAAAAGTCAGTCGTTTCATGCTGGTGCAAGATATGAACAGCAAAAATAATATTTTAGCCCAAACGGCTTTCTTTTCGGGTTTTTAATTATTTTTTCGAAAAATTAACTCCCAAAATATAAATGCAATGAAAAACCGATGTGAATGGGCTCAAAAGAATGAATTGATGGCTAAATATCATGACGAAGAATGGGGACGTCCTTTGCATGACGATCAAAAGTTGTTTGAGTTTTTGATATTGGAAGGAATGCAGGCTGGTTTGAGCTGGCAAACGATTTTAAACAAACGCGAATCATTTCGGAAAGCCTACGACGATTTTGATGTGGTAAAAGTTGCCGGTTACAGTAAGGAAAAAATTGAAGAGTTGATGGCGAATTCAGGAATCATCAGGAACCGATTAAAAATTGAGGCCAGCATTAATAATGCTCAACGATTTTTGGAAGTTGTTGCCGAATTTGGAAGTTTCGATCGCTACATTTGGTCGTTTGTGAATGGTGAGCCTATCGTTAATCATTTCGGAAAATTATCGGAATTACCTGCAAAAACTGAGCTTTCTGATCGTCTTAGCAACGACTTGCGTAAACGCGGATTTAAATTTGTTGGGTCAACTGTGGTTTATGCACACATGCAGGCAACAGGTATGGTGAATGATCATTTGATTCATTGTTTTTGTCATCCGGATACTGGGGAATAAGTCGGTAATTCAGGAGAAAGTTTTGTCTCGATGGGCTAAAAAGAAAAAAGGATAGATTCTCTAATCCATCCTTTTCCTAAACCTAACTAAACTAACTAAACCAATAAAACTAATCAAACCTAACTTATGAAATGTGATAACGATGCAAAGATAAGGTCAGTTCGGGTGGAGCGTGTTAATTGAATCTTAAAATGATGCTTTCTAACATTAAGAAATTGTTTCATGTCTTGAAATCTTGTTTTTCAGGGTTGAACTCCTGAATTTAAAAATTTCACAAAAATTTCTCTTGCTGTTTGTTAAAGTGTTGGTAATAAGATGTGTGTGCTTTACTGACAAGTCTTGTGCCCTCTCCGTTTCTGTGGTTTTGCCTATGAGGATTGATTTAATACCTAATTTTGACTGTATTGAAAAACTGAGTTTCCTCAAAATTAATAAGCAAACCATGAGACAAATATTCCTTCTTATTGCCTTGAGCATTGCCCTTTTCCCATTTGAAGCAAAATCGGCCGATCAAAAAAAACTTGATCCGACGGCTGAAGCAAAAATAACCGATCTTTTATCGAGAATGACACTCGATGAAAAGATGGGGCAGCTGAACCAGTACACCAGTCGCTGGGAAATGACCGGGCCTGCACCTCAGGGAACCAATGAGCAGCAAATGCTTGATATGATTAAAAATGGGATGGTTGGTTCATTACTGAACGTGACAGGAGCTGATGCCACCCGAAAAGCCCAGAAGCTTGCCGTTGAAAATAGCCGTTTGAAAATACCGATGATTTTTGGGTACGATGTTATTCATGGTTACCAAACCATGTTTCCTATCCCATTGGCTGAAACTGCAAGCTGGGAACCTGAATTGGCACAAAAAACTGCTCGTGTTTCGGCTGTTGAAACTTCGGCAGCCGGAATACAATGGACCTTTGCCCCCATGGTTGATATTTCGCGTGATGCCCGTTGGGGCAGGGTAATGGAAGGTTCAGGCGAGGATCCTTATTTAGTATCGTTATTTGCTGCAGCCCGAGTGAAAGGGTTTCAGGGTGAAAATCTGAGCGATAATAATACGATTGCTGCCTGCGTCAAACATTTTGCCGGTTATGGTTTTGCCGAGGCTGGACGTGATTACAATACCGTTGATATTAGCGAAAGCACTCTGCGTAATGTCATATTGCCTCCTTTTAAAGCTGCTGCCGATGCCGGAGCTGCCACTTTTATGAATGCTTTTAATGAGATTGGGGGAGTGCCTTCGACTGCAAATTCCCATTTACTGCGTGACATTCTGAAAGGAGAATGGAATTTTGACGGCTTTGTGGTGTCTGATTGGAACTCGGTAGGCGAGCTGCTGAATCACGGTGTGGCTGCTGACCTGAAAGAAGCTGCTCGTTTGGCTATTAATGCCGGTTCCGACATGGACATGGAAGGATACAGCTTTGTACCAAATCTCAAAAAACTGGTTGAAGAAGGAGCCGTTGATGTAAAAGTAGTTGATGATGCTGTTCGTCGTGTTTTGCGTATAAAATATCGCTTGGGATTGTTTGATGATCCTTACAGGTATAGCAACGAGGATCGGGAGAAAAGTTTAATCCTGAGCAAAGAACATCTTCAGATTGCCCGCGAGGCTGCGTGCAAAAGCATTGTTTTGCTCAAAAATGAACGTCAGTTATTACCTTTAAAAAAATCGGGTCAAAAAATTGCACTGATTGGTGAATTGGCTGCTGATAAAGATGTGCCGCTCGGAAGTTGGAGAGCAAAGGCAATCACAGGCTCTGCTGTTTCATTGCTTGAAGGGATGAAAGGTGCTCTTTCTGATCCTTCAGCATTGACCTTTTCAAACGGACCTAAATTTATAACCAGCAAAAGTTCGTTTGCTGTTCACCTTGAATTTAATATGACTGACAGAACCGGTATTGATGACGCTGTAAAAGTTGCTCAAAACTCAGATGTTGTGGTACTTGCTTTGGGCGAAAACTGTTTCCAGACAGGAGAGGGGCGTAGCCAGGCCGAAATCGGCTTAAAAGGATTGCAGCAAGAACTGCTTGAAGCCGTTTGCGCTGTGAATAAAAATGTTGTTGTTGTTTTGATGAATGGTCGCCCTCTTGATATAAGCTGGATGGTTCAAAATGTGCCTGCTATTGTTGAGGCATGGCATTTAGGTTCTGAAGCCGGGAATGGCATTGCCGATGTTCTTTTTGGCGATTACAATCCGGCAGGGAAACTCCCGATTTCTTTTCCGGCAACGGTTGGTCAGGTTCCGGTTTATTACAACCATAAAAGCACTGGCCGTCCGTTTACCGGAGAAGGCAATGTATTTTGCTCTCATTATACCGATGCACCAAATGCTCCGCTGTTTCCGTTTGGTTTCGGACTGAGCTACACCACTTTTGGGTATTCTGATTTGAAATTGAATACCTCAGTTATCGCAAAAGGGGAGAAACTTCAGGTTTCGGTAACTGTGAAAAATACCGGTAAATTTGCCGGTGAAGAAGTAGTTCAGCTCTATGTCAGAGATTTGGTTGGAAGTATAACCCGACCGGTGAAAGAACTGAAAGCATTTGAAAAGATCATGCTGAAACCCGGTGAATCAAAAGTTGTTAATTTCACATTGACCGAAAATGATTTGGCTTTCTGGGGTGCCGATCGCACTTTCAAAGCCGAGCCGGGTGACTTTAAACTTTGGGTTGGAACAAACTCCGCTGAAGGCCTGGAAACATCATTCAAACTGAAATAGCCCAGATTTCAAAATCAGTATAAAAGAAAAGCCGGCTCAACCTCAATTGAACCGGCTTTTTACTTTCCATATTCAGGATCATTTATTTTTTTGTGGCTTCAATTACCCCTCTGAAATAGCCGATTGATTCAGCAATTCCCATGAACGGATCAGTCATATCTTTCTCATGTTCAAGGCTGCAAACGCCTGAATAACCTACTTTTCTGAGCATTTTTACGAAGGCGGGAAAATCAATAATTCCACGGCCAATTTCAAGAGAATAACCTAATTTGGTTGCACCGGTAACATCTTTAATGTGAATGTCGAAAACTCTGGTATGAAATTTCTTTAAGTCAGTAACCGGGTCTTTCCCATTTCTGGTATCGTGACCAACGTCGAGACACATGCCGATACGGGGATCCAAATCTTTAACATGGTCCCAAACATCCTGAGCATCCGGGTAAATCTTAATATCTGGTCCATGCAGGTGGATGGCATAATTAAAACCATATTCCTTTACTTTTTTATCGACGTAGGGTAAAAGTTCATAATTCGGAACTCCTACAATTAGCTTAACGCCAACACGTTTGGCATATTCAAAAGCATTATCAATTTCTGCCTCGGTTTTCATATAAATAGGACCGACTGCATAACCTGTCACTCCTTTCTCTTTCAACTTGGCATGAAACGCTGCAATTTCAGCATCTGTGCTTTTAAATGGAAGATGAAAGTCTTTGATACACAAATAATGAACATCAGTACGTTGCAAAGTAGCCAACGTTTTATCCAGGTCAAATTTGTTGAACGTATAACCAGCCATTCCTACTTTAAATTTTTCGCCTGTTTCGGGAGCAGGCTGTGGTCCCGGACGTTCTTGCTTCTGCGCGTTGACAATAAGTCCCGTTGTTAAGGCAAACAACAGGAGAAATAAAATCTTTTTCATCATGGTAGTATTAAGTTTATTCACACAAAACTAGGAAAAAAATATGAATCAGTCTGGTAAAAACTAGTTCTGTTTTAGCTTTCAAAAAGGCAGGGTATGGCGCAATTATGATCGTGTTTTCGCCTTTAATTTGTGATAAAATTGGCCGGGATTCTATTGCCAGAAACCTGACTCCTGAATTAGTTTTTTAATTTTCAGTGCATTGTGCCGGTTTGAAAACGTATCTTCCAGAATTAGTTTTCTTTTTTCAATTTCAGGCTCAGAAAATTCGAGTTCGAATAGTTCGTTACATTTTTGAATCATTTCATCAGGCGTGTCAGCCAAATAGCAAAGGTGCTCTAAGCTTGTTTTGTGTATCATTGGGGTGTTAGCAATGCAGAATCGTCCTGAAAATAATGAAGCCAAAAGCTTAAGTTTTAATCCGGTATCCTGAAATGTTGGGAGCAAACAGATGTGAGATTCCCTGATCAGATGCTCCATATTCTCCGGGGCAGGATTTGCAACAAGCTGAATGTGGGGTAAACCTGTAATAAGCGGTTTTAACTGTTCTGAAGGGTCTTTGCCTGCAATAATGATTGGATGGCTGATTTGGTTAAAGACATTTTTAATGAGGTATTTAACTGCCTGAACGTTTTCTGCAACCGACAAATTACCGTGAAAAAGAATGTATTTACCTTTCCCCGGCTTCGATGTAATTTCATTAAACGGATGAAATGCCGGAATAAAATGAGCGGTTCCGTATTTTCTGTCAAAATAGAGGTTGTCGTTGGGCGAAATACATAGTAAATGCGATGCACTTTTAAGAATTGATTCGAAGCGGGATAATTTGACTGACTCGACAGAAAAGAATAACTTTTTAAACCAATTTGATTCGGCGACACTTAAATTACGGTAATATTCGTGCTCAATATTGTGTGTACGTACGAGCAAAAGGTGTTTTTGTAAAGCCTGATGGTCAAGAAATGAACATGTATGCAAGCCTTCAAATAAAATTGGATATTTGTTTGAAGCTAAGTTTCTTAACAGATCAGAGTTGTTTCTGGTTTGTACAATATATGGTTTCGATGACAGCTGATAAACCAACCCCTTCCTTCGGGGATAATAGAAAACCTTCACACAAAATTTTTCAAGTTCTTTGGCATGTTCCCGCCCATACTCAAAGCAATGAAGATGAACTTGAATTCCGCATTCGGCCAATGCTTTTATTTTATAAAAAACATCAATCACACCGCCATAATCCGGTGGATAGGGGATATTAAAAGCTACAATTTGGATGGCACTTTCCATTTTTCTCTATTCTGAACCGAAAATAAAGATAATAATGCAATTAACAGATTTTACGGGTGCTCAAACTTAAAACATATTTTTACAAAGGTTCTGAGTTTTTAGAAATATAGTAATAACATCCTTTAAAATAACAAAGCCAGCTATCTGGCTGGCCTTGTTATTACCTTTTATATTGGTGTTTTAAAATCTGGTCACGGGTCTGACTTCTATAATTATTGCCATCAGAACTGCTTAATTTAGAGTATATCTCACCGGCTAGCAACCAGATGGTAAGCACCAGGAATACAAGTCCCAGATAACGCCCCGGGCCCGAAATCAGCATAATTACTAGTAATCCAACCACCATACAAAATACACCCAACAAGAGTTGAAAATGTGTAAAATGCTTTTTCACGACTCACCTCCTTCCTTGATCTGTTTGCAAATATTCTTACGGATTTTTGGAAGGCAGGTTCCAAAACTTACTACAGCGGTATGTTACCGTGTTTTCGCGGAAGATTTGATTTTCGCTTGTTTTGAGTCATGTTTAGCGCTTGTATAATTTTTGCACGGGTATCCTGTGGAAGTATAATTTCGTCAATATAACCAAGTGAAGCTGCCCGGTAAGGATTGGCAAATTTTTCGCGGTATTCTTCAACTGCGGCAACTTTTTCCTCGTCGCTTAATTTTTTGTACAAAATGTTGATGGCACCTTCAGGACCCATAACAGCAATTTCTGCTGTGGGATAAGCCAGGTTTACATCGGCGCCAATGTGCTTGCTCGACATAACATCATAAGCACCGCCATACGCTTTGCGGGTAATTAAAGTGACTTTAGGCACAGTGGCTTCGGCAAAAGCATAAAGCAGTTTTGCCCCATGTTTAATGATTCCGCCAAATTCCTGAGTGGTGCCCGGTAAGAATCCCGGAACATCGACCAATGTTACCAGCGGAACATTAAATGCGTCACAGAATCTGACAAAACGGGCGGCTTTAGAGGAAGAATTGATGTCCAAAACTCCAGCCAGATGAGCTGGCTGGTTGGCCACAATTCCTACTGGTTTTCCTCCCATACGGGCAAAACCGATCACGATATTTGCTGCATAATGAGGCTGTACTTCAAGAAAGTGTTCATCATCGATAATTTTATGAATGATGTCTTTCATGTCGTATGGTTTATTCGGATCAACCGGAACAACCTGATTTAATGAAGGATCAACCCGGTTTTCAGGGTCGGTGCAAATTTTTGATGGTGGCTCTTCCATATTGTTCGACGGGATAAAACTGATTAGTTCTCTCACCATCA
The DNA here is from genome assembly GCA_964422425.1 of uncultured Odoribacter sp. Lineage (GTDB taxonomy): Bacteria > Bacteroidota > Bacteroidia > Bacteroidales > Prolixibacteraceae > Aquipluma. The sequence continues at coordinate 14,165 of CAYRBM010000106.1, forward strand.
TCAAAGTCTGTTCTTCATCGGCTCCTGTAAAATGGGCCACTCCACTTTTTGAAGCATGAGTTGCTGCTCCTCCAAGTTCTTCTTTCGACACATCTTCATGTGTGACGGTTTTAATCACTTCGGGCCCGGTTACAAACATGTGGCTGGTCTTTTCAACCATGAAAATGAAGTCGGTTAAAGCCGGAGAATAAACCGCGCCCCCGGCGCAAGGCCCCAGAATAGCGCTTATTTGGGGAATTACTCCTGAAGAAATTACATTGTTATAGAAAATGTCAGCGTATCCGGCTAAACTTTCTACACCTTCCTGAATGCGTGCTCCTCCCGAGTCGTTTAACCCGATGAGCGGTGCCCCCATACGTATGGCCAGATCCTGAATTTTCAATATTTTATCGGCGTTGGCCCGGCTTAACGTGCCACCAAAAACAGTAAAGTCCTGGGCAAAAACGTAAACCAAACGTCCATTGATTTTTCCATAACCAGACACCACTCCGTCTCCCGGAATTTTTTGCTTGTCCATGCCAAAATCACCATTGCGTGAGGTGACCATTTTGTCAATTTCGTTGAACGTACCAGGGTCGAGAAGCGCATTGATTCGTTCGCGGGCCGTTTTTTTACCACCGTGGTGTTGTTTTTCAATTCGTTCAACTCCTCCGCCTGCTTCGGCCTGTCGATTCAATAATTCAAACTGTTCAAATTTGGCTTTTAAATCCATAAAATATCGTTTATTCAATTTCTATTAATACCTGATTTGCTTCAATGGTGCTTCCTTCCTGCACTTGAATTTTAGTTATCCGACCATCTTTTGGGGCTTTGTACTCACTTTCCATTTTCATGGCGGAGATGGTTATTACGGTATCTCCTTTTTTGACCTCGTCGCCCACTGAAACCGGAATTTTGACCACCTTCCCCGGCATTGGAGATGAAATGTTATTCTCGGAAGAAAGCTGCGTCGAACCTGACCTGTTACGAAGATATCTCGACTCTGCATCAATTACCTCCAAATCATAAGAGTCATAAAATGTATAAGCCGTGTAGTGTTTGGGCTTAGTTTGGGGAACAAGCTCGATGTTGTAGGATCTGCCTTCGGTAAGAATTGAAAATATTCCTTCATCGTTGTGCATCAGGTCAACCTGGTAAATTTTTCCATCAACTTTTATTTCGAGCAGGTTTTCAAACTGTCTTAAAATTTCTATGGAAGCGATACGCTTTCCTAATTTGATCTCAATTGACATAGTCCTGGGGGATTAAAGACGTTCGAAATTCTTTTGGTAAGTATATTTTTTCCATCGGTTTTTGGCCGGATACATCTCCTTTGATGTCTGGGCAATGTTCAGCTGGTCAAGGTATTCAATATAGGTTGCAATGATGACCATGTCCTCACAGAGTTCAGAACATTTTGTCTCTGCCAAGAGAAAATCTTTATTTTTTTCGATGAAATTGGTATCGTAGTTTCCACTTTTAAAATCAGGAGTGTCCATAATTCGCTCCAGAAATTTAATGGAAGTTTTCACGCCTGTAATTTTATATTCATAAAGTGCACGTTTCATTCGCTCAATAGCTTCCGACCTGTTTTGAGCCCAAACAATCAGCTTCGAAATCATGGAATCGTAGTAAATCGGAATTTCATAGCCTTCATAAACATACCCGTCGGTGCGCACCCCAAGGCCCAATGGCTGAGTGATGTTATAAATTTTCCCGGGGTTTGGCATGAAATTGTTGTCGGTGTCCTCGGCGTAAACCCGGCATTCAATAGCATGTCCGGATTGTTTGAGATTTTCCTGGCGAATACTCAGAGGATGACCTTCCGCAACCAGAATTTGTTGTTTGACAAGGTCGATTCCTGTAACACGTTCCGTAATCGGATGCTCAACCTGAAGGCGTGTATTCATTTCCAGAAAATAGAAATTCAGGTCATTGTCAACTAAAAACTCAATGGTTCCTGCACCAGCGTAGTTTACGGCTTTTGCTGCCTCGACTGCGTATTTTCCCATTTTTTCGCGAAGTTCGGGAGTAACAAGAGGAGAAGGCGTTTCTTCAATCATCTTTTGATGACGCCGCTGAACAGAGCATTCTCGTTCGAACAGGTGAATGGCATTGCCATGCTGATCGCCTAAAATCTGGAATTCGATGTGGTGAGGCGAGGAAATATACTTTTCAATGTAAACTGAATCATTTCCAAATGAAGATTTTGCTTCGGAACGTGCCGATCTGACCAAGGAAACAATGTCTTTTTCTTCAGTAATCAATCGCATGCCTTTGCCGCCGCCGCCGGCAGCAGCTTTAACCATCACCGGTAACCCGATTTCACGAATGGTTTCCAGTGCATCTTTTTCAGTTTTAATACTTTCGGTCGTACCCGGAACAACAGGTACTCCAGCTTCAATCATGGTTAAGCGGGCCTGTATTTTGTCACCCATTCGGTTAATTACTTCGGGCGACGGGCCAATAAATATGATTTCGTTTTCGGCACATCTCTTTGCAAAATCAGCATTTTCGGATAAAAAACCATAGCCAGGATGAATGGCATCTGCTTTTGACTTTTTGGCTACCTCGATAATTTTTGATGCATTCAAATAACTTTCAGTGGATGGAGATGGCCCGATGTGGTAGGCTTCATCGGCATAACGGACGTGCATCGAAGTTCGATCAGCATCCGAGAAAACAGCAACGGTCGAAATTCCCATTTCCCGGCATGTTCTCATAATCCGGATGGCGATTTCTCCACGGTTTGCGATCAGGATTTTTTGGATTTTTTTCATTTAAAAGTTTTAAACAAATGATGAATTCGTAATCAGAACGCTTTATTTTCGGTTTTAAAAACCCCAAAAAAGCAGAATTGTTTGAAAAAATGAATTGGAAATGTTAAAAAAAAATAAAGTTAACATATCGGTGAATCTTGAAATTCCATTATATTTGACTGACTTAATTCAAATCTATGCCTTTTCGCCTCGTTTTTTTTATTCTTTTTTTTGGAATAGTCTCTGCATTTGGTCAAAGTTTCGACAGTTATTCCCTTTCATCTGATTCAACTGTCAACCGTTTGGCCGGAACTAAAAAAGTTTATTACGCAACACGAATAGAGAAACGCCCAAAAATTGATGGAAAGCTGATTGATTTTTGCTGGGGAAATGCTGGTTTTTGGCAGGGTGGCTTCACTCAGCAGGTGCCAAATCAGGGAAAGAAACCTTCTCAGGAGACTGAAATCAAGATTCTCTACGATGATAATAACCTTTATGTGGGGTTTAAATGCTATGATATCGGACCGGGTAAAATCAGACCTATACTTGGACGGCGCGATAAATTTGTAGGTGACGTTGCCGGAATTGCGTTCGATTCATATCACGACAAACAAACTGCCTACGAGTTTAATGTGGCGGCATCAGGTCAGAAAATAGATCTGGTTCATCTCGGAGCTTTTAATTTCGATTATAATTGGGACGCTGTTTGGGACGGGAAAGCTCATGTTTACGATTCGATCTGGACGGCAGAAATACAGATTCCCTTCAGTCAACTTCGATTTGCTCCGGGCCAGAAACAGGTCTGGGGTATGCATATTTGGCGGTGGATCGACCGTTTTAACGAGGAAAGCCAATGGAAGCTAATTCCCATTGATGCTCCTGCAATGGTTTATTTATTTGGAGAGCTGCACGGAATTGAAGGAATTCGCCCAAAAACAAATTATGAGTTTTTACCTTACCTGAATACGCGTTTCAGCCCAAATACTGATCTGGAAAATAAAACTACTTATGGTGCTGGATTGAATGGTAAAGTTGGACTTAATTCTGGATTCACGCTTGATTATGCCATCAATCCGGATTTCGGTCAGGTTGAAGCTGACCCGTCTGTTTTAAACCTGACATCCTACGAAG
>CAYRBM010000107.1:0-18002 GCA_964422425.1 uncultured Odoribacter sp.
GTGCAATTGTTCCGCCCATTATGGGAGTGGTTTCCGATTCGACGGGACAAACGGGCGCATTGGTAGTTTTGCTTGTTGCTTTTGGGTACATTTTGCTGAATGCAATAAAAATGCAGGAACAATGAATCAGAAAATTAGGTGGAATCAGGATTTTAAATTAGATGTGAATGAGTAGAAACTTGGATAATACTAAATATGCACCTGCACAATAGGAAAGACTGTCAGAATTAGGATTATGTCTTTTCTTATTTGTTTCGTTCGCCATATTTCATACTTTAGCCTTCCTTAAAACCTAACTGAAGTTGAATAGGCATGTTCTCAACCGAAAATAAAGGTTTATCGCTGATTAAGCAAAATTCGGAATTGTTTGATGAAATCTTCAGGCAATATTCTAAATCGTTGTTTTACTATGCCGCCAAATTTGTTGACGACGAAGTTGCCCGTGATATCGTTCAGGATGTCTTTCTCAAACTATGGGACACCAATAATATTACCATTAAATTATCACTCAACGGGCTGTTGTTTACTATGGTAAGAAACAGTTGTCTTCAGCAACTTGAGAAACAGAAAGTGAGAGACAAGTACCTTGAATCATCGAAACATTTGCTTCATGAAGAAGAAATTCGCTTTTACATGGAAGATCGTGCAAGTTTAATTGAGCTGGAAATGGAAAGTAAGCTCTCAGAGGTTCTGAATAAACTGCCCGATCGTTGCCGTCAGGTATTTGTGATGAGCCGGTATGAAAACAGGAAAAACAAAGAAATTGCTGAAGAACTGGATGTTTCGGTAAAAGCTGTTGAAAAGCAAATAACTAAAGCGTTGTCTTTAATCCGGAATGAAATGAAGGATTACCTTCCTTTGCTGACGTTTTTATTTTCCGATTTTTTTAGAAACTAGATCCGGTTTCGACTCATTTTAATCTTCAGTTTAGAAAAATATTTCAAAAAAATCACTTTGATAGGTAGGGTTTTTCTATTCCTTCCGATCATCAATGTTGTAAACTGAACTAATATATGTCTAAACTCGATTCCATCATTCAAAAATATCTCCAGGGAAAAACTACAAAGGAAGAAAATCAGCAATTACTTCAATGGATTGGGGAATCGGAGGAAAACAAAAAAGATTTTTTTGCAGCCAAAGATATCTGGGATAGTTTCGGATTTCAGTCGAACCAAAAACACTACAATTCCAATTCCGAACTGGAATTGTTGAAAAAACGCATCCGTTTAAATACTCAGAAACCGGTTGTCGGTTTAAAACAAATCGTACAGATTGCTGCGGTGTTGCTCGTTACGTTTGGATTGGGCTGGGCCAGCCGTTTTATCTCGTTCGAAGACGGTCAGACAGAGAAATGTGTATCGATGCAGGAGATTTTTGTGCCTAAAGGGCAAGTGAACCAGATATTTTTAGCCGATGGCACACGAATCTGGATCAATTCTGAAACACGAATGATCGTTCCATCAGTGTTTGCAGATAAGGATCGGGTTGTAAAACTGGACGGAGAAGCATTCTTCGAAGTGGCCAAAGATAGCAAACGTCCATTCCGGGTTGAACTCAACGGACAGCAAATAGAAGTGTTGGGTACCTCGTTTAATGTGCGGGCCTACAGTAATTCTGACGAAATAGAAACAACGCTGCAAACTGGTTGTATTCATTTAAAGACAGGGAAACAAATGACCGAACTTGTTCCCGGAGAACAGTGTATTTTCAATAAAACCGCAAAAGAACTTACCATTAGCAAAGTTGATCCGGTTTCGTTCAGCTCGTGGAAAGACGGACGCTTTGAATTCCAGAATGAAGACCTGATTGAAGTGTTTAAAGTGGTTGAGCGTTGGTATGACGTTGAAATTACTGCCGATGAAAACTATTTCAGGGGGATGCATTTTTCTGGTGTAATCAAACGGAACAAGGATGCCAATCATTTTCTTGAATTGTTGAATCTGTCGATTCCTGTAAAATATTCAATCACTACTGATAAAATCCAAATTTCACCAAGAAATAATCAATCATCTAAATAACAACTTTTAAAAAAGGAGGTCGCCAATACTTAAAAATCGGAACAAAAAGAAACGGAGAATGCACCACCATCCTCCGTTCATGTGTCAAAGTCTTAATTATTAAAACTTTTCTTAAAGCATCACAAATTTATGAAAAAAAAATTAATCGAGGACATTTCCCCCGACTGGGAAAAGGTCCGTAAAATCTGGATGACTATGCGTCTGATTGTATTTCTGTTTTTTGTATCACTCGTGCATGTTTCGGCGTCGGTATATTCCCAGAAGACCAGGTTGAATATCAAGGTTGAAAATGCATCACTTCAGCAGGTATTTCAAACCATTCAGGAACAATCGGAATTTGATTTTTTCTATAAAAACGATCAGATTCCGGCGGAGGCCCGCGTTTCAATCAGTTATCAGAATGAAACAATTGAAACCATTCTCGATAAAATCCTGACTGGTACCGGACTGAGTTATCATGTTCTGGATAAAGACATTGTGATCAGTACCAAAACTGTTTCAATGGGCGAAATGAATAGCCAACAGCAAAAGAAAGTAACCGGAAAAGTTACTGACGCTTCTGGTTATGCTATTCCCGGAGTTTCGGTATTGGCCAAAGGTACCTCGCATGGCACTATAACCGACTCGGATGGTAATTATACCCTCACCAATGTTGCCGCTGAAACAATTCTTCAGTTTTCGTTTATTGGGATGAAAACTCAAGAAATTAAAGTTGGTAACTCCAACTCGATCAATGTAAAGCTTCTGGAAGAAACTATCGGGATTGAAGAAGTTGTAGCTGTGGGATACGGCGTTCAGAAGAGAGCAACCTTGACTGGCGCTGTTTCGGCTATTAAGGGCGACGACATTGTTACAACCAAGAACGAAAATGCCCAGAACATGCTGGCGGGTAAAGTTTCGGGGGTCCGCGTTACACAGAAAACTGCTGAACCGGGTGCTTTTAATAACAACTTCGACATTCGTGCGATGGGTTCGCCGCTGATTATTATCGACGGTATTCCGCGCACCAACGACGATTTTCAGCGTTTGGACCCCAACGACATTGATAACATGTCGGTGCTGAAAGATGCCTCGGCTGCTATTTATGGTGTTCGCGCAGCAAATGGTGTGGTTTTAGTAACTACCAAACGTGGTGCAAACAATAAACTTGAAATGAACTATTCGGGCTCTTTTACTTGGCAGATACCCTCGGGTTTACCTGCTACCGTTGATGCCATTGAGTACATGACGCTTCGGAACGAACGTGCGTTACACAATATTAACGGTGGTTCTCCCATTTTTAACGATCAGCAATTCGAAGATTACCGCACAGGTAAATCGCAAAGTACCGACTGGTACCCGTTGGTATTCGGTAAGTATGCGCCACAAACCATGCACAACCTGAATGCCGTGGGTGGAAATGATAGAACCACTTATTACGCCGGCCTTGGTTATCAGTACCAGGAAGGCTTTTTTGCTTCGAATGACTTAAATTATACCAAATATAATGTTCGCTCGAACATTACAACTAAAATTACAGATCGCCTGACTTTTGACCTGAATTTGAACTCGGTCATGGATCAGCAAGATCGTCCCTACCAGGATTCGTGGTGGATTATCCGTGGTTTCTGGAGACAGGGAGCGCACATTCCGGCCTATGCCAACAACGACCCGACCAAACTCTATCATGGATTGATTGAAGGTGACAACCCTCTTTCATTTATGAATGAAGATATTAGCGGATACAAAAAATACAACAAAAAGTGGATTCAGTCAGCGGCCAGCCTGAAATACGATATTCCTGGTGTGAAGGGGTTGTTTTTAAAAGGTTTGTTTAGCTACGACTATTATGTGTCGAGCTCCGACCTCTACCAGAAGGAATACACCCAATACAGGTATGATGCCGCATCGGACACCTATTCGAAATTCGTTCGCCAGTCTCCAAACCGCATCAGGAGAGAATCTTATTTTAAAGCACAAACATTGGCTCAGGCCTCGTTGAACTACGATAATACCTTTGGAAAACACAAAGTCGGCGGACTGTTGGTTTGGGAAGCCCAGAAACGGACAAGCGACAACTTCTTTGCCCAGAGAGACCTCGTACTTCAGTTGCCATACCTGTTTGCCGGTATCGCCGAAGGACAGCAGGCTACGATGAATGCGGGCGCTGATGCACTTTATGAAAACTCCAACCTTGCTTTGGCAGGTCGTTTCAATTATGCTTTCAGCGACAAATACCTGGCCGAGTTCCTCTTCCGTTACGACGGTTCTTCGCGTTTTGCCGAAGGTTCGCAGTGGGGTTTCTTTCCGGCAGCTTCCTTGGGATGGCGTGTTTCCGAAGAAAATTTCTTCAAAAGCATCACAGCTTTGTCATTCATCAACCAGCTTAAAATCCGTTCGTCATATGGTGTGACAGGTGATGATAATGCTTCAAGCTATCAGTTCGTATCGGGTTACAACTACCCAACCAGCTCCAGCAACCGTAACTTCACCGGAGGTTATGTATTCAACGGTAGTTTTAATGCCAGCGCCGACAATAAAGGCATTCCAAATCCAAACATTACCTGGTACACTGCCGAAACATTTGATATTGGTACTGATATTGAAGCATGGCATGGTTTATTGGGCGTTTCTGCCGACTATTTCAGCCGTTTCCGCGATGGTCTTTTAGCTACCAGAAGCGGGGGTATTCCAACTGTAGTGGGCGCAGGCCTTCCGCAGGAAAACCTAAACAGCGACCGTACTTACGGTTTTGAACTCGAACTTTCGCACCGCAACAAAATCAGAGACTTGAACTACAATGTGAAAGGTATGTTGTCTTTGGCACGTGTTAAACGTTTGTATGTTGAACGCGATGCAATTGGAAGCTCATGGAGCAACTGGAGAAATAATCAGAACGACCGTTTACAGGGAGTTCATCAGGGTTACCAGGGTATGGGTCAGTACCAGTCTTGGGAAGAAATTCTGGCTAGTCCGGTTTACATCGGCCGCTCAACTATCATAGGTGATTACAAATATGAAGATTGGAACGGTGACGGTGAAATCAATGGAAACGACTCACACCCTATACGTTATAACCAGTATCCGTGGATGAACTTCAGTATGATTTTCGATGCCAACTACAAAGGATTTGATCTGAATTTCCTGTTACAAGGTTCTGCAATGAGTTCGTTGATCTACGGAGAACAGCTTCGAGAACCAATGTGGGGTAGCGGCGACTCGGGCGCTATGGAACAGTTTATGGACAGATGGCATCCGGCCGATCCGAAAGCCGATCCGTATGATCCGGCAACAGAATGGATTCCAGGTCACTTCGCTTACACCGGAACGTTACCCGATGTAAACTCAACTTTCAACGTGGAAAACGGCGCTTATTTGCGTTTGAAAAGTGTTGAACTTGGTTACACCCTTCCTGAGAAGTGGATGGCAAAAGCTGGAATCAAAAATATTCGTGTTTACGCCAATGCTTACAACCTGTTTACCATCACCAAGGTCAAATACGTTGACCCGGAACATCCGAATGATACCTACGGTTATTTGTATCCATTGAACAAGAGTGTTTCTTTAGGATTAAATGTTAAATTCTAATAACGTAAATAAGCTATGAAACTGAAATATTTTTTATTCACTATATTGACGTTTGGCAGTATGATGTTTTCCTGCAAAAATTACCTGGACATACCTCCAATGAACGTTGTGCAAGACAAAGACCTCTTTTCTGATGCGGCAGGCATGACTGTTTACATGTCGCGTATATACAGCCAAATGCCTTTCGAAGACTTCAAATATTCGCCTGCCCGTCAATTTTTCGATGACTGGTTGGTAACCCCGGGTGCAAACTCAGGCGAATCTCTGGGCCGAGATGCCGGTACTGCAATGACTTCAGAAGGTTATTCTCGTAACGGAGCATACTGGACTCGTGCTTTCAATTTATTGCGCGATGCCAACCGTTTGCTTGAAACTTTGCCTACCTACAAAGCAAACTTCAGCACAGCCGATTACAATCATTTTATTGGTGAAGGTTATTTTGCCCGTGCTATGGTGTTTTATGCATTGGCCAAACGTTACGGCGGTATGCCGTTGGTTACCGAGGTACTGAAGTATCCGGAAATTCCGGCTGCTGAACTGGAAGTTCCCCGTTCGACCGAAGAACAAACCTGGAATCAAGTATTGGCCGATTTTGATTTGGCCATTGCAAATTTGCAGCCAACAAGCCCCAAGCGTGGCTACGCCAACAAATATGTAGCATATGCCTTTAAATCGGAAGCCATGTTGTTTGCCGGTTCGGTTGCCAAATACAATAAGATCACAGGTTTTGGCGACAAAACAGGTGTGCGCGTAATTGGTTTCGACCCGAATACTGCTGCTGCTGCTTCGAAGAAATATTTTAAAGAAGCCTACAACGCAGCCCGTGAAGTCATGAAATCGGGTAAATATTCACTGTACAAGAAAAAATGGTCAGCTACCGACCGCGAAGGCCAGTATCAAAACATGGTGGATATGTTTTCTGACCTGACCAGCTCTGAAAATATCTACATCAAAGAGTATAAATACCCGGATTTGACCCACGGATACGATTCTTATAACATTCCGCGTCAGTTGATGGGAGGTAACGGATACTCGGCAGGTAACTGCCCGACACTTGACTTTGTTGAGCTGTTTGACGGTTTTGCGAAAAATGCCGACGGAACAATCAAAGTGTTTGATGATAAGGGTAAATACCTGATGTTCGACAAAATCACTGATATTTTCGCCAACTGCGAACCTCGTCTTCGTGCCTATGTGATTTTACCCGGCGATGTATTTAAAGGCGAAGCCATTGATATACGCCGTGGTATTTACACGGGTGACGCTACCAACGGCATTGCTCCTTTGAGGGTGGTGAATAATGGTTCTCCTGATTACGCTGTTTCAGGCCCTTCAAACTACAACCAGGTTGACGCTTACAAAGCAACCGGTGCTTTTGCAGGTAAAAAATCACTTTTCCTTTCTCAAAATGGAACTACCCACGAAACGGTGACTTTACCAAACGGAACGGTTATGAATGCAGGTGGAAAGAGTGGCCCGTTTACTTCTGATGCTACTGCTGCAATGACCGGATTCGTCGTTCGTAAATGGTTAAACCCAAACATGCCACAAACATTGGTGCTTGAAGCCCGTTCAGAACAACACTTCGTTTTAATGCGTTATGCCGACATTTTGCTGAATGTTGCCGAAGCTGCCTCAGAACTGGCGCTTGCCGGTGAAGCTGCTCCATCAGGTGACAACTTCCAGCAGATTGCGTTCAACGCCATTAAAGACATTCGCGAAAGAGCAGGTGCTGATGCCTTGGTAGCAGGTACTAGTATGACCAATCAGGCTGGATTGCAGATTATCCGCAAAGAACGCCGGAAAGAGCTTGCCTTCGAACACAAAACCCTTTGGGATATTCGTCGCTGGAGAACTCAGCACTCGGATATGCTAAACGGTTATACTCAGGCCGATGGAGCATATTACAAAGGATTGTATCCGTTCTATTCTTCAACTACCGGCAAATATTTCTTCGATGCAGGTTTGGATGAAGGCCGTCGCCGCTTCCGCTTGACCGAACAGGAATATTACCTGGCCATTCCAAGTGGTGAGGTCTCGAAGAGTCCAAAGATTGATCAGCAACCAGGTCGTTAATCTAAAATTTTAAAGAGATGAAAAAATTATTTTATAGCATAATCGTTTGCTTAGCTGCTGTTTCTTTCAATTCGTGCGAGATTGATAATTACGACGAACCGCAGGAAACCATCAAAGGTAGGGTAGTGGATGCTGCCACTGGAGAACTTGTTTTGACCGACCAGGGCAGTGAAGGCACCCGCGTTCGGCTTCGTGAATTGAGCTGGAAAGAAACCAAAGTGCCGGATAACTTCGACTTCTTCTGTATGAAAGAAGGTATCTTCCAGAACACTAAAGTGTTTGAAGGAAATTATAACGTCCGGATTGACGGCGCATTTATTCCGCTGGTCAGAAAAACTGTTGCCGGTGACACCATTGCCGACGAAACCAAATACCTCGACATTAAAGGCGTTACCGAAGTTGAATTCAAAGTTCAGCCTTTTCTGAAAGTGGAATGGGTTGGCCAGCCTACCATAAATAACGGTAAGATTACGGCTACAGTGAAAGTAACTAGAGCAGTAACTCCTGCTGAGTTCAAATCGAAAATTGAACCGATGGGTGGTTATTCTGATGATTTTCTGAATGTAACCGACGTTCGTCTGTTTGTAAGCCAGTTGCCTTACGTGGGTTACCGCGAATGGGATAACCGTTACACCACCCAGATCAATTACAGCGGAAAATCATTTGAAGCCTTGCTGGGACAGCCCGTAACGATTACGACCAGCGGGACAATTCCGGCAGGACGCACCGTATTTATCCGTGCTGCTGCCCGTATCAACTATGCTACCGAAAACATCAAACGCCACAATTACAATGCGGCGGTTAGGGTAGATATTCCGAATTAAAACCAACTAATTATTTACAGGAAGTCATCTCTTTTTTTGCCTTGGGATGGCTTCCTTTTTTTAACCTAAACCTTCTGATACAATGAGAATGAAATATTTTGGTGTCCTGACCATTGGATGCCTTTTCCTGGCATGCGCTGTAACCGGTCAGACTAAAAACAATTCATCCGGAAAAGAAAAAACAACCTTCCAAACTTCGGGTCACTGGAAACCGGTAACTGATGTCCGCTCCGATGTAGCTATTGTTTATGGTGTGAACGACCGCCCAAACATGACCTTTGAACAACGCGTTCAGTCGTGGCGAGACCGCGGCTACACTGTTCATTTTATGACTGGTATTGCCTGGGGTGGTTATCAGGATTACTTTACCGGGAAATGGGATGGAATAAACCATTTGGGCGAAGGGCAGGTAACCGCAAAAGGCGACACCATCTGGCATGGAAAGATGGTTCCTTACCTTGTTCCCACTGCATCGTTTATTAAATACATGAACGAGATTCACATCAAACGGGTGATTGATGCCGGAATTGACGCTATTTATCTGGAAGAGCCAGAGTTCTGGGCCCGTGCCGGTTATAGTTCAGCATTCAAAACCGAGTGGCAAAACTATTACGGATTTCCCTGGCGAGCGCCACACGAATCGCCTGAAAATACTTACCTCTCCAACAAGCTCAAATATCAGTTGTATTTTAACGCCTTGAATGAGGTGTTTACCTATGCCAAGGCCTACGGAAAAAGTAAGGGAATGAATGTGCGCTGTTATGTTCCTACCCATTCTTTAGTCAACTATTCATCGTGGAAAATTGTAAGCCCCGAAGCATCGCTGGCTTCACTCCCATGCGTTGATGGCTACATCGCCCAGGTTTGGACAGGTACATCGCGCGAAGAAACTTATTTCAATGGGGTAGAAAAAGAGCGTGTTTTCGAGAACGCTTTCCTTGAATACGGTTCAATGGAATCGATGACCCGTCCAACAGGCCGCAAAATGTTTTTCCTGACCGACCCGATTGAAGACTGGCCCCGTGACTGGGTTGATTACAAAAAAAATTATCAGGCCACTTTTACTGCTCAGCTGCTTTATCCGATGATTGCCGATTATGAAGTCATGCCCTGGCCGGATCGTATTTATGAAGGGCTGTACCGAACCAGTGCCAACAGCGATAAAAAGGAACGAATTCCACGTTTCTATTCTACCCAAATGCAGGTAATGGTGAATTCATTGAACCAGATGCCTCTTTCAGAAAATCGCGTAAACGGCTCATCCGGAATTGGCGTAGTAATGGCCAATTCACTGATGTTTCAGCGCTTTCCAACGCATGGCGGATACGAAGATCCGCAGCTTTCCAATTTTTACGGACAAACCCTGCCCTTGCTGAAACGCGGTGTTCCGGTTAGTATTGTTCACCTCGAAAACGTGTCGTATCCTGAAACCTGGAAAGATATAAAAGTTCTGATCTTGTCGTATTCGAACATGAAACCAATGACTGCCGATGTACATCAGCACATCGCCCAATGGGTAAAAAACGGTGGCTCACTGGTATATTGTGGCCGCGACAACGACCCGTTCCAGACCGTTCAGGAATGGTGGAACAAAGGAAACAACCATTATCTGGCGCCGTCGGAACATTTGTTTGAGCAACTAGGTCTCGAAAAAACTGTAAAAGAAGGTATTTATACTGTTGGCAAAGGAACCGTTTCAGTGGTGCGCCGTGACCCAAAAGAATTTGTGCTTCAGGCTGATCAGGATAAACAATTTGTTGATGTGGTGAAACAGCTTTACGAGCAAAAAGCCAAAGCCGGAAAATTGACCTTTAAAAATCACTTTTACCTGAACCGCGGTCCGTTCGAAATTATTTCGGTGATGGATGAGGGTGTCAGTGCCGAACCATACACCATCAAAGGCAAGCTGATCGATCTTTTTGATCCGACACTGCCAGTTTTAACCCAGAAAACCGTTCAGCCCGGAGAACAGGCTTATTTGTATAACATTGAGCGTGCTAACAATCCCAAAACTCCTCAGGTTTTGGCAGCCGCTTCGCGTGTTTACGATGAAAAAATCAGTAAAAACGGTTACTCGTTTGTGGCTAAAAGTCCAGCTAACACCAACAATGTGATGCGTATTTTGCTGCCTGCCGAACCAAAGAAAGTTACGGTGACTGATGCTGCCGGCAATACAATTGCAGATGCAAAAAACTCTTGGGACAAGCTGGGGAAAACCTGTTTACTTGGGTTCGAAAACAGTCCCGAAGGAGTAAAAGTGCTGCTTGAGTGGTAATATAGAAGAGCCGGATGACTTTAAGGAATTCGGCTCTTTTTTCAGGATAAAATAACTTAATCGCTACAGGTGCTAAAAAATTTAAAATAATCCCTTTCATGAAAAAGATATTCTTAACGATTCTGTTGTCACCGATGTTGTTTGCAAATGCCAAACAGCCCGATCTGGTTAAATATGTCAATACTTTGCAGGGAACAAATTCCAGCTTTGAACTGACACGCGGAAATACTTACCCAACAACGGCGTTGCCATTTGCCATGCACACCTGGGCGCCGCAAACCGGACGAAACGGCGACGGGTGGAAATACCAGTACCAGAAAGATTCGATCCGGTCGTTTCAGCAGGCGCACCAGTGCAGCTCGTGGACCAACGATTACTGCGTGTTTTCGCTTATGCCGGTAACCGGAAATCTCGTTGTCGATCAGTTTAAGCGTGCGGCTAAGTTTAGCCACGACAATGAAATTGCCAAACCCAATTACTACAAGGTTACGTTGGACAATCGCATCACTGCCGAAATTTCGCCGGTTGAGCGGGGTGCACACCTCCGCTTTTCATTTCCGAAAGGCGCGTCGTATCTGGTTCTCGACGGGTACACCGGCCTCAGTAATGTGAAAATTTTGCCCAAAGAAAACAAGGTAATTGGCTTTGTTCGCAATGGGCGCGGGCTAAAGGAAAATTTCAGGAATTACTTTGTTATTCAGTTTGACAAACCCATTCGCAGCTACGGAACCTGGGAAAGCAGGACGGGCGAAATGCACGATGGTGAAGCTGAGCGCGAAGGCCGCGGCGTTGGCGCATGGCTAAAATTTGACAATAGTGTAAAAGTTCAGGCCAAAGTAGCTTCGTCGTACATCAGCCCCGAACAAGCCGAACTGAACCTGAAAAATGAATTGGGTCAGTTTAATTCGCTGGAAGAAACCCGTCAGGCTGCCTGGGAAATCTGGAACAAACACCTGAACCAAATATTGGTTGAAGGCGGAACAGAAGAGGAGATCGCTACTTTTTACTCCTGCTACTTCCGTGCAAGTTTGTTCTCCCGTAAATTCTATGAAGTGGATGCCAATGGCAATCCTTATTATTTCAGCCCGTACGATGGTAATGTTCATCAGGGATATTTATACACCGATACCGGTTTCTGGGATACTTTCCGGGCACAATTTCCATTGAACGCCTTGATGCAACCGACCATGCACGGCCGTTACGTGGCTGGAATGCTTGATTCCTACGATCAGTGTGGTTGGTTGCCTTCGTGGTCGTTTCCGGGCGAGGCCGGAAGTATGATTGGCAATCACGCCATTTCATTGCTTACAGATGCCTGGGTAAAAGGAATACGGACTTTTGATCCGGAGAGGGCACTGAAAGCCTACGCTCATGAAGCCATGGACAAAGGCCCGTGGGGCCCGGCAAATGGTCGCGACGGCTGGAGAGAATATTTTGCGCTGGGCTATGTGCCATATCCAAAATACAGGGAAGCTACCGCCAAAACGCTCGAATACGCTTACGACGATTTTTGTGGCTACAAACTGGCTGATATGACCGGAAATTCTTTTTACAGAGAGGTGTTTGCCCGCCAGATGTTCAACTACAAAAACATGTACGATCCGAAGGTTGGTTTTATGCGCGGGCGCGATGAAAGTGGAAACTGGACGCCAAAATTTGATCCTTACGAATGGGGAGGACCATTTACCGAAGGAAATGCCTGGCATTACCTGTGGTCGGTTTTTCACGATGTGAACGGCTTAATTGATTTGTTGGGCGGAAAAGAAAAATTTGTGGCCAAACTCGATTCGGTATTCACGGTTCCAAACACGGTGCATGTGGGAACTTACGGACGGAAAATACACGAAATGACTGAAATGGAAGTCGCTCAAAACGGACAATATGCACACGGAAACCAGCCTATTCAGCACATGATTTACCTGTATAATTATGCTGGCGCTCCGTGGAAAGCACAGTCACGCGTTCGCGAAATGATGGCTAAACTCTATAATTCTACTGAGAATGGGTATCCGGGCGATGAAGACCAGGGACAAACTTCGTCGTGGTATGTGTTGAGTGCGATGGGATTTTACAGCGTATGCCCCGGAACTGACGAATATGTTTTGGGCAGCCCGGTATTCAGGAAAACAACCATCACGCTGGAAAACGGGAAACAATTCGTTATTGAGGCCGGAACAAACAGCCAGCAGAATGTATTTATCCAGTCGGCCAAACTGAATGGCGAAAACTATTCGAAGAATTACATTCGCTATGAGGATATTGTCAATGGTGGAACCTTAAAACTGGAAATGAGCAATCAGCCGAATAAGTCACGCGGCTTGTCTTCCGGTGATCTTCCTTATTCTGTTTCAGGATTAAAAGATTCGACCAATTAATAGATTAAAAATGAGAAATTTAATCTCTGTTATTGCAATAATTCTTCTGATTATTGTTGGCTGCTCTGATGCGAACACCGAACCGTTGCCCCAGGTTACGCTCACGAAGAATGAAAATATCCTGGTCAAAACTTTAATTTATACTGAATGGGCGTCGGCATCAGTCCTAATGCCGATGACTTATGCGGAGTTGCGAAATTTGCTGATTACGAATTTGAAGAGCAAATGTGGAAATTCGCTTGCTTCTCTGGAAGAAATGCGCGATTACGATCTGGGCTGGGGAGCCATGATGTACAAATTTCTGCTCGATTCGGGTGAAAAAACTGCACAGCAGTTATCATCCATGACTTTGGAAGATTACCGCAATTCGATTATCAATTGGAATGCATCAAA
Source organism: uncultured Odoribacter sp. (assembly GCA_964422425.1). Lineage (GTDB taxonomy): Bacteria > Bacteroidota > Bacteroidia > Bacteroidales > Prolixibacteraceae > Aquipluma. Next base: position 13,529 of record CAYRBM010000107.1, read on the forward strand.
AACCGGTTCTCCGGCATCTGAATTTCAGGCAAAAAACAATGCCCGCAATCTGCATGTGGCCTACAATTGGTGGTTTTCTGAAAATAGTGTGATTAAGTCTAAAATCGATAAACTCAACAATGTAAAAAACAGCAATCCTCAATTCAACGTGAAGGATAGCAAAAATTACGGGATGGACGTTCTCCGGATTGTTAAAACCGACGAAGCCTACACGTATTTGGGCGTGTATCATTCCACTTCAGGAACCGATCATTTTAAGCTTTACCTGGCCGGAAGCAACGACCTGAAAATCTGGACCAACATCATCGAACTGGGCGACCGGGCACATCAGGGATACATTAAAAAATGGGGCAGTGGCTATCTGGTTGCCAACGAACAGGATGTTGTTCAGGGATCGAACAATGTGCAGATCAGGTATTATTCGTCGTATGCCAAATTGATTGCCAATGAGCCCGGATTAAGTAAATCAATCAATCGGTCATTTTCTAATTATGCAGAGGGGACACCCGATATTCAGGTTGTTGAAGGTACTGATCCCGCGAATTCCGACATTTTGATCGGATTTCATTATTACGATAATGGGATTCGCGACCAGCAGGCATTCGGTATCCTGCATAACTTCAGCGACTGGCGGGCATGGAAAGATGAAGTGGCCAACTTCAACATCCAGGAAATGGGATATAAAGGCAACATTGGCGCCAGAAACGGATTTTCACATTCCGGAAAGTTTGTACTTCAGGAGGCACAGATTACTTCGGGCGACTGGAGTAGCTGGCGCTTGTTGTTTGGGAATGGTGGCTTTTTTTATACCCTGCATCCCGAAACTTCCGGCGGCTCCATTTCATTTGCCAATCCGGGTATAGCAATGATTGAGCCCGATAAATTTGCAGTTACCAGTTTTATGCCTTCACAGGGAAATAATGGCGGGGAAAAAGGAGAACTATTATATACCATTCAGTTTTAATATTTTTAGATTGTTAATCTACTCGGATCATGAAAAAAATAGCGCCTCAGTTTATATTTCTTTTTTACTTTTTAGCAGTTGCCCTCAATGGTATTTCTGTAAATCCAACCAGCACAAAACATAGATGGGCCGACGAACTGGAATTATTGAAACGGGTTGATTTGCTGCCTGCTTATCGTACCGGTCAGCTGGTGGAGCAACTGTCCAGTTATGACCGGACAGGTGGAAATGACGACGGATTCTCGGGCAAATATTCCTTTCTCCGGAAAGAAAATGAGCAACTTATTTTGGCCGATTTAAAAGGTCCGGGGGTTATTCAGCGGATTTGGACGCCAACGCCCACGAACGATATGCTTTCTTTTTTCTTCGACGGAGAAAAAAAGCCCAGATTGGTTATTTCTTTTATCGATCTGTTTTCGGGAAAAGTATTTCCTTTTGTAAAACCGGTTTGCGGAAATGAAGTTGGCGGCTATTATTGCTACATCCCAATTCTTTATCGCGAATCATGTAAAATAGTTTTCAGTGGGAAAAGAATCATGTTTCACCAAATCCAGTACAGGAATTTACCCGGTGTTGATGTGGAATCGTACTCTGGTAATTTCATTCAGGAAGAAAGGAAACTGTTAACTGAGGTTTGCGATTTGTGGTCGGGAATTTCTTCTGAAATAACTGATTTTAAATATGGTCGATCATCCGAAATATTGACATCCCGAAAATCATACACCATAAATCCGGGAGAAGAAGTTACTGTTTTCGAGTCGCAATTACCCGGTCGCATTGCCGGTTTTGAGGTGGATGGAGGTAATTCATTCGAAGGCTTATACAAGGATGTTATTCTGTCGGCTACCTGGGATGACGAAACAGTTGAAGCGATTTATGCCCCGTTGGCCGATTTTTTTGGTTATGCCTACGGAAAAGGTGCCATGCGAAGTATGCTGATTGGCAAAAATGGCGACAAAAACTATTGTTACCTGCCCATGCCTTACGACCGTTCAGCCCGTATGAAACTGATCTACAAAAAAAGAGATGGAGTAAAACAAAACCAGCTTGCCGTAACTGTTACTGTTTATTGCAATCAAAATCAGCGAATGGCTCAGGCTGAAGGTAAATTTTACTCCATCTGGAGGCGACAAATTAATCCCCCAAAAGGAGATTATTATACTTTCCTGAAGACGGAAGGGAAAGGACATTACATCGGCACAGTGCATCTGGCTCAAGGTCTGAGGCCAGGCATGACTTTGTTCTTCGAAGGTGACGATTCGACTTCAGTGGATGGCAGCATGAGGCTGCACGGAACGGGATCGGAAGATTACTACAATGGAGGCTGGTACGCTTTACTGGATCGTTGGGACAGGGGTGTCAGCCTTCCGCTTCATGGTTCGCTCGACTACTCACTCCCGATGAACCGGACCGGAGCCTATCGGTTTTACCTGACCGATAAATTGTCGTTCGAAAAGGAAATTTTTCATGGAATAGAACATGGCCCGGAACGAAATGAATTTCCGGTTGACTATACTTCTGTAGCGTACTTTTACAGCGACAGACCTCTGAAAGCAAGAATGGAGCCAACGCCCGAATTACGGGAAGTTTATCGGCCCAAAGAGCATGTTTATTTTCCGCAGTTAATGGATGTAACCATCGGTGGAAATGTGCAGGTTAATCAGGATCGTGGTCTTCGTATCCAAACTGAAAAAGAAGGCATGGTGCGCATCATGATGAATGATGTTCCGGAAGGAAAATATCAGATAGCTATTTCTTACTTCGAAAAACCGGATGGGGCAGATTTCCGCATCTGGCAACGCCAGAAACAGCTGACAGAGTGGAAATCGACAAAAAACAATAAAGAAAGTTTAAAAGAAAAAGTTTCTGTTGGAGAAATTGAATTAACTAAGCAGACCAATTCTATTTCATTTCATGTCCGGAAAAATGATGCAGGCATACAATTCGTACTGGATCGAATTTTTTTAATCAGGCAGGATCACTAGTGTTTGATTAGTATTTATAACTCATTTTTACGAAAGAGAATACGCCCGAGTCTCCTGCTTTTCCATCCACTATAAGGCCGGTTCGCATGGCAACTCCCCACTGTGGAAGAAAATTACCATTGATGGAATAGTCGTTTTGTATTTTCATCGGAAGCCAGTTTTTCTGATCGGTAGTGTAGAAGAATTGGTAAATACGGCCATACAGGGCTTTAAGTTTAAGCGAAATGATTGCTTTTTCTGGAATTGCAATTTCTGCCAGAATTTCTTTATTTCCCTTTTTCAGTTGAAAAAGAATCAGGTTGGACGGACTGGCTGTGAATGCCAACAGGTTTTTCGAGTTTCCGTATATCCCAATTCCGCTTTGAGCAGCTTGTCTGGCCAGTTCGGCTTCAAACGAATAGCTTCCGGTTTTAGGATTTATTCCTGTAAAAGCAAGTCCATCTTGATGAGTTGAAAGCGTGAGCAATCCATTTAGAATGCTGATTTCAGGTTTCGGCTCATTCAAATCCCATTGCCACAACATCAGGTTTTTATTGGTCGAAAAATCGTCAGAATAAACCGAGTCGCGAACCTGCTGCGTATTTGGGAAAGGCATTTCTGCGGTTACTGAAGGTGTATTTCCGTTTTTGAAACGAGGCCATCCGGTTGTTTCATCCCATATTAACTCATCAAGCATTCCTTGCCGTCCAACATATTCGAAATCGGTGGCGTTGTAGGAGTGGTACAAGTAAAACCATCGGTTATCGGGAGTAGTCACCAAAGTGCCGTGGCCAGTACATTTCCATACATTGCTGCCTTGAAGAATGGGTGCTGGAAATTGTTCCCATCCGGTTTTCAGGTTTTTCGAACGCGAAACCCTTACCCGGTAGTCGCACCGGTTATCGCAGCAACCACCCACCGAATAAAGCATATAATAATATTCGCCGTGTTTTACCAGACACTGCCCTTCGTCGCCGGCGCCTTTCCAGCCCTGGTCGAAACGGGTGAGACTGAAATGCTCGCCAACCAGCGACAGCCCATCGGCGCTTAATTCGGATGCAAGGATTTCAATTGGGCGCTCTTTGTTTAATCCATAAGCTTTCCAGCTGATATACCGTTTCTGGTCATCGTCCTGAAAAATAAACGCATCGATGGCTTCCTTGCCCCAATCAACAATGATCCCATGGTCAGTGAAGCCCTTCCGAAGATCTTTAGTCGTTGCTACGCCTATGCATGAAACCCTGTCGCCTTTTCGTTTGGCTGTGTAATAAACGTAAAAAGTTTCATTGAAATAGTACAGTTCGGGAGCCCAAAAACTATCTGAAGTCCACGATGGTCGTTGGTTAAAAATGGAGCCAATTTGTTTCCAGTTGACCAAATCGCTTGATTCGTAAATCGGATAGTTTGGGGCAAAATCAGAAGTTGTTCCGGCTGCATAATACGTTTCACCCACACGAATCACGGAAGGATCAGGGATATCGCCCGGAATAACGGGGTTATGGTAGGTCTCAACCAGCTTGTTTTGTCCTGACAGGATTGGGGCCGC
>CAYRBM010000108.1:0-17913 GCA_964422425.1 uncultured Odoribacter sp.
TAACTTTTGCTTCCGTAAGTAGCCTGATCTTCGGCTGACATGGTAAACTTCTCGCTGCGCATGGAAACCGGCTTGGTTCCGGTAGCTGCTTTATCAGCAGTTTCATACATCGTATCTGAAACCGGATTTTCGCGAACAGCTGGTTTTGGAGCCGGGACCGAGAATACCTTGGTTTCGGTAGTAGCTTCTGTTGTTGGGACAGCTTCACTCTTTTTGGATGACTTGAATACCTTACACCCACTAGCCAGCAGACCCAATGTTACTGCAACTAAAATAATTTTCTTCATGGTCTATTTTTGTTTAAATCGATTACAAAATTACTAAAGAACAACAAAAGATTGATCAAAACAATGTAAGTCAGCCAATTATTTATCAACAACGGGTTGTTAATCACTCATTGCTCATGTTAATAATGGAACCAACAATTTCTGCAATTAAAAATTCAAAACGTTCCGAAGAAATCGCTGGCCCTTTACTGAACGGTAGAAACTAACCTGCCTGATCGCCCTCACGCGGTTTTCGAAGCTTTCGGAATACAACAATACCCAGGGATTTTTCCCACGTGTTGGAGGTATCTGACCCGTGTTGTGCAATTCCATTACTTTTTCAAGGTCTTCAAAATATCCGTAAAAAAAGTCACCCGATTCAGGAGCATAAATTACGTAAGAGTGATAACTCATTGTTTGTACAATTTAATTTGAATGACCGCAAAAATAGCAAAAACCACCTCTTTTGTTGCCTGATCAGTTTAATGAACGTGCAATGTTTCTTTTTATTTCTTAATCTCTACTCTTCGATTTAGGCATGAGTAAAATTTAACCATGAACTGTCGTCCTGATAATCCTCGATAATTGAAGTTTGATTCGGATGCCTGAATGAACTCATCAGCGAGTTTATTTCCTGATTCAGCATCGCAAGTCCGTTATTGATCAGATCACTTCGAAACCCTTTCTCACCAAGATTGATGACCATCTCGAAAGAAACCACGCGACCAATAACCTGTCCGAGTTCCACCATTTTACGTTGCGGAAGATTGAGATTAAGTTCAAAATTCAGCAGATCCTTCAGAAATGAGGCCGATTTGGCTGTAAGGTCATATCCTTTCAAAAATTGAAACAGGTTTTCTTCTTTGGACTTCTTCATCATCTTCACCAGATTCTCCGAAATTTGGGCATACAAAATGTCATTTGAACCCTCAAAAATCTGGAACGGCCGGCTATCGGTTATGCTTCGTCCTGCAATATGATTCAGTTTATAGGCCTGTGCCCCAACAAGCTGAGTGGCCGACTGCGCGGCTTCCTGCATCAGATCGGTTACCACACTCTTTACTGAATTGGCTTCCAAACCATGAGGAGCAAGATCATTCTCAATTCCGGCTTTCTGACTACTATTGACACACATAGCCGAACAAATGGTGTAAGAAGCCTGAAGTTTGGCCAGTCGGTTTTGAACCTGATCGTAAGTTAAAAGCGATTTGCCTCCTATCTGGCGCTGACGAACGTGCGCAAGTGATTCATCGAGCAAACGCTGAATAAATCCCATAGCCATCCCCGGAAACTGCATCCGGCTGCGATGCAATAAATCCAGCATCATTTTAACTCCGGTCGATTCAGGGATCAGCCTTTGTATTTTGGGGATTTCAACATCGAGGCGATTTCGTCCGTAAGGGATTTGGTACAGACCAAGGTTTTCGTAAAACTCTTCAACAACAATCTGCTGCCCCGGGCTATTTACATCGCAAATAAAAAAATCAATATCACGCTTCAAATCGCCCGATTGACTTCGTTCCCTTGCTGTGAGAAGCCAAAACTCGGCCCATCCGGTTAGCCCTGCCCAATGCTTTATTCCCTGAAGATGGTAACCAGATTCCTTTTCAACAAAAGACGTCTGCATATTTAACGCATCACTTCCATAACCGGGCTCGGTTATCATTAACCCACCCATATTCTGATGCTTCAAAAAACGTTCGAAAACAGGAGCTTTGGCTTCTTCCTGTGCATATTTGGCAACAGGCTGGAGGAACAAGGCCGAATTAATTCCAAAAGTTAATGACAAGGCCAGCGACTCATACGAAGCAGCAGCAAGCAGAGCAATGTTTTCCTCCATTTTGCATCCGCGGCCTCCATAAGCCTTTGGTATTCCTACAGCCAAAGGATTCATATTCATTATTTCACGCATTACAAAGGGCGGCATTCCCCGCTTAACGGCAAGCTGATTCACGTCAGCACGGACATAAAACACATTTTTCATAGCCGACTTCAACCGATCAAGAAACGCCTCAAAAGGCATATCCTGAATGGATAATCCGGCAAAAGTCTGGTCAACATTCAATTTTGATTGATTCATCCAAATATGGGTATTAAATTACTAAAATTCAGTGCCAAAAGCAGTTCAGACACTCGAAATGCTTTTTCATAAGAACAGATAACACCAATTGAGAATGAAAGTTTTTATGAAAGCATTTACAAATGACATTTTTGCTCATGGATTTGTTGTAATTTTAATAACGGTGGCCATACCAATAACACAAAACTTTGAAAAATGAAGAAGAAATCGAATAAACTGCTTCCTTTTGGAATTGTATTGGCAGTGGTTATTATTATTTTTCTTGTAGCCGGTAAAAAAATGGGTTGGTTCGGAAAGGAATTTGAAATCAACATAGCAACAAAAATTGTTGAGAGCAAAACCATTACCGAATTGATTACTGCAAACGGTAAAGTTCAGCCCGAAACCGAGGTGAAAATTAGTCCCGATGTTTCCGGAGAAGTTATAGAACTGAACATTGAAGAAGGAGATGAAGTAAAAAAAGGTCAGTTGTTGGTAGTCATCAAACCCGATATTTACATTCAATCTTACAATCGGGCTCAGGCAAGTTTAAGTTCGTCTCAGGCCCGCCTTGCCCAGGCCGAGGCACGACTTATTGAAAGCGAGATGGCTTTCAAGCGAGCCCAGTCGCTATACAAACAGCAAACCATTCCTGTATCTGATTTTGAAACCGCAGAGGCTTCGTTTAAAGTGGCACAAGCAGAAGTTAAAGCGGCACAGTTTGCAGTTAAGTCATCAGAAGCTTCGGTTGCCGAAGCACAGGAACAGCTGGTCAAAACCAAGATTTATGCTCCGATGGACGGAACTGTTTCCCGCCTGAATGTGGAGAAAGGAGAGCGCGTTGTTGGAACCAATATGTATGCCGGAACTGAAATGATGGTGATTGCCAACCTTCAGCTGATGGAAGTAAAAGTTGATGTAAACGAGAATGACATTGTGAGGGTCAACCTTAATGATACGGCTTTGGTAGAAGTAGATGCCTACCTTGGGCGCAAATTCAAGGGAAAAGTTACCGAAATTGCCAACTCGGCCAACGTTGTAGGTGGATCCACGGACCAGGTAACTAATTTCAGCGTAAAAATTTTACTGCTCGAAGACTCCTATAAAGACTTGATTGATACTGTTGGAACGACTAAATATCCGTTCCGCCCCGGTATGTCAGCAACAGTTGACATTCAGACCGAAACGAGAAAAAATGTTATTTCTGTGCCCATTCAGGCGGTCACCACACGTTCGTTAAAAGCCAACGATAAGGAGGAAAAGAAAGATATTGAAAATCCGAAAGCAGAAACTGAGGCCGAAACTACTCAGGTATCCAAAAAAGAAGATGATGAAAAAGTAGAGGTAGTTTTCCTTTATAAAGATGGAAAAGTTTCCAAGCAACCTGTAAAAACGGGAATTCAGGATAGTGAAAGCATTGAAATTCTTGATGGGCTAAAAACAGGCGACGAAATTGTTGTTGCCCCGTTTAACGCAATTAACAAACTACTGAACGATAGCTCTGTGGTCAAAAAAGTTGACGAGAAAGAATTGTTCAAGGTGAAAAAATAAACTCAGACTCCTAATTACAACCTGATCATAAAGTCAGTCAGGTTGCTATCGGCATCCAGGTTCATTTTTTTGCGGAGGCGGTAACGATGGTTTTCCACACCGCGAACCGAAATACCCAGCAACGGCGCAATTTCTTTCGACGACAGGTTCATCCGGAGGAAGGCACACAGCCGCAAGTCGCTGGGTGTTAGGTCAGGATATTTATCGGTCAGTGTTTTCATAAATTGTTCGTGTGCCCGCTCAAAGTTGGCTTCAAACACTTTCCAGTCATCCTGACTGCTCATGTTGTCGTCAATTTTCTGCACCAGCCGGTCGTAATATTTATCAGGATACCGGGTGCCCAATTGCTCTTTCTGGTTTTGCAGCATTTCCTTCATTTCCATCAGGAACTCATTCTTCTTGATGATTGCCATCGTTGAACTGGCCAATTCCGAACTTTTAAACGAGAGCTCGGCCTGAAGCTTTTCATTCCGGAGCTTAATCAGTTCACGTTCCTGTTCCTCGCGTTCGCGGCTTTCCTTTTGGCGGGTCCGGCGAATAATGTTCTGCCTGAATATCAGCAATCCACTCAAGATAATCAGGAAATATCCAAGGTATGCCAGAGTTGAACGGTACCACGGAGGAAGAATATCGACACCAACCGAGTATTCCTGACTGGATTCTCCCCACGAATTTACCGCTTTCACTTTAATCACATAATGTCCAACCGGAATGCGTTTAAAGCTGAAGATTGGTTTTTCGAGCGGCTCCGACCAGCGCTGATCGAGTCCTTCAATAAACGACTGATACCTGATGTTGTCGCTGCTGAAGAACGGGAACGAAAACCGAAGTTGCAGGTTGTTCCGGTTGTAGCGCAAAACAATATCTCTTCCCGTCAGCGGCAAATCGGCAAACTGATCGTTCAACCCGCTGATGGTTATCCGGCGTAACTCGGGCTTCTTCTCCGAAATTTGCGAGGCAGGGCTGATTGTGTCGGCATTCAGCAGGGCATAGCCGTTTTCGAGGCAAAGAATAGCTTTCCCGGCAGTAACCGGAACAATGTTTTCGTAACCGGTTATCAATTGGTTATTGAACAGCCCCGTCGGATATTCCTTGATTTTTTTGACGTTTGTGTTCTGAATGCTGAAAAGCCCCAGCGCTTTATCGGTGATCAGCCAATAGCGGTTGCCGGGAGCCGAAATTATTCGGGTTGCTCTCCTGAAATCACCCAGTTTTTCATTCATCACCGCATATTCGGTTATGGTGTCGTTGAGATCGTCGAAGGTGTACAATCTTTCGCCGGTGGTAAAAACAATGCGATTCTCAACCTTAAAGGCATGATTATTATTGTCTTTCCCAAACACCTGCTCGCCGTAATACTTGTTGTACACCAGCGAATCGTTTTCGTCGAACCTTAGCCGGAAGACACTTCGGTACATGTGGCTGGCCCAATAGTTGCCAAAATGGTCAATTTCGATGTATCGAATCAAATCGTTGAACCGGTATATGACCCGATCGGTTTTCCATTGCGAATTTTCCTTTTTGTAGAAAACCAGGTTGGAATAGGTACTCTGAACCAGCGAATTTGGTTTAAGCGGATTTTCAACAATTGAAACACCTCCGGAACCCGGGATAAACCGGACATTCTCGCCATCGATTTCGAATGTTCCCTTGTTGTGGTTGACAAACAGCCGGTTGTCGATGACCCGGCAATCCCAGACCTGCGCCTGCGTTTCAGGAACAAGCACAAAAGGATCGCTCAGCGCATTTACTGGCCTCGAGTACAATCCCTGGTTGGTTCCCAGATACAATTTATGATTGTAGATTGCCGCAGTGTAAACAGCTCCCGGTTCGTTTCGCTCAAAAATCGTAAACGACGGATCGGGCAAATAAGAAATAAATCCGATGCCTTTATCGAGTGCCATCCAGGTATTCTGGTTTTTGTCGGCAATTACACCCAAAACCGTATTGTTTTGCAAACCGCTTTCTTTATTAAACCGGTGAAGGAGCCTGCCTTGCGGATCGAAAATAGAAACACCGTCGAGAATGGTCCCAATGATGATGCGGCCATCGGGCGAAATACATCCGCGATTAATCAGATTCTTTTTAAAATAAGCCGTTTGGTCTTCGGGCCACGGAACAAGTGTTTTTCCATCGTAAAGCAATAAACCGCCGTTTGATGTGCCGATCAGTTTTTTGTCTGAAATGGAAAGCACAAAACGGATCTCGCGGCTGCTAAAAACCGGATCGACCAGGTAGGGCGACAGGTTTGTTCCCGATAGCCGATAAACACCTCTGTCCATAATGTTGACAAAGATGCAATCGCCGCCATCGGAAATGGAATTGATGAATCCTTCAGGGCGGACTACCTCAAATTTCCGGTAATCGTAGATATATACTTTTGAAAACGATTGGAAATAAACGCGATCCTTCAGCGTAATCACATTCCAGAACTCCTCGTTGGTGGTAAAATTCTGCTCAACATCCTGTTTCAGCGACTGGTATTCAAGGCGCCCAAGTTCATTGCGCTCCCAATACCCCAGTTCGCGGTATCCGGCCGTGAAAACTCTGTTGTGACTGTCAACAGCAACGGCACGAATAATTGCTCCGTTCGGAGCGGGATAAAGCGTCCAGGTAATACCGTCGAATTCGAGCAACCCAATGTTGTTGGCAAAATACATGTAACCCTTGGCATCCTGAGCAACCGACCAGTTTTGATTGGCAGCCTGATATTCCTGTTTGGTGTAATTTTTCAGGTAAAGGCCCTGCATGGCTCCCGAAAAAAAAGGGAAACCCAATAAAAACAAGAGTGCAGCAATTACTCCCCGTGTGGGCTTCGGTAGTCTGATCATTGGCCGTTTTGGGTTTAAGAGAAATTAAAAGTAGTAAAAATCGAACATCCAATGTGCAGTTTCAATTCAAATTAAAACATAAAATAGTTGTGATTTGGTAATGAATGATAAAAACCACTTCATTCCAAAACCTTTTTTTGCACTTTGCCGTTACAGAAAAATGAAAAATGCGATGAAAACAACTTATTCAATACCAAACCATTAATGTTCTTTTTTCTGAAGATGGTGAGGTAAAAATGCAATGCTCTTCAACATCTTTCCGGAGTGATGAATCAGTAGTGTACCGATTTGTTTTTCTTTCGGGAAGAGGTATCGTAGCTTTGATTTGCGAATTTTTGTTAACTAAAACAAGAGACTATGAAAAAACTAATTGTTGTACTGAATCTTCTTTTGTCAGTATCGCTCGTCTTCGCTCAAAATACCATTACAGTGAAGGGGAAAGTTACTGATTCCGCAAATGGTGATCCCATTCCAGGCGTAAGTGTTCTGGTAAAAGGCACAACTACCGGCTTAATTACCGACTTTGATGGTAATTACACCGTTCAGGCCCCCGGAAACGGCACGCTCGTTTTCAGCTTTATCGGGATGAAAACCAAAGAAATTGCCGTAAACAATTCGTCGGTTATTAATGTATCGATGGAAACCAGCACCGAAATGGTTGACGAAGTAATTGTAGTTGGCTATGGTAAATTAAATGTCAAAGACCTTACCTCGTCGATTACAACGATAAAAACGGAGGAAATGGCGAAAACGCCAACCGGGCAAGCCATGCAGGCTCTTCAGGGAAAAGTTCCCGGATTGCAGGTGGTGAGCAGCGGGGGTCCGGGCGATGCACCAACCATTCGCGTTCGCGGTGTTGGATCCTATCCCGGTGCCAATAACGAAGCACCGCTTTATGTGGTCGATGGAATGTTTTTCGATAACATCGATTTCCTGAATACTGCCGATATTGCTTCAATCTCGGTTTTGAAAGACGCATCGGCCGCCGCCATTTATGGTGTCCGTGCCGCTAACGGGGTCATCTTAATCGAAACCAAATCAGGAGCAATTAACCAGAAAACCGAAATTAGTTACGACGGTTACTACGGAACTCAGGTTGCCCAGAATGTATTGAAAATGGCCAACGCCGAACAGTTTGCAACCATGGCTCTCGAGTCGGGTTCAGCGGCCGACGCCAGTTTCATCCTGAATGCCATGCAACGTTATGGCCGCAGCCGCATTAACCCGAATGTTCCTGATGTGAATACCGACTGGTACAAGGAAATCCTTCGCAATGCACCCATTCAAAACCACAGTATCAATGTTACCGGAGGAAACCAAAAAGCTTCGTACTCCATCGGAGCCAACTATTTTGGTCAGGAAGGTATCCTGAAAATGAAAAACGATTATGAACGATTCAATCTCCGGAATAAAATTGACTTTAAAGCCACCGATTGGCTGACTATCGGCGGAAATATCATTTTCAGTAATGCCACCAAATACGACGACGAATCAGGTGCATGGAACCAGGCCTATTTTGCTGTGCCTGTTTTGCCAGTTTACGACGAACAAAGTACAACCGCCTGGCCAAAATACTACGCCAGCGCTCAAAACCTTGGTTACCGTAGCGGGCAGAATCCTTTCCCGACACTCGACCTGAGCGAAAACCGGATTAAAATCCGTAAAATGCTCGCTAATTTTTATGCCGATGTAGAGATACTTCCAAAGAAACTGAATTTCAAAACCACTTATAATCATGCATTCACTTCGCTTGATGAACGTTATGTGCGCTTGCCATTCTTTGCAAGTACCAACTTCCAGCGGGTTGATGCGTCATTGACCAAAAATGCAATTACGTATTCGAATCAGATTTGGGATAATGTTTTGACTTATGCCGATCAATTCGGGGAACATAGTTTCACGGCAATGGCTGGTACATCGTACCGCGACGAAACTTACAACCGACTGAGTGCTCAGGGTTTGAATTTCCCGACTGATCAGGAACAGGCGTGGTACATCAGCCAATCAGAAACTATTCCGGTAACCGGAGTTGGCGACGATGGCCGCCGCGAATACGGTATTTCCTATTTCGGCCGTATTTCCTACAATTTTATGGATCGCTATCTGGTTTACGGTACAATGCGTGCCGACGGCAGCTCAAAATATCAGCAGAAATGGGGTTATTTCCCAACAATTGGTGCAGGCTGGGTTGTTTCTGAAGAAAATTTCATGAAAGACAATAAAGTAATCAACTACCTGAAACTGCGCGGTAGCTGGGGACAACTGGGTAACGATAAAATCCAGGCCAGCGACGGTGCCACAACAACTTCAGTAGTCAATACAGCCATTGCCGGTGTGCTGGTTTCAGGAACCAAAACATCGAGCACTTTCTCGTCGTTGAAATGGGAAGTTACCGAAGAAACAAATATTGGAGCAACTGCCCGCTTATTTAAAAATCACTTGTCGGTTGATGCCGATTATTACATCCGCGACACCAAAAATGCCGCCATCTATGTCAAAATTCCTTCGGTTGGTGGAAGCGTTTTGAAAAACGTGGGTATTATTCGCAACTCGGGAATTGAACTGGCACTCAACTGGAGCAACGAAGTTTCGAAAGATTTAAGCTATAACGTTGGCGTTAATTTCTCAACCTTGAAGAATGAAGTTCGCGACCTTTACGGACAGCCATACATCGACGGCGGATCGGCCGAGTTCCGTCAGCGCTCGATTGTGGGCGAACCTTTGCTGGCATTCTTTGGCTACAAAGTGCTGGGCGTTTACCAAAATCAGGCCGAAATTGATGCCGACCCATCGGCCCCGGCAACTGCTGTACCGGGCGATTTAAAATATCAGGATCAGCAACAGGAAGGCGAAGCCGGATATGGCGTGATTAACGACGACGACCGTGTTGTTCTGGGATCTTATTTCCCGAATTTCATGTACGGTGGAAACATCGCGATTACCTATAAAAACTTCGATTTTTCGGCCAACTGGATGGGTCAGATGGGAAATAAAATCCTGAACCGCAAGCGTGGTGAACTGATCTGGACGGCCGATGGTAACCTCGACGCCGATTTGGCCATCAACCGCTGGCATGGCGAAGGTACTTCGAGCAAATATCCGTCATCAGCCGGATTACGCAAGGGCTGGAACCAGAAAATGAGCGACTATTTTGTGGAAGACGGTGCGTTTTTCCGGATTCAAAATATTCAACTCGCTTATAACCTGAAAGGCAAAGAACTCTCCGGAGTGAAAATTCCTGATACAAGGATTTCATTGACAGCCGAACGCCCGTTGACCGTTTTCAAATACAACGGCTTCAATCCTGAAGTGGCAAACGGAATTGATACGCAGACTTATCCAATTCCTGCTGTTTATACCATCGGGTTAAATGTCAAATTCTAATTCTTAAAACGATTACACTATGAAACGAATAAATAATTTACTCACGCTTACCTTACTTGTTTCGCTGATTGCGACAACAGCGTGTCAGGACCTTTTGGATGAGCCGGCTGAAAACAAAGCATTTACCGGTGCTACCGATTATACCCTTTCAGGCAATATGATTCAGCCATTGATTGGCATGTATGCCGATTTCTATAGCCGGGGCTGGGAAGACTTTCCGTTGATTGCCGTACGCGGCGACGATGTGAATGCCGGTGGTTTGGGCGACCAGCAGAATTATGCCGAAACCGATAAATACAACTACGACAAGGATTACTGGATGTATAACTCGGTTTGGCAGAACCACTACATGGACATTTTCACTGCCCATTCGGCCATGGAACAAATTGAAAAATACAAAGAAGCCGGTGCCGACGCAGCCAAGGCAAACCAATACATTGCCGAAGCCAAAGTGATGCGCGCTTATTTGTTGTTCAACCTGTCGAGGGTTTGGGGAAGCGTTTATATCCCGACCAGTTCCGATCCATCGGAATTACTGGTGGCCACACCTGCAACCAAAGACGAAGTGATGAAACACATTTCGGCGCAAATGGACGAAGCGATTCCGCTGTTGCCTAACATGCACCCGAACGAACGCACCGACATTAAAGGTGGAATGAGCAAATATACAGCTCTGGCCATTAAAGCTTTGGCAAACCTCGAACTGAAAAACTATCAGGCTGTTGCCGACGCCACTTCGCAAATCATCAGTTCCAATGAATTTGCATTGGAAACAAGTTTCTACGATCTGTTCAAAATAAAAGGCAAACTGAATACCGAAAACCTGCTCGAATTGCAGTACTCCGATTTTGGCAAAGGTTCGGGAGATAATTACAGCTACCTGTTTGCATTTTTTGGACCACAGGGCTGGACCCCAAAAGTGACCGGTGCCGGCGATGGATGGGGATTTTATGAACCAAGCCTGAAATTTATTAAATTCATGCTCGATCGTGGTGAAACTGAACGTCTGGAAACCAGCGTGCTGTTTACCAACCGCGGTATTGCTGAAATTAAAAAGGATGCCAAATACGCCACCTTGCCAAGCTGGATTACCAATACAACCCGCTCGGGCGACCGCATTAACGATTACGCCCGCGCCATGTTTGCCAGTGGAAAACATTATTTGCCATCGGCCCAGTTAACTCCCGGCAGAACCGATTATGGCACCAACAAAAATTTCCCGATTATTCGTTATGCCGAAATTTTGCTGATGCATGCCGAAGCATTGACACAGGGAGCTTCCAGCTCGTCGATGACAGCATTGGCTGCCGTAAACGCTGTTCGCTCACGCGCCAAATTGGCTCCGCTGACCTCGGTTTCGAATGCACAGGTGATGGATGAAAAATTTGCCGAACTGGCGATGGAATGGGGAACCCGCTTTTACGATATGGTTCGGTTGGGAAAATCCAGCGAACTAAGCTACGACGGAAGATCGTTCACCGAATCGAAAATCTTCCTGCCTTATCCGCAGACTCAGGTTGACTTATTACCTGGACTGAAAGCAAAAACTAATTAACTGATCAATTTAAAACTCTGATACTATGAAAATATTCAAATATGTTTTAGTTGGTTTATTTGCCATCGTTTTTGCCACGGCATGTAACCAAGGCATTGACCCGATAACTGCCATTGATCCGGGGCCTGATGCTACTGCACCGGTCATCACAATCAAATATCCGACTGAAGGAACTAAAATTCAGGTTCCTACGCTGATTGCCTCTGTAAATATTCAATTTGAGGCTACTGATGATATCGAATTGAAATCGGTTGTGCTTTCAATCGATAACGTACAGATTGCAACGTTCAATACATTTAAAGACTATCGCCGGTTGGTTCAGGAATACCTGTTCGACAAAGTGACCAACGGAGCACACAAATTAACCGTCACAGCCACCGACCTGAATGGGAAAGTGACCAATACCACCGTTAATTTCGAAAAGAAACCGCCATACACTCCGCTTTATGCCGGCGAAACGTTCTATATGCCGTTTGATGGCGATTTCGTGGAGAAAATCAGTTTCAAGGAAGCCACCAAAGTTGGATCGCCGGTTTTTGCAGGTGAGGCTTTGAAGGGCACAAATGCTTTTATGGGCGCAACCGATTCGTACCTCACTTTCCCATTGGCCGGACTGACTGGCGAAGAGTTTTCCGCCGGTTTCTGGTATAAAGCCAATTCAAATCCCGATCGTGCAGGTATCATTTCCATTAGTCCCGGAGGCGAAGACCGCACCAAAGGCTTGCGTTTCTTCCGCGAAGGCAGTGCAACCTCGCAACGCTTCAAACTGAACGTTGGAACCGGTGCCGGAGAAACCTGGAACGACGGCGACGTTATTGCATTACCAAACAGCAACTGGGTTCATTTGGCATTCACTGTTTCGAAAACAGCTTGTGTTATCTATATCAACGGTGCAGTGGCCCGCTCGGTACCGAATACCGGTATCAACTGGACAGGTTGCAGCACGATTTCAATCGCTTCCGGAGAACCTGGGTTTGCTTATTGGAACCACAAATCAGATTTAAGCAAATTCGACGAAATGCGTTTCTTCAACAAAGCGTTGACCGCCGATGAAATCCAGACCATCATGCAGAACGACAAGCCATACACCGCGAAATACGCGGGCGAAATTTTCTACATGCCGTTTGAAGGAAACTACAAGGAATTGATCAGCAAATCGGATGCGACAAAAGTAGGCTCGCCGGCTTTTGCCGACGGAAAGCTGGGTAAAGCGTATGCCGGCGCCGCTGATTCTTACCTCACATTCCCAACAACTAACCTGAAAAACAGCACGTTCAGTGCCGTATTCTGGATGAAGATCAACGCAACTCCCGACCGTGCCGGTATTTTGGTGATGGGTCCGCCCGATGCTGCAGCACCGACAGCAATGAACAACCGAACCTCAGGATTCAGGTTCTTCCGTGAAAATGCCGGGGGAAAACAGCGCTTTAAACTGAATGCCGGAAACGGAACTGCCGATTCGTGGTTCGACGGAGGAGCTGCTGCCGATGTCGATCCGACAACTGGAACATGGAACCACTTTGCCTACACCATTTCGGGAACCGAGTGCGTGGTTTACATCAACGGCGAAATTGCCAAACAGGGCACCTTCGGCGGAATCGACTGGACCGGTTGCGATATTCTTTCCATCATGTCGGGTGCACCACGCTTTACTGGTTGGAACCACTTCTCAGATTTAAGCCTGATGGATGAGTTGCGCATCTTTAACAAAGCGCTGACTCAGGCTGAAATAAAAACAATAATGAACGCGGAAAAATAGGTTAGTTCAAAGAGAAAAGGGTATTTCCGTGCACACAAAGGCTGCTCGCTGAAACAGTCGGGCAGCCTTTTCATTTAAACCTGAATTATGAGTGTTCGAAAGGTATTGATACTATTCCTGGCGCTGATAACCGGAATTTCATGTTCAGAGAAAGATCCCGAACCTGAAAATCCGGGAACAATCGAGTTAATCTCGGTAAACGTGGGCATCAAAATGCTTTCGTTGACCGAAGAGAACAAGGATTTGCCAACCGATCAAATTGTGATGATCCGGTTTGAATCGGAGCTCGACACCACCACCGTGCGGCAAAGTATCCGGCTGCTTGACAAAAATTCGATGCCGGTGTCATACAAAGTTTCGTACCTCGACAACAATGCAACGGTCTCGCTGGCAACCTCGCAGCCGCTGGCAGTCAATTCGGTGTATTCAATCAATATTTCCAATGCTCTGAAAGGTAAAAAGAAGGAAACGTTCGCCGGAATGTCGGTTTCGTTTAAAACATATCTTCCGTCGCTAACGATCCAGTCGCTCACGATCGATTCGAAACCGTATTATCCAACCGTTCGGCTGACCGATATTTCGGTGGAGCCTGAAATTAAACTCGCTTTTTCAGACGCCGTTTCGCTGGCCGACGTTTCATCAAAAGTTAGCCTGAAGCAAGGAACAGCGAACCAAAAACTCACCTTCACTTCTTCAACCGATCGAAAATTGTGGACCGCAAAACCGGAATCGAAGCTGAAGGGCTTATTCAAATTCCAACTAGAGATTGCCAGTTCGCTGGTTTCCGAAAACGGTTATCCGTATGCTGGTTTTTCAGGAAATTTCTATACACAACCCAGCCCAACTTCGCTGTTCCCGGTGATTTCCGACGACGAACTGCTCACGCTGGTTCAGCGCCAAACGTTCCGTTATTTCTGGGACTTTGGGCACCCTACCAGCGGATTGGCCCGCGAGCGAAACACATCCGGAGATATTGTGACTTCCGGAGGTTCGGGATTTGGCCTGATGGCGATGGTGGTGGCCATGGAGCGTGGTTTTATTACCCGCACCGAGGGTGTGGAAAGGCTGAAAAAGATCGTCGATTTTTTGGAGAAAGCCGACCGTTTTCATGGCGTTTGGCCGCACTGGATGAACGGTGTGACCGGAAAAGTTCAGCCATTCAGCACCAAGGACAATGGCGGCGACCTGGTGGAAACATCCTTTCTGGTGGCTGGTTTGCTCACAGTGAGACAGTACCTGAATTCGGCTGTTTCGACTGAAAAGTACGTGATCGATAAAATCAACGAATTGCAGAAGGCTGTGGAATGGAACTGGTACACCAAAAGCGGAAGCAAGGTTTTATACTGGCATTGGTCGCCCAATTACAACTGGGAAATGAATCACCAGATCAAAGGTTACAACGAAGCGCTGATTACCTACATCATGGCAGCTTCGTCGCCTACCTACCCGATTTCGGCCGACGTGTATCACGAAGGCTGGGCCAGCAACGGAGCCATCAAAAATGGCAAATCGTTCTACGGAATTAAGCTTCCGCTCGGATACGACTATGGCGGCCCGTTATTTTTTGCCCACTATTCATTTTTAGGCATCAACCCCAATGGGCTCTCCGACAAGTATGGCGATTACCGGGAACAAAATGTCAATCATTCGCTGATCAACCGGGCACATTGCATCAACAATCCGAACAATTTTGTGGGTTACAGCGCCAGTTGCTGGGGATTGACAGCGAGCGACAACAATAACGGTTATTCGGCACACTCGCCCACCAACGATTTGGGAATCATTTCGCCAACAGCAGCTATCTCGTCGATTCCTTTTACACCAGCCGAATCGATGGATGCCATCCGGTTTTTCTATTACAAACTCGGCGACCGGCTGTGGGGCGATTATGGTTTTTACGATGCCATTAACCTGACCGAAGGCTGGACAGCAACCTCAACATTGGCGATCGATCAGGGCCCCATTGTTGTGATGATTGAAAATTACCGGACAGGCCTGCTTTGGAAATTACTGATGTCGGCGCCTGAAGTTCAAGCTGGTTTAACCAAGCTCGGATTTACCTACAAGTTGTAAAAAGTCTGAAAGACTTTAATCTGAATAACCACCGGTGTAACCGGTGGCAAATAAAAGTAACCGGTTGGAACCCCGAAGTGGGTTCAACCAAAAGCTAAATAACATGAACAAGAAAATACAAATACTCGCCATTGTTACTCTTTTCGCCGGATGGATGATTTCGTGCAACAATCCTGCAAAAACCAACAAGGCTTCCGATTCAACCACCATTTCCGACGACTCGCTGCTGACCAAAATTCAGCACCAGACTTTCCGGTATTTCTGGGACGGCGCCGAACCCACTTCAGGAATGGCCCGCGAACGGATCCATCTGGACGGAATTTACCCGCAAAACGACCAAAATGTAATTACGTTGGGCGGTTCAGGTTTTGGTGTAATGGCCATTTTGGTAGGAATCGAACGTGGATTCATTACCCGAGAAGAAGGACTTGCCCGCTTTCAGAAAATAGTGAGTTATCTGGCCAAAGCCGATCGCTTTCACGGAGCCTGGCCGCACTGGCTCAACGGGCCAACCGGTAAAGTTCAGCCATTCAGCAAAAAAGACGATGGCGGCGACTTGGTGGAAACAGCTTTTATGATTCAGGGACTTTTAACCGTTGCCGAATATTTCAAAAACGGAAATGAAGCCGAAAAGCAGCTGGCTGCGGACATTGACCAACTTTGGCGCGAAGTGGAATGGAACTGGTACACTCAAGGAAAAGATGTGTTGTATTGGCATTGGTCGCCCAACTATGGCTGGGAAATGAATTTTGCTGTAGGTGGCTACAACGAATGTTTGATCATGTATGTTTTGGCAGCAGCATCACCCACTTACCCGATTAAACCCGAAATTTACCACAAAGGCTGGGCGCTGAACGGTGCCATTGCCAACGACACGGTTTACCACGGACTGAACACTGTCCTAAACTTTTACGAGCACAGCGACGATCCGACCGGGCCGCTTTTCTGGGCGCATTATTCCTACCTCGGTCTGAACCCGAAAGGCTTGACCGACCAATATGCCGATTACTGGAAACTGAACCAGAATCAGGCGTTGATCCACTACAAATATGCGCTCGACAATCCAAAGAAATTTGAAGGTTACGGCGAAAAACAGTGGGGGCTCACTTCCAGTTACTCGATGAATGGTTATGCTGGTCATCACCCTGGGAATGAAGATTTGGGCGTAATTTCACCAACCGCAGCTTTGTCGTCGTTCCCGTACACTCCAACCGAGTCGATGCAATTTGCCAAATACCTGTATTTCGAGGCGGATTCGCTGATTGGAGAATATGGCCCTTACGATGCTTACAGCCATTCGGCAAAATGGGTTTTGCCGCGTTACCTGGCCATTGACCAGGGGCCAATTCCGGTAATGATTGAAAACTACCGAACCGGCCTGTTTTGGAACCTTTTCATGAAAAATGAAGATGTAAGAGGCGGGCTAAAAAAATTGGGGTTCAGTTATCCGGAGAATTGAAAGGAAGTTTTCAGTCCCAGTCACAGTATCAAACACGAATTTGACTTGAATATTCATGATCGAAAGACTGTTTAAATTCCATTTTCAGGTTCCGTTAGGAACAAAAGGTCGGTAGAATTAATGAAAATGTGTGCCCCTATTGTCCCGTACTGGACAATACAAAGCTTGTTGTTCAACATTTCTACCGATAGATTTTCCCTACGGGAAATTTTTAATTAGTTCCTGAATATTTAAAATTTTTGAAGCATGAAAACAGCAACACATCTTTTGGCTATACTGGTATTTTGCGTGTCAGTCCTGATATCGTGCAACCAACAGTCAAAATCAGGCGACGACCAGAAAATGAACGCCTTTATCGACGACCTGATGGGAAAAATGACCCTCGAAGAAAAACTGGGTCAACTCAATCTCCCGGCTTCCGGAGATATTATTACAGGCGCCGGAAGTAATAACAACATCGTTGACAAAATTAAGGAAGGCAAAGTTGGCGGGCTGTTCAACATCAAATCGGCCGAAAAAATCAGGGCGGTGCAGCAAATTGCGGTGGAACAAAGCCGCCTGAAAATTCCGTTGCTGTTTGGAATGGACGTCATTCATGGTTACCAGACTTTGTTCCCGATCCCACTCGGAATGTCGTGCAGCTGGGACATGCCGTTGATTGAGCGAAGCGCCCGGCTGGCGGCACAGGAAGCCAGCGCCGATGGCATCTGCTGGACGTTTTCGCCAATGGTCGATATCTCGCGCGATCCGCGCTGGGGCCGCGTTTCCGAAGGTTCAGGCGAAGACACCTATCTCGGTTCCGAAATTGCCAAAGCGATGGTGAAAGGCTACCAGGGCGACGACCTAAGTAAAAACAACACGATTTTGGCCTGCGTGAAACATTTCGCGTTGTATGGAGCCGCCGAAGCTGGTCGCGATTACAACACCACCGACATGAGCCGCATCCGCATGTACAACGAATATTTGCCTCCTTACC
>CAYRBM010000109.1:0-17633 GCA_964422425.1 uncultured Odoribacter sp.
CGATACAATTCCGTACGCGGTGGACGGCAAATACACCGGAACGGTTTACCGCTACTGCGCCGGATACCAGTATAACGACAAAACCATCGTTGGCTTTACGCACACCCATTTAAGCGGAACAGGGCATTCTGACCTTTCTGACTTCTTAATCATGCCAACCGTAGGCAAACTTCAGTTAAACCCCGGAACAGCCGACAAACCCGAAAGCGGCTACCGTTCGCGTTTCAGTCACGAAACCGAAAAAGCCGAACCGGGCTATTACCGGGTGATGCTCGAAGACGACAAAATCAATGCAGAGATGACCACCACCACACATGTCGGCTTTCATCAATACACATTTCCCCAAAGCGACAATGCCCATATCATTCTCGACCTCAACCACGGCATTTATAATTACGACGGGAAAGTGCTGTGGTCGTATGTTCGGGTGGAAAACGACACCCTGGTCACCGGCTACCGCATCACCCGCGGCTGGGCACGAACCAACTACCTGTATTTTGCAATGGTCTTCTCGAAACCGATCAAGAACTACGGCTGCAAGAACGATGAAGAATTGGTTTACAAAGGCTTCTGGCGAAAATTCGATCAGGAACACAACTTTCCGGAAATGGCCGGCAAAAAGCTACGGGCCCATTTCGATTTTGCTACTGCCGAAGGTGAAAAAGTCAAAATTAAATTTGCTCTTTCTGCCGTCAGCACCGAGGGAGCACTCAAGAACCTTCAAGCTGAAGTCCCGCATTTCAACTTCGAAAAGATACGTTCAGAAGCCCAAACAAATTGGCAAAATGAACTGAGCCGGATTACCATCAATGCTTCTCCGGAAAAGAAAACGACATTTTACACTTCGCTGTACCACACTTTCATCAACCCGGTTCAATACATGGATGTGGACGGCCGGTATCGCGGCCTCGACCACAACATTCATCAGGCCAAAGATTTTGTGAATTATACCGTATTCTCACTTTGGGACACTTACCGCGCATTACATCCGCTTTTCACATTGATTCAGCCTGAACGCACTTCGGACATGATCAATTCAATGCTGGCGCATTACGATCAGAGTGTTCATAAAGTCCTGCCGGTTTGGAGCCATTTCGGAAACGAGAACTGGTGTATGATTGGTTACCACGCCGTGCCGGTTATTGCTGATGCGTGGGTGAATGGTATTCGCGGTTTCGATCCCAAACATGCATTGGAAGCCTGCGTTTCATCGGCTACCAACAAAAATTATGGGAACCTGGGCGACTATATGGAGTTGGGTTACGTTCCCTACGAGAAGAATGCTGTCGGTTCATCGATGACCCTGGAATATGCCTATGACGACTGGACTATTGCTCAATTGGCCCAATCAATCGGAGAAACCTCTGTTGCCAATCAGTTTGAAAAACGCGCCAACAACTGGAAGATTCTGTTTAATGAAAAAACTGGATTTGTCGGAGCAAAAGACAGCAAAGGAAACTGGAAAACTCCGTTCGACCCGATGCACACGGCCAACGAAGGTTTTATCGAAGGTAATTCATGGAACTACTCACTTTACGTTCCGCAGGATATTCCGACACTCATTCAGAAAATGGGCGGCAACAACCGTTTCTGCGAGCACCTCGATTCGCTGTTCTCCATCTATATGCCTGATAAATATTTTGCCGAAACCGAAGACATCACCCGCGAAGGACTGATCGGCTGCTACGTCCATGGCAACGAGCCCAGTCACCACGTCGCTTACATGTACAACTGGGCCGGCAAACCCTGGAAAACCCAAGAACGAATTCACCAGATTGTAAATACCATGTACCTGAACAAACCTGACGGATTGTGTGGGAACGACGACTGCGGACAAATGTCGGCCTGGTACATTTTTTCATCCCTAGGATTCTACCCCGTTTGTCCGGGATCGGGTCAATACGCCATTGGCTCACCTTCAGTGAAGGAAGGAAAAATTCAGCTTGCAGGAGGAAAAACACTGACCGTAAAAGCCAACAATCTGTCAGATAAAAACATCTATATTAAATCGGTTAGCCTGAACGGGAAACCGGTAAACACTACCAACCTAACCAATGCCGAAATAAACCAGGGCGGGGAATTGATTTTTGAGATGGGAAGCAAGCCCAAGAAATAGATTGTCTTAAATAGCAATAACTACTAATTATTAAACTAGTGTCATGTCAAATTAAAACGTCTCAACCCGACAGTTTTATATTCACATGACACTAGTGAGTTAAGTCATTCTCCTAATTGATTCCCTTATCTTAATTTCAGGTTTAAGAAGTACGTGATTGATTTTAATTTCCTTGTGGTTTAATTTTGAAAAAAGAAATTTGGTTGCAATCTTGCTAATGTCGTTTACCGGCTGTGCAACACATGAAAGTGGAGTCGAGAAGAAATCGAGATACGGATGTTCATCAAAGGTTATCAATGAAATATCGGCAGGTATTTTTATATTTTCTTCTTTTAATGCCCTCATGCATCCTATAGCAATCGTATTACTAAGCGCAAAGATAGCTGTAGGATGGTTTTTTTGTTGTAGCAAAAGTCTGGTCTCCAAATAGCCGTTTTGGAGAGTAAAATCATCGCCAACAACACAATAATCGTTTATGCCTGATTTTTCCATGGCATCTATAAATCCTTTAATTCTTAACCGGTTTGGCGTTGATTCCTGAACACCTTGAATACAGGCTATTGTAGTATGTCCGTTTTTTATCAAAAACTGAGTTGCCTCATAGGCGCCATTATAATTGTCTGTTGAGACGTAAGGAAGATCCAGATTTTCAAAATATCTGTCTATACAGATAACAGGTAGGCCTGTATCATATAAATTTTTAATGTGTTCCCATTGGTTGCCGCAAGGAGCTATAATTAACCCTTCTATATTTCTCGCACTCAGTTGCTCCAGCACTATTTTTTCTATTTCAGGGTTTTCATCACTATCACTAATTATTGTAATATAGCCATGCTTCCTTATTTCTGCGTTTATTTCACTTGCAATAGATGCAAAAAAAGGATTGACAAGTGACGGAACTATTAGTGCAATGGTTTTACTTTTTCCGGAACGCAGGTTTGCAGCAAAATGATTCGGGATATAATGCATCTCTTTGGCAGCCTCCTCTATTTTTTGCTGCGATTTTTTGCCAATCCGGTACTGTTGTGCCTTGCCGTTTAGCACCCGCGATACCGTAGTGATTGAGAGCCCTGTTTTTTCTGCAATGTCAGTTATGTTGATTTTTTGTTTTGTCATTTTTGTACAAACGTTTATGCAAGTATAACTATAATTTTACTCATTCCTCACAAATAATAGATAATAAGAACCCTCAGCGTATTTTCAATAAGATATTTTGTCAATAATTTTGAGATAAGTTAGAGTTTTACGTTGTAAGTAAACCGAATAAATTACAGTTGCATTTTATTTCATTCCCCCTAAAGACCGATAAAACGGTTCTTTGGGGAAGGTACTATCACAACGAATTTGAAATGCGACAATTTCATGAAACCTGTTTCTTTTTTTTTGAAACCGAATTTTTTATCCATTCGTTTTGGGTAATCATTTTTTTATAAAATCATCAGGGTATTTCAAATCTTGTTCAATTTTACCTCCAAACAAGCGTGTCCATGACCTGAAACTGCTTTCATTCTCGGTTAGTTCGATTACGCGGGCACCATTGGGTTTTAAATCGTTGTAAACAGTATCGCATCCGCTAAAACGACCGAAAATAAAAAACATCTTATTCCAAAGGGTTGAACAGTCATTGTTGTGGTCATGTCCGACAAACATGGCTTGAATGTCTTTCATTTCTTTCATTGATGCAAACAAGCCGGAACTAATTTTTGAGGATGCAATTAATTCGGCTTTTGTTCCTCTTGTTTCGCTGTTAACATCATCATTTATAGCTTCTTTGTGCTCTAAAAGAGGAATATGAAAAAAAGCCAATGATGGAATAGGGATATTTCCGTTAAGTTTTGTGAACTCTTCGCTATTTTTTCGATACCATGCAATTTGGTCGAACCGAATATGATCATAACCTTTTATTCCATTGATTTTAGAATATGCATTTGAATCAAAGATATAGAGGACACGTTGTACTTTATTATCATTAGCTGAAGATAAGGTGAGTATTCCGTTTGTTACGCCATGTATGTTCGGAATTTTTTTGTTGAGATTGAAGGGAATGCTCATTATGACATCTAACATCTCGTTGCGTGTTTTATCAAATTCTTCATCATGATTTCCGAAAGTAACAAAAAATGGAATTTTGCGTTCCGAAATAGGGGCCAATATCTCTCTAGCCGATTTTTCTGCAGGTTTCCCATAAATAAGATCGCCTGTATGTATAACCAAATCTGGTTTCTCCAAATCCAGCATTTGATTGACATTGTCTAATGCTCTAATCGATTTCGGATTACCAGCAATATAATGTGTGTCTGTTATCTGAAGGATTTTAAACTTACTGTTTTTGTTAAAATTGAAATTAGCCCCCATATCTGTTATATCGAGGTTTTTGATTGTACCTGCCGGAACATTAATATTTGAAAAGGAATTTGATGTGATCAGACTTGCCATGCCAGCCATAGCTGAACTCGTTATAAATGTTCGTCGATTTATTTTTTTCATTGCTGCATTATTTTTTTCTTGTTTTAATTTGTTGTTGTATTTAGATTGTTTCACGCAAAACAAAAAGGAATGAATGAAGAGGTATTTCTCTACCGGATAAACTAGGTTGAACTAAATCCCTGCGGGATAGCTTTTACCCTTGGTTTTTGTTTCTTCCTCTTTTGATATCTAAATTTCAAAATTTCCATTTCGTTATTGTGATTTTGTATTCCCGATTAATCTCTTAATATGGGGCATTAAAGGTTCATTTATATTCCTTTTTTCTTTCGCCTTAAACACCACTCAAACTAACAATAATCTAAAAACGGTCATTAAGTACATAGACAAAAATTCCGCATTTAAGGCCAGGGTGTAGTTCACTACAGACTCATCGCTGGGTCTTGCAGACCACGCAGAGTCCTATTTATTGCCTGTTGGCTTATTTTTTTCGATAAATCCAGAAAATGATTTTGATTGAGAATAAACAGTCAAACCAAATAATTTCCATTCAAGTATTCCAGCCACTGCATAATCAAGTCCCTTGTTTCTTTCATTTTTATCCACAGCAATCACTATAGGTGTCCATTTAAATCCAGCTACAAGTCCTGTAATATTGGAAGAAGCATTTATTGGAGTATTTTGTTTTGTTTTTTTATCCAAACCATATGTCACATCTAAAATTATCTGAAATGAAAGTGTCTTTTCGACTACACAATCTTTAATAGTAATAGTACTGGGATTCGTTATTGTGTCTGAATAAAAAGTCCAAATTTTTCTTTGGCTTGCACTTTTATTTACCTGATTATTCACATCATTTGATTGACTTGCAAACGAAAGTAGTCCTATTACAAAAAATATTGAAGTTAAAAGTCCAAATTTTTCTTTTAATAATTTAATCGCTCTATAACAGATAATGAAAAAGTAAATAATTAGTCCAATGTTTATTAAACTCCAGATCAAATAGTTCATGTTTTTTCAATTTTATTTATGTCAAAGTAAAGCGCGATTCTTAAGCTTGTAACCACGCAGGGGCAGATTGCGGTTGATTTCCTGTTTCAACCGGTATTTACGCTATTTCTCAGGAACACATCCAATTAAATTATTTCTAAATATTAAACAATGGCAATAGGCAATCATCTATTTCTACCCATGTTTGTACTTTTTAAATGCAAATAAAAGAATTATTTGCTATAGAACAAACGTTTATACTTTATTACGAAATGTTTATCGCTTTCATTGACAAATTTCTACCGCTGATTGAGGTTTGGACTGAATTTGCAAATGTTTTGGTTTACCCGACAACCAGAATTGCTATACTCATTACGTTTGGTCGTGTTTAATTGATGTATTCATTTAAAATCAGTATTCATAAGCGTCATGCTATATTCGCTTTTTTGTGGAGAAATATGCAAGGTTAGATTACTTCGTGTTCCTTCAAATTTGTTTTCTGATTTTCAATAAAAGTCTCGTGACCCGCAATACAACTTTGTTAATCTAGGGAGGATTAATATCTAAATATTTAAAAAACAATTTATTAAACTAATTTAAATGATGAGTTATCTGTTTTGTAAAAAATTGTTATTTTTTTGCACAAACGTTTGTACTATTTGTTTTTTTTTATTTTTCTTTGTAGAGAAAACCGAAGACTAATTTTAAAATCGGTGAAAAATATGAAGATGACTGAGAACTTGCTGTTTAGGTCATGATTTATTGTCAGACTCTATTTAGATAGAGAATAAGAAAGTGAAAAGTTCTTTTATTATTAACCAGCATAACTTTAAGTTTAATGAAAAATTTGTATTTGTTTATGCTTTTTCTCTTATTGACGGCTCCATTGAATTTGCTTGCACAGCAATTTACGTTGAAGGGACGTGTCCTTGAGAAAGAAACAGGTGAGCCTATACCTGGAGTGACCATAATGGTACAAAACACATCGAGAGGGGTAACGACTGATGTGAATGGAACTTTTGAAATCAAAGTTTCATCCTCTGAAAAACTGGTAGCCTCCTTTATAGGGATGGAAACGCAGACCGTATCTATTGGAAATAAAACCTATGTTGAAATTCAAATGTCTTCTACAACCAGTGAAATTGATGAAGTTACTGTTGTGGCATTTGGAAAACAGAAGAAGGGGAGTGTTATTGGTGCAATTACTACTGTCAGTCCTTCCGAATTGAAGGTTCCATCCAGTAACCTGACAACGGCATTGGCAGGTAACGTAGCCGGTGTCATCGCTTATCAGCGTTCCGGGGAACCAGGCCAGGATAATGCTGACTTCTTTGTTCGTGGGATTACCACATTCGGTGCAAACACCAAGCCTCTGATTCTGATTGACAACATCGAACTGACCAGTACGGATCTGGCTCGTCTGCGGCCCGATGATATTGAGAGTTTCTCTATCATGAAAGATGCTACAGCCACCGCACTATATGGGGCACGTGGAGCAAACGGTGTGATTCTGGTAACAACCAAGCGGGGACAGGAAGGTCCTGCAAAGATTTTTGCCCGTCTGGAAACATCAATTTCTGCTCCTACACAGAACATTAAATTGGCTGATCCGGTTACCTATATGAAGTCCTACAACGAAGCAATAGCTACGCGCGACCCATTGGGCGATTTAATGTATAGCAACGACAAGATTGAGCAGACCGGCAAACCTAATGCCAATCGCCTGATTTATCCGGCTAACGACTGGTATAATATGTTGTTTAAGGATTACTCAAACAGCACGCGTGCTAACCTGTCGATTCGAGGTGGAGGCAAGGTTTCCTCGTACTATGTATCCGGAGCTATCACACAGGATGCGGGTATTTTGAAAGTTGACAAACGCAACTCATTCAACAACAACATCGATTCAAAAAACTATACTCTGCGAGCCAACGTGGATATCAACACAAGTCCAACCACCAAATTGTCTGTTCGGTTGACGGGTAACTTTGACAATTATACAGGTCCTCTCAATGGCGGAAGCGCTGTATATAACCAGGTCATGCATTCTGATCCGGTTTTGTTCCCTCCTTACTATCCTGAAGATGCTGAACATATCGGCTATAAGCACATCATGTTCGGAAATTATGATGACGGCAGTTACATCAACCCCTATGCGCAACTGGTCCGTGGTTACAGGGATTATAACCGTTCGCAGATGATTGCAGCAGTAGAGCTGAACCAAAAGCTTGGGTTTATTACTAAGGGGTTGACCTTTATGACACTCTTTAACCTGACCCGTTATGCCGATTTTTCTGTTTTTAGAAGCTTTCAGCCTTACTGGTATACGATGGATAATTATGATTCTTTTACCGGAGAATATCATATTTCCCGTTTGAATGAAAATGGAACCGATTACCTAACCTACGGTGAAGGTGAAAAGAATGTGGTGAGTACGATGTATTCTGAAAACCGTTTGCATTGGGCCCGCGAATTCGGTCGTAACAGTCTCAGCGGGTTGCTGGTATTTACTGTTCGTGAGAGGCTTGAAGCCAATGCCGGTTCACTTCAATTGTCACTTCCTTCACGTAACGCTGGTCTGGCAGGTCGTTTTACTTATGGATTTAATGGCAAGTACTTTACTGAATTTAACTTTGGTTATAATGGTTCGGAGCGTTTTAATGAAAATCATCGCTGGGGTTTCTTTCCCTCATTTGGCGCAGCCTGGGTCGCTTCCAAAGAAAGATTCTTTGAGCCTCTAAAGAAAGTGGTTTCAAATCTTAAATTGCGCTATTCCTATGGTCTTGTAGGGAACGATAACATTGGTTCAGCGTCAAACCGTTTCTATTACTTGTCGGAAATGAATATGACGGATGGAAACAGAATGTCTTATTTCGGTGAAAACCGTGGCGTATCCTCTACAGGTATCTCTGTGATTCGGTATGCTAACGAGGCCATCACCTGGGAAAAGTCTCTGAAAAAGAACTATGCTGCGGAGATCGGTTTGTTTGGTAAAGTCGATGTGATTGCCGAATATTTTACAGAAGATCGTTCCGACATCTTTATGACCCGTGCTGATATCCCCAACACGATGGGACTTCAATCAACTATTGCGGCCAACATTGGCAAGGCAACCTCAAAGGGTTTTGATATTCAGGCTGACTATAAACAGAGCTGGAGCAAGGACTTTTGGTCATCGGCCCGTGCAAACTTTACCTACTCCACAAGCATGTATAAGGTCTATGAGGAGCCTGAATACAAAGAATACTGGCGTATGCATGCAGGATATCCCATCGGGCAAACATGGGGATATATAGCTGAACGTTTGTTTATCGATGACGAAGATGCTAAGAATAGTCCTTCTCAGGCTGCTTTTGGTTCACAGTACGGAGGGGGCGATATAAAATATACTGATGTAAACCGTGATGGCGTAATTTCAGAAGCAGATAGAGTTCCTATAGGAAACCCGACAACTCCTGAAATCATTTACGGTTTTGGATACTCTTTGGGGTATAAAGGAATTGATGCGTCTGTATTTTTTCAGGGATTAGCTAATGAATCTTTCTGGATAGATGCAGATGACATGGCTCCGTTTGTTGGCGACACCCAGCTCTTGAAGGAAATAGACGAAAGTCACTGGAGCGAAAATAACCGTGATATCTATGCGTTCTGGCCACGTTACAGTTCATACAGAAATAAAAATAATACTCCGGTCAGTACCTGGTGGATGCGCGATGGTTCTTTCCTTCGGCTTAAGCAATTGGAATTAGGTTACACACTTCCTAAAAGATTGACTGAAAAAGTAAATATCGCTGTCTTTCGTTTGTATTTGACGGGTACCAATCTTTTAAGTTGGAGTAAATTTAAGATGTGGGATCCTGAAATGGGGAGTTCTGCACTTAATTATCCATTACAGAAAACTTACAATATTGGAGTTAATGTAACATTTAAATAATAATGATGATGTATAAACTAATATATAAATTTAAGGTTTTGGTGTTTACCGGCGTATTAACAATCACCGGTATGTCATCCTGTAGCGATTACCTGGATGTGGTTCCTGATGATGGTCTCGCTACTATTGAGACGGCTTTCAACTTGCGTTCCACAGCCAAACGTTATCTTGCGACCTGTTATTCCTACATGACGGAGGAGGGGACCTCTGGTTACGATCCAGCCTTGTTGGGTGGCGATGAACTTTGGGATCTTGTAGGTCGGAATGTATCCAATACATCTGCTAGGGTACCTTCATCAATGTTTCAGATTGCAAGGGGATTACAAAGTGCAAGTACGGTTTATGCCAATGACTGGGCCGACAAGTATCAGGGGATCCGCTGCTGTGACATTCTGATGGATAATATTGATATCGTTCCTGATATGGAAGAGTGGGAAAAAAAGCAGTGGAAAGCTGAAGCAAAGTTCCTCAAGGCATATTACCATTTTAATCTGATCCGAAAATGGGGTCCTATCCCAATTATCAGGAAGAGTCTTCCTATTGATGCCAGCGTTGAAGATGTGCGAGTTTACCGTGATCCGGTGGATGACGGATTTGAGTATGTGGTCGAACTCCTGGATGAGGCCATTCCAGACCTTCCGTTAGTCAATCCTTCTGTAGATGAATACGGACGTGTAAACCAGATTATTGCCGCATCACTTAAAGCCCGTGTTAAGGTATATGCTGCCAGTCCACTTTTCAACAACAACGTTGATCAGGCAACCCTGGTGGATAGCCGAGGCATTCAGTTGTTTTCACAAAATAAATCTGAAGCAGAACAGCAAAAGCGCTGGCAAGATGCCGCTACTGCATGCAAGGAAGCCATTGATCTGTGTTCTCAGGCCAATATCAAACTTTATAAATACGATGATGAATACCGAGTAAACGACACCTTGCACCTCGACTTCACCTTACGTGGGGTGATGTGCGACCGGTGGAACGAAGAAATCATCTGGGGAAATACGCAGAGTAATTCCACTCAGTTGCTGATGTGGCAACAACTGACTCAACCTAATATTCAGTACCAGACCACAGGCTGGACCCATTCACTGAGTTGCTACGCCTTCATTGGTGTGCCGCTGAAAATTGCTGAACAGTTCTATACCAGAAATGGGTTACCGATCAATTTCGATCGTGACCGGCTGGGGATGAATGAATATGCACTACGTGCCGGAGATAAGGCTCATTCTTATTACCTCGAAGAAGGATATACCACTGTTCAATTGAACTTCGACCGGGAACCTCGGTTTTATGCCTCGCTGGGTTTTGATGGCGGCAAATGGGTGGGTGCACTGACCAACTACAACGACCTGAAGCCTAAAGATATTTTTAATGTCGAATGTCGAATGGGTAAAGCACTTGCAAAGAGCAGCAATGAATCAGGTCCTGTGACTGGTTACTATCCTAAAAAGATGTATCCTTACCGTAACAGGATCGGTGCAAACGGTAGTCCTTTGTCAACCTATTGGTATCCCTGGCCGATGATTCGTCTTGCTGACCTCTATCTGTTATATGCCGAAGCGATCAATGAGGCAGAAGGTCCCAGTGGAGCGCGCAGTGGCGAAATGTTTGATTATATTAATGCCATTCGTGAACGTGCAGGTATTCCCGATGTCAAGACCTCATGGGATCAATACAGTACTTCTCCCGGCAGATATAATACCAAAACTGGTATGCGCGAGATCATTCACAGGGAACGCCTGAATGAGTTTGCTTTTGAAAGCCAGCGTTTTTGGGATCTTCGGCGCTGGAAAGAGGCCAGTACTGAATATTCAAAGAATATTTATGGTTTCAGTGTGATTTCATCGCAGCCGGAAGATTATTACCGGAAAGTGTTGATTGCCGAACAGCCATTTGCCCAAAAGAACTACTTCTGGCCGATTCAGACTGCAACACTTGAAAAGAATCCAAATCTGGTTCAAAATTTAGGCTGGTAATTGTTTAACAGGTAAAAAAAATAAAATATGAAGCGAATAATATTGTCTTGTTTGGTAGCCGTAACTGCACTAATTTACTTTAGTTGTGACGATTCGGGCCGAATTGACCAAATTGATAACTCCATACCGGCACCGAAGCCGATTGAAGTTACCCAGGTTTCAAAGATTCCTGGTGGCGCTGTCATCAGGGTGAAAATTCCTGACGATGACAATTTGAAGGGTGTAGTTGCTCGATATGAGCGTAATGGAGAAGTTGTTGAAGCGAAGATTTCACGTTATCTGGATAGCCTTGTTGTTGTAGGCTATGCTGATACCTTAGCCCATAAGGTTCAGGTAAGTTCATTCAATGTGAACGAAGTAACTTCTACTCCAGTCGAGGTTATTATCAAACCGTTGCCAGCGGCAGTGAAAACTATTCAATTTGATGTTGTTGAAGCTTTTGGGGGAATTAAAGTTCATGTGATGAACAATACTGCTAGGGCAGATCTGGCAGTTGTCCTGCTTGCTGATAAAGACTCAAACAACATTAGTCTTCCTGATAAATCTAAGAAATGGGTTGAGGTGACGACCATGTTTACCGCATCTGAGGACATCTACCTGCCCCGGCGCGGTCTGAAAGACGTTAAAACCATCTTCGGTGTTTATCTACGTGACAGATGGGGTAATAAATCAGATACCTTGGTTAAGATTTTAAAGCCTTTACAGGAAATCAACCTTGATAAGAAACGATTCAAATACTATAATCCGGGTGATGATAATTCGTTTTCAACAAATTCATCGTTGTATCCTATTCAGAGTTTGTGGGATGGTTCGGGAGTATCTGCTTCTCCTTACTTCTATGCAAGTAACAGCGCCAATCCGATGCCCCAGTGGTTTACAATAGATTTAGGCGTTCGTGCAAAGCTTAGTCGTATTGGGAAGATGGCACGTATCGATTATAATATCTGGACGGGTGCTCATCCTCGTCAGTTTGAGTTCTGGGGAAGTATGGCTCCGACCGGTAAAGTGAATGTAGCCAATGAACATGGATTTGACGATTCCTGGTTTAAACTGGGTTCTTTCGAACAGCCTCGTCCTTCGGGATACAATCCTGATGGTACAGTTCCTGCTTCCTTTACGGCCGAAGATCGTGTCATGTTCAATACTGGTACTGAGTTTGAAATGGACGATACCGTTGAAAAGAATGCCTATGGTGAGTTGCGCTATCTGCGCGTCGTGATTGTAAATACCTTCGCTACCTGGGAAACTAAGGCAACAGTTGGGCAGATCCAGCTGGGTGAGCTCACTCCTTTCGGACAAGTTCTTGAAGTGTACAGCAAATAATGTGAGTATTATAAAAAAAGTAGATTAACATGAAGAAGAATATATATATTCTGTTGATCCTGTTCATAGCAGCAGTATTGTACTCTTGTAAAAATCAGGATGAAGTGTACCAGGAATTCGTCAAGAAAGGCGGATTTGTGTATCCTCAGAAGACGCAAGGTCTAAAAGTCTATTCCGGATACAAAAGGATTAAACTTGTATGGGATGCTCCTAAGGATCCTTCGGTTAGAACGGCAAAGCTTTACTGGAATAATAAAACAGAAGTAAGGGATATTGATTATGCTAACTTTACTGGAGGACGGATTGAAGTAATTGTTGACAAACTGGAAGAGCGATCATACACATTTAATTTGGTCAACTTTGATTCCAATGGAAATCAGTCGATGGTGACCGAAATCACTGCGTCTCCTTATGCTGAAAACTGGCTGATGATGCATGCTGAACGCACTGTTAATACTGCCCAAATAAATGGTACTGCTGCTGATCTGGTGATGAGCTTTGGTACAAATGAGATGATTGCAACCCGGTTTCGCTACGTCAAAAAAAATGGAGAAACTGTTGTTCATGATCAAACTCTGGGTGCTTCCAGCAATAAAATTTCTCTGCCTGATGCGGTTCCTGGAAAGCGCTTTGAATTCAGTTCCAGCTATTGTCCTACCGAAGGTCTGGATACGATCTGGAATAGTTGGGTCCGGTCTCCTAATCCAATTTCAGGGCTCCTGGATAGCAAGTTATGGGGAGTTGAAGTTACTTCTGGTCAAATATGGGACGGCAATTTTAATCCTGCTAACATTTTCGATGGGTTCATTGACAGAAATCACAGATGGTGTAGTGCCCAGGGAACATTGGCAAATGTTTTTCCAAAGATAATGGTAGTTGATATGACGAAAAATTCATATTTTATCAACAAGTTTGCCCTATACCAGGATCAGTCAAGTACGAGTGGACGTTATGGAAATACGGTGGAGATTTATTGGGGAAATGAACCTTTCGATCCAAATGCGGGCGCAGAATATGCGACCTCACCCGGATTTGCCAAAGCCATTGCCAACAGTACTTACCTGTCAACAACCTTTTACTTCAGCACCTCAACCTGGACGAAAAGCTGGGCTGATATGCAGAAATTCAGATATATGGCTGTTGTCTGGAAAAACTCCCGTTCAACCAAAGGATATATCGATTTGTGGGAAATGCAGTTTTTCGGGTATGACGCAGCTGCAGAAGACTAACCTTGTAAGTTCTATGAATTTAGAATAATTGTTGTGGAGATATTTTACAACTTATAAAATCCTTACAGAGAGTTAATAACTTTCATTCTGGATTAAAATTTTAAAATAGCGAGGCTGTTTTATAAGTGAATTTATCTTCTGGAGAGAGTGTATTATTTGGAAAAAGTTTCAGATAAGAACAAATAAAAAGAGGGTGTCTCGGATCTTGAGACACCCTCATCCTTACAATACTTTATTTAGAAAATTAGTTGTATAAAAATTACAAACGAGTTATGAATTCAATAAAGCTGTTATTTGTTTACTCATTCATTATTCTTTCATTCAATTCAACGAATGCTTTTGGGAAAGCAAATACTATATCAAAAAATGATTTGCTTGACAAAATTAAAGGAGGTTGGGCTGGACAAGTGATTGGATGCACCTATGGGGGGCCGACTGAATTCAAATGGAACGGAACGATGATCGGGGAAGATGTTCTGATCCCCTGGGATAATTCCCGAATGTTGTGGTATTATAAAAATTCACCCGGATTGTACGACGATGTATACATGGACCTTACTTTTGTAGATATATTTGAAAAGCATGGACTTGATGCACCCGACTCTCTGCACGCTAAGGCTTTCGCAAAAGCGGGTTACCCGTTGTGGCATGCCAACCAGGCCGCCCGGTACAATATTCTGAATGGCATCATGCCGCCAGCATCAGGTCACTGGAAAAATAATCCGCATGCTGATGACATTGATTTCCAGATCGAAGCTGATTTTGCGGGACTTATGGCTCCCGGGATGGTAAACTCGGCAGCGGAAATTGGCTGGCGTATTGGTCACATCATGAATTACGGAGATGGAGTGTATGGAGGAATCTATGTGGCAGCCATGTATGCTTTAGCTTTTGTCCACAATGACATCGATTTTATCGTTGAGGAAGCACTCAAGACTATTCCACCTCAAAGTAAATATTACCAGTGTATAGCAGATGTAATAAAGTCCTATCGGAAAGATCCAAATGACTGGAAAAAAGCCTGGTTTGAGGCTCAAAAAAAATGGACATCCGACATAGGTTGCCCTGAAGGAGTTTTCAAGCCTTTTAATATTGATGCAACAATCAATGGAGCTTATATTGTTATTGGATTACTTTATGGGAAAGGAGATTATGGCGCAACAATTGACATAAGCACTAGATGTGGATTTGATTCGGATTGTAATCCGGCCAATGCAGCAGGAATATTGGGCACCATGATCGGTTATAATAAAATTCCGGATTATTGGAAACAGGGGCTTGATAAAGTTGAAAATATGAATTTTGCTTATACTGAAATGTCTTTAAAGGATGTTTATGAAATCAGTTTCCGACATGCTCAAGAATTGATAAAAAGGAACGGTGGTAGTATCGCAGAGAATAATGTAACTATTAAATATCAAAATCCTATAACTGTCCCCTTTGAAAAAAGCTTTGAAGGTATTTATCCTATTGAAAGAAAGGGGATTGTCACCAGAATATCAAGCAAAAATCCAGAATTTTCTTTCGAAATAGATGGATGTGGGTTTGCCTTAGAAGGCACAGCGAATAAAAATGGGAATAAACCTGATGAGGTGCTTGAGATAGAAGTATTTGCCAATGGAAAATTGTTGGAAATTGCAAAATTGCCAACTGATGGCCGTCTCAGACGCCATGAAATAACCTGGAATTATGATTTAAAAGAAGGTAAAAATACGATTACCATAAAAGCTAAAAATCTTCAGGAAGGATATAGAATTGATACTCGCGATCTCATAATTTATTCAAAAAATAATCCTTGCAAAAAAATATATTACTAACCTAATGAGTATGATAAGTTTATTTATAAAATAGTAAACTTAAGAAATATCACTTTTGGGAGAGTTGAATCAAAATTTATTATCATGAAAGAATCACGCCGAAATTTTATAAAAACTGTTTCTTGTTCATCAATAGGATTTTTGAACTTTCCCTTTTTTAACTATGGATCGAACATCTTACCTAAAAACCTAGATATGCCGGAATCAAAAGAATCTCTGTTTAAATTATTCAAAAACCCGCCAAACACATCAAAGCCATTTTTCAGATGGTGGTGGAATGGTAATTTAATTGAAAAAGAAGAGATAATAAGACAACTTGAAATATTTAAAGAAGCTGGAATTGGGGGTGTTGAGATAAATCCCATAAGATTTCCCGGACAAGATAAACTGGGGATTCAGGAACTAACATGGTTAAGCAAGGAGTGGCTGCAAATGGTAAAATTTGCAGTTGAAGAAGCTAAAAAGCGTGATATAATTTGTGATGTTATTGTAGGTTCGGGATGGCCTTTTGGTGGTGAATTTCTAGAAAAAGATGAACAGAATCAAATTTTGTCCATCAATGTTAATCGATATAAATTGGTTGGTCCAGCGACTGTAAGATTTTCGAAAAAAGAGTTGCTTGATAGGGTAGTTGGCTCCAATGCAG
The DNA here is from genome assembly GCA_964422425.1 of uncultured Odoribacter sp. Classification (GTDB taxonomy): domain Bacteria; phylum Bacteroidota; class Bacteroidia; order Bacteroidales; family Prolixibacteraceae; genus Aquipluma. The sequence continues at coordinate 16,456 of CAYRBM010000109.1, forward strand.
GATATAAAGAATTATATTCTGTCAGAATGGTTCCTTCATATATGGAAAAATTTGATGAAGGAATTGACTTAACAGACCAGTTTGAAGATGATATATTAAACATAGAAGTACCCTATTATGTCGATCAGGATTTATATGTGATAGCGAAGATTACGGGCAGACAATCTGTTACCAGAGGAGCTCCCGGAGCATCAGGACCCGTTCTTAATCATTATAATGAATCTGCAGTTTCAAAATATTTGAACAGGATGTCTGATGCATTAGCGTTGGAATTTAATGATTTAGGTTCTGCGTTCCATTCAATGTTTTGCGATAGTATGGAATTAGGTGGCCACAATTGGTGTGATGATATGTTGGAAGAATTTGAGAAGCGCCGTGGTTATTCGCTGAACCCATACATTCCTTTTGTACTGGAATATAATGGGCATGAAGGAAATCCTGTTGGAGCAAAACTGGCAGGTTCTGCATTAGAAGAAGTTAATAGGGTTAGGTACGATTATGTTATCACTAAACAAGAGCTTTTTACAGAAAGATTTCTAATTACCTTTCATAATTGGTGTAATGCCAATAATGTAAAATCCAGAGTTCAAGCTTATGGTATCGGTTATCATCCTCTTGAAGCAAGTATGATTGTGGATATACCTGAAAATGAAACCTGGTTGGGAAATCATAATGGGTTAAAAGATCATCATGGATTCACTTCAGTAAATAAATTTGTGGCTTCCGGCTCAAAATTTGCCGGCAAAAAACTGGTTAGCTGTGAAGAAATAACAAACATTTCACAGGTCTTTTTTGCTTCTCTGGAAATGATTAAAATAATCGGAGACCAAAGTAATGTTTCGGGAGTAAATCATTCAATTTTACACGGATACAACTATAGCCCTGCAAGATCTGAATTTCCAGGCTGGATTCAGTTCGGAACATATTTCAGTGAACGCAATACCTGGTGGCCTTTCTTTAAAAACTGGACAATGTACAAAGCTAGAATATCTTATTTATTTCAAACTGCCAATTCTCGTTCAGACATTGCCTTATTGCATCCATTAGCTGATAAATGGAGCAAGTACGGCGCACAATTTCAACCTGCATTTGGCTGGGGTGAAAGATATCCTTGGTATGAATATGATTTATGGTATTCAATACATCAAAATGGAAATACCTGTGATTATATATCTGAA
>CAYRBM010000110.1:0-17572 GCA_964422425.1 uncultured Odoribacter sp.
GGAACCGCCCACAGGTAATCGCGGTCTTTGTTGAACGAACGTTTGTCCAAACGGATGTATCCGTTATCCACACCTGCATCGCCATATTTTGCACCGTGCGGGTAGATGTTCAGCACTGTTTCGGCAGTTTTCCAGCGGCGGATGTCGAAAATGCGAAGACCTTCCAATGCCAGCTCCACGCGGCGTTCGCGGCGGATGGTATTTTGCAGGCTGGCTTTTGACGCAGTTGCATCAAACACCAATGCTCCCGGATCGGTGAATCCGGCGCGTGCACGCAGCGCTTTAATCGTCAGGTTCCAAACGGTTTCGTTCATTTGTCCGAGTTCGTTTTTAGCTTCAGCATACATCAAAAGTACGTCGGCGTAGCGGATCAAAATCAGGTTCAATCCTGAAGTCATGTTGGCCAGCGAAGTCGGATCGTAATATTTGCGCATGTAATAGCCGGTTGAAGTTGAGTTGGTTCCCTGTCCTTTGTACTCGTCAACAGCAGCGCTCTGGTTTGGAGCGGTTGCCGGTTTGATATAAATGGTTTGCGTGGTGCCGTCGGCTTTCTTCCACGGAAATTCGTGGTAAACAACAGTAGCTGTCAAACGCGGATCGCGATTTTTGTAAGGCGAAGTTTCGCTGTAGCCCGAATTGGCTTCGCCGATAGCTTTACCATTCATCATCAGGTAATCGTTAACCAGTTCCTGCGTTGGGGCCATCGCATTTACGCGGGCGCCCACCGAAAGCGGAGCGAAGTCGTAGTAATTTCCCCAGGTGCGCAGCGACGGAACATAGTTCAGATCGAGAATCACTTCGCTGTTGTATTCGTTGGCCGGAAGGAATAAACCTTCATAAGACGAGAACAACGAATATTTTCCGTAGGTATCGGTGTTGATGAGCTTTTCGCAGGTGGTTACCACGTTGGCCCAGTCGCTGCTGTACAGGTAGGTGCGGGCTTTTAAAGCCACTGCTGCTCCTGAAGTGATGCGGCCTTTATCGGCATCGGCGTATTTTTCTTTCGCCGGAAGGATTTCGGCAACAGCATCCAGTTCGTTGCGGACAAATGCCAAAACCTGCGCCTGAGCTGTGCGGGCGATCGATTTCGATTCCGACAGGTTAAGGTCGTGGTCGAACAATGGCACATCGCCAAACCAGGTTGTCAGGCGGAAATAAAGGTAAGCCCTGATGAAACGGGCTTCGGCTTTCATGCGGGCCTTCAGTGCTTCGTTCATATTCGGGACGCGGTCAACATTTTCGAGGAAGGTGTGGCAGGTTTTAATTCCGGCGTAACAATCTCTCCACTCGCCCGAGAAACGTCCGTTTGAAGCATCGGCCTGACCCGAGGAAATAGCTTTTTCGCTCGACGATCCGCGGCCTTCGTACAAATTATCCGACAGCGATTCGGTTCTGAAAATGTAGTCGCTGTTGGTTAACTGACTGTAGGCCATGTTCAACACCATGTTGGCTTTTTCGGCCGATGTCCAGTAGTTTTCTTCGGTGAATTTGTTGGTCGGAGTGAGGTCGAGTTCGTTGCACGAGCTGAACAAAAGCATTGCGGCACTGGCTACAATGGCACTATATTTTATGATTGTATTTTTCATGATCATACTTTCTTTTAGAATTCAACATCTAAACCAAAACCGAAATAGCGCAAGGTGGGGTAATTACGACCGCTGTTGGCGCCAGCGCCACCAGTTCCTCCCATGTTGCTTCCAAATTCTGTCGATTCAGGATCGATGAACGTGTTTTTGGTCAGAGTAAACAGGTTTTGAGCATTCACACTCAGGCGCAGTTTCTGTATTCCTACTTTTGAGCAAACCGAGTTTGGAATGGTATAGCCCAACTGGATGTTTTTCAGGCGCAGGTAAGCGGCGTCGAAAAGATAGATATCCGAACTTTTCTGGTAGTTGTTGGTGTTCGAAGCCGAACCTGGAGCCGAAAGGCGTGGCCAGCGGGCATCGGTATTTACTGGAGTCCAGAAATCGAGCTGGTGCGTGTAAATCACATACGAATAGTTGGAGTGGAAGGGCTCAACCAGCTCGCCACGCAGGAACATGTCGCGTTTGCCGACACCCTGGAACAACATGCTGAAATCAAAACCTTTCCATTTCAATTCGTAGGTCAAACCGAAGGTATAGCGCGGGAAAGCGTTTCCGAGAACTGTACGGTCTTTTTCATCAATCACGCCGTCGTCGTTCTGGTCTTTATAGCGAACATCGCCCGGCTGAACGGTAGCGCCGATCGGAAGTGCTGCATTGGCAATTTCTTCGTAGTTGTTGAAATAGCCATCGGTCTGGTATCCAAAATACGAACCCAGTGCTTCGCCTTCGCGGATGATTTTCAACATCTGGTCGCTGGAATTGATTTGCTCGTTTCCGCCGAAATCAACCACTTCGTTTTTCGAGTCGGCAAGATTCAAATTAATGTTGTGTTTGACATCGCCGGTTTGGGCGCGGTAACCCAGCGTGAGTTCCCATCCCTGATTACGCATTTCGCCTGCATTTTCTTTGGCCACGGCGCCACCAAATACGGTTGGAACAACGGGTGTGAGCAGAATTTGCGAGGTGAGCTTATTGAAATAATCGAGCGAAACACTCAGTTTGCTGTCGAAGAAGGTTGCATCGGCACCAAAGTTCAGGTTGGCCGACTGTTCCCACTGCAATTCTTTGTTTCCGAAGCTAAATCCTGTTCCGGATACGGCTTTGTTGTTGAATCCGTATGAGTTGGTGTAAACCGAGTAGGTAGTGAAGTACGAATAATCGTCAACGTTCTGGTTCCCCAGTACTCCGTATGATCCGCGCACTTTCAGGTCACCAATCCGTTCTTTGTAACTGGCCATGAAATTTTCTTCTGTCAATCTCCATCCGGCCGAGAACGATGGGAAGAATCCCCAGCGGAAATCTTCGGCAAATTTGGAAGAACCGTCGTAACGGAAACTCATTTCTCCGTAGTATTTATCGAGATACGAATATCCGGCGCGGCCAAATACTGAGTAAATGCTGCGCTCCTGTGTTTGGGCCGGAGTGTTGTAGCTGCTTGGATCAAGTTCGGTAGCCGATTCGGGCAAACCTAAATCGCGGTCGGTGTATTTTTTCTTGATTTCGTTGGCTTGGCGGGTGTACGATTCGTTCGAAACGCCCAGCAATCCTGAAACCTGGTGTACATCTTTGAATGTGCGGTTGTAATCCAGCAGGAATTGAGTATTGAGAATGTATTTCTTTTCGTTGTAGTCTTCGGTGTTGCGGGTGCTGTTGGCAAACGAGTTGGGCACAGTGGCTGTTTCGCTGGCGTAGAACGGCACTTCGAGGCTGCGAATGAAACGATGGTTGGCGCTCAGGTCGAGGCCGATAACTCCTTTGGCAGTCAAGCCTTTGGCTACTTTTAATTCGCCGTTCAAGCTGCCGATGAAATTATCTTCGTCTTTCTTTTGGTAACCTCCGGCTTCGAGCAAACCGAGCGGATTAAATTCCGAAAGCACATCGTTGATCAGGTAATGACCGTTTTCGGCTTTCATTTTATAGTTGTAGTAATTCGGAAGACGGCTGCCATCCACCACCAGGTTGCCGGTGCTCGAGTTGGGTGCATTTTGCATGGTGCGGTTGTAAGCCATCAGAGCACTGATTTTCAGGCGGCCATATTCATTCACCAGGTTGGTTCTGAAATTGTATCGTTTCGCGCCGAAATTTCCGACGAAGTTACTTTCCTGATCGTAAAAACCTGCCGAAATCATGTAGGTAGAAGTCTGGTTTCCGCCTGAAATGCTGGCATTATAGTTTTGCTGTAAAGCGTTTTGCAGAATTCCGTCGAGGAACCACTGGCCATCGCCTTTTTGCTGGTAAGTCCTGATTTGTTCCGGAGAATAGATAGGCGAAGACCCGCCATTGATTAAAGCCTGGTTTTTCAGCAGGGCATTTTCGTAGCCTTTCACCGGAGCGAACAATACGTGCGGATTCTGGTATCCGACCATGGAATTGAAACGGACGGTGGGTTTGCCATCTTTGTTCCCTTTTTTGGTGGTTACCAAAATTACTCCGTTCGACGAGCGCGAACCGTAAATGGCAGCACTACCGGCATCTTTCAAGACCGATACGTTGTCGATGTCGGCCGGATTCAGTTTGTTGAGGCTTTCCATTTCGGTGATGATTCCGTCGATGACGATCAGCGGATCGTTGTTGTTCATCGTGCTCACCCCGCGAATGTTGATGTTCATGCTATTGTCGTTCGGGTTCATGCTGCGCTGCTGAATGGTGAGGTTGGCTGCAGCACCCTGAAGCGCCTGCATGGTATTTCCAACCGGACGGTCTTCAATGAGGCTAGAATTTACCTGGTCAACGGCGCCGATCAGGCTTTTTTTCTGGCGGGTACCATAACCAATAACCACTACTTCGTCAACGCCAATGGCTTCTTCTTCAAGGGTAACATTCAATTGCGACTTGCCTTCCACCGCTTTCTCCTGCGTTTTCATTCCGACGAACGAATAAACCAGCACGGCATTATCAGGCAGGCTGTTAAACGAATAGTTACCGTTTGAATCGGTGATTGTTCCGGTGGTGGTTCCTTTTACCGCTACCGAAACTCCGGGCATGGGCAGTCCCGACGCATCGGTCACTTTCCCCGAAACACTCTTCTGCTGTTTTGCTCCGGATGGATTCATTCCTTCCTGAAACAGCAAAATGTGCCTGTCGTTGATCGAGTATTTCACGTTGGTACCTTCGAACAGCACCGAAAGTGTCTGTTCAATATTTTTACCTTTCACATCCACACTCACCTTGCGGTTCACATCGATGTATTCGGCGCTGTAAGCAAACCTGAACTCACTTTGGTTCTCAATGGCTTCGAGCACATCGGAAACCCGCGTGTTGCGTAAGTCAAGATTTAGTTTGGTTGACTGACTGTAGAGACTGGCAGAAACCTGCATCAGACCTACAAATAAAAACAGGAACGTTAGACGCATAATTCTAAAACATTTTTTGTTCCAGATCAGAGGAATTGGTCCTCTGATAACTGATTTTTTTTTCATAGTTTTGAATGATTTTGTTATTAAAAAATTCCATTTTTTAATGGGCTTTTATCGACCGGAGAGCGTTGCAGCGCTTTCCGGTTTTTATTTTGCCATTTTCTGGTGAGCTTCTTGTGTTATTCCATATTATCTAAGTTTAGATTTATTGTGTTTCAGCTTAATAACGTTTTTATCCTGAATGGCGGTGACAGGTGTAATTTTCTCCATCAGGCTCAGTACACTGCTCAAATCTTCGTTTTTGATGGTGAAGGTGTAAGGCATATTTTTGATCGCCTCATCCACTTCAAATTTCTGATTGAAGCGTTTTTCAAGTTTAATCACCAGTTCGCTCAGTGGCAGGTTGTAAATATTGATCAGCCCGTCTTTCCACGAAGTGTATAAATTGGTGTTTACTGAATTTATTGCCAGCTCTTTTTTCTCTTTACTGAACGACGCCATTTCTCCGGGTTTCAGCTCCTGTCTGAAACGGGCATCAGTAGCCGACGTCAGTTCTACTTTCCCTTTTTCGAGTACCACCTGAATGCTTTCTTCTTCGGAATAGGCCGAAACCGAAAATTCGGTACCCAGAACTTTAACCCGCAAATCGGCATTGCTCACAATTAGCGGCACGTCGGGGTTGTGGGTTACCTTGAAAAAAGCTTCGCCTTCCAGTTCAATGTCGCGGTTGGTAGCCGAATAGCGGTTGTTGTACTTGATCGCCGAACCCGAGTTGATCCAGACGACTGAACTGTCGGGGAGAACGACTTTCGAGATTTGGCCATAATCGGCAGCTACGGTAGTGTAGGTGAGCGGTGCTTCGGGTTTGTTGGTCGAAAGGGTATAAATAAGTGCCGGAACTGCAATCAGGACAAGGAAAACGGCGGCGTACCGAAAAAAGTTTAAGGTTCGCTGTTTCCGCCCGACTTCCTGCTGCAACTGCTCCATCATCCGGTTTTGGACCGATTTCCAGTTGGAAGCAAGTTCGGTTGGCATGGCCTCATTTCGCATTTCAGCTTTCCATTCTTCTTTTACTTGCTGAAATTCCTTTAGGTTTTTTTCAGTTCTGATCCAGTTTAGCAGCTCTTTTTGTTCGTCGTGCGAGCTTTTTCCGGTCAGATATTTTTTGATGTTTGAATTCATTTGGATGCTTGTTTCAGGATGAGTACACAAAATTCTAAAAAACCCTACCTCAGGAGAGAAAAAAGATTTGGGTTACGAGATACAAGTTGCGTGTTTCGGGCTACGCAATACTTTTACTTTAGGATAATTGCTATAAGAACCGACAGCAACGGGAATTTTTCGAGCATTTCTTTTCGGATTTGTTCTTTGGCCTGGTGCAAGTGCTTTTCAACGGCTTTAACCGATATGCCCAGTTCTTCGGCCACTTCTTTGTTTTTTTTGCCTTCAATCTTGGCTTTCACAAAAACCTGTCGCCTTTTCTCCGGAAGTTTTTCTACCGAGTTTCGGATGGCTTCAATCAGTTTTTCTTCCAGTGTTTTTTCTTCGCGGCCAGTAAAATCCAGTTGATACAAATGCTGTAGTTCGGTTTCGCCCATTACTGAAAGGCTGCTGCCCGTCAGATCGTTTTTGCGATCGCGCAGATAATTCAGACACCGGTTGCGCAACATTACAAACAGCAAACTTTCAACCGATTGGCTGGAGCTGATGGTTTGCCGTTTTTCCCAAAGCCGCACAAAACATTCCTGCACCAAATCGTTGGCTTGCGCCTGGTCGTGGACAAAAAGGCCGCAATACCCTTGCAAGCGCGGGTACGTTTGTTTGAACAACTCCTCGTATGCCGAAGGGTCGCCCTCTTTGAGCCTGATATTGAATCGGGTGTTTTCCACGGGATACAAAGGAAACTGAATTTTTGATTACACAAGCATGAAATTAGTCAATACGAATGTCTTAATGTGCATTTTGCTGTCTCCTAAACTAAGGAGAATTACGATTGATGAAGCAGAAAGAACCCTAATTGCTGATGCAAAGAGTTCGTGGGATTTATCACGAGAAACCATATTATTTCAGCCCATCCAACGGAGCGGTTCTCTGTGGATATTTGTGCATAAAAACTAGTTCTTTTGCACATTTCGGGTGCAATTCTCGAAAAATGACTGATGGAGCCAAATATTGATGCAATAAGTTCTATGAGTATTTTGAAGGGTTAGATTGTATTAAGTAATTGGAATTATTAATTGTCGTATTTTTTTAGTACTCACCCCGACGTCCGCTAGCGGACGTTCCCCCTCTCTTTTTTGAAAGAGAGGGGGAAAGCCCCGAGTCTTCGGGGCGCGGGGGTGAGTCCAGATAATTAAAAAACAAACACGACATTATTTTATTCTGATTACTTAGTTCCTGAATTCTGAATTTCATTTAATAAAATAAGTCGTGTGTGGAAAAGTCCGTATCAACCTAATAAGTGTAGAAAATTGACAATACCGTTCTTCAGGATTACTCAGCCCAATAATTTAAATTCAATGTTTGAAAAAGGATTGTTTCTTTTGGCGTTTTATTAAACTGATAGGGTAATTTTGCGTTCGTACATGCTCAGAATTACCAGAGTTTATTTACGCTAAATGTCCGGTAATTCTTGAAATGAAGGAATGAAGAGAAATAAAGGTCACCTACAAAAGATATAAACCCAATTATGAAAAAGCAATAAAATGGTAATGAAACTAAGAATTTTGATTTTCGCGATGCTCACTTTCGCATCGTTCGGACGATGCTCTGAAAAAGAACCGGCTCAGATAGTCGCAACAAATGGAACATTTACCAATCCGGTTTGGGATGGTGCCGACCCGTGGATGGTGAAACACAACAACGAATACATTTATTGCTGGTCGGGTGGTGGAGGAGTCAATGTTTCGCGCTCGCCAAAAATGACCAAGCGCGGTCAGACGAAAAAAATCTGGGTTGCTCCTGAAACCGGGTGGAACAAAGCCTGTTTGTGGGCTCCTGAAATTCATTTTATTCAGGGTAGATGGTATGTGTATTATGCTGCCGGAGAATCAGGGCCACCTTTTATTCACCAGCGCACAGGTGTGTTGCGCTCGAAAACCGATGACGTTTTCAGTGAATATGAAGATATGGGCGTTTTGTACACCGGCGACAATCCTGCCGACCCGGCTTCGAACGTTTGGGCCATCGACATGACGATTCTGGAACACAAAAATAAGCTGTATTGCATTTGGTCGGGCTGGATGAAGCAGGAAGCCACCGATGCTACGCCACAGCATTTATACATTTCGGAAATGGAAAACCCCTGGACGATGAAAGGGAAGCGCGTGAAGCTTTCGTCGCCGGTTGAAAGCTGGGAAACAGGTGGTCCGCTCAATTTGAATGAAGGTCCTCAAATCCTGAAAAACGGAGACAAAGTTTTTGTAATCTACTCGTGTCGCGAATCGTGGCTGGTTGAATACCGCCAGGGAATGCTGCAACTGATTAATCCCGACGGAAATCTGCTCGATCCGGCCAACTGGAAGAAATCAGGTCCGGTATTCCAGGGAAATTCTCAGGTGCTGGGTGTTGGACATTGCTCTTTTGTGAAATCGCCCGATAATACCGAAGACTGGATTGTTTATCATTCGAAAAAGAGCTCAAAACCCGGATGGGAACGCGATGTTCGGATGCAGCCTTTTAAATGGAATGCCGACGGAACACCAAATTTTGGACAAGCTGTTCCTGCCGGAAGAGCTATTCCAGTGCCTTCCGGAGAAAAGTAACCAGCCAAGAAAACCTCCGCCAACTAAACCCACAAAATATGAAAAGAAGAAATTTTATAACTACCCTTTCCGGAGCAGCGGGGGCGGCTTATATGGCTTCAAACCCGATTTGGAGTTATGCAAGCAGTATAAATTCGGCTGACGACCTTTCGTATCATACCATCGAGAAAGTCGTCACAAAGAAAGTTCGGCTAAGCTATCCACGTTTCGTAAGCAAAAATGCCATTCGCGGAAATCACGGAACGGGCATCGATGAAACGCTTTGCGAACTGACGACTAACCAGGGTGCTAAAGGTTGGGGAATTGTTCGATGGGGCAATGTGGAAAAAGAAGTTTCAGAGTATTTGGTTGGGAAAAAAGTTTCGGACCTCTTTTCTCCGGAAGTTGGCGTAACTGATACAAATGCTATGCGTTGCGATTTTGCATTGCACGATTTGGCGGGAAAAATTTTGAACAAACCTGTTTACGAAATGCTGGGCAAAGCACAACCCGAAACCACACTTTGTTACAGCGGAATGATCTACTTCGACGACCTTACCACATTTTACACCAAACCTGCCGGAGTAGATACTATCCTGAAAGAATGCCGTTTCGACTACGATTTGGGTTACCGGCAGTTCAAATTGAAGATTGGGCGCGGCAACAAATGGATGCCCAAAGAGGCAGGTATTCAACGCGATATCGAAATTACCAAACTGGTAGCCAGCGCTTTTCCCGATTGTGATATTCTGGTTGACGGAAACGATGGCTACCCCGTGAATGAATTTGAAATGTTCTTAAAAGGAATTGAGGGCATTAAATTATTCTGGATTGAAGAGCCTTTCCGCGAAACGGTTGAAGACTACACGAAATTGAGAAAAATCCTGAAAGATATGGGTATTAAAACCTTGCTGGCCGATGGCGAAGCTTCACCCGATCCGGCTTTTTTGCGCAAACTGGAAGATTTAAAATTGATTGATGTACATTTGACCGACATTCAGGATTTGGGATTTACGGCTTGGCGAAAGCTAATGCCCGAACTAAAAAAAATGGGCATTTGGGCATCGCCGCACGCCTGGGGCTCGCAGCTAAAGACGTATGCAACAGCCCATTTGGCAGGAGGATTGGGGAATACAGTTACTATTGAGGGCGTGACCAGTCTTTCCGACCAGATTGATTTTAGCGATTACCGGCTGGAAAACGGGAAGCTGATTCCACCGTCGAAACCCGGTTTTGGAATGACTTTATTGGTTTAAGAAAAATATTAAAAACACCTATAAACTCTGGAATAATGAAATTGAACCACTTATTTTTTGTACTGGCTACGAGCGGTATCCTAATGACTGCCTGTACTTCTAAAAAGGCCGAAGTCAAATCGAGCTTTATCCTGAAAGCTGAAGCTTTTCAAAAGACCATAGAAGGCAAGCCAACCAACCTGTATTTCCTGAAAAATGGGACTATTGAAGCCGCAATTACCAACTACGGCGGTCGTATTGTAGGTTTGTGTACTCCGGATAAAAGCGGACAAATGGGCGATATTGTCCTCGGATTTTCGAGCATCGATGGTTACCTTGGTGCCAAGGAAACCTTTCACGGAGCATTGATCGGACGCGTTGGAAACCGCATTGCCAAAGGGAAATTCACCATCGACGGGCAGGAATACACCCTTCCGTGCAACAATGGAGTGAACCACCTGCACGGCGGCCCCGGCGGATTTCACAATGTCGTTTGGGATGTGAAAGCTGTGACCGATTCGTCAATCGTACTGACTTACTTTTCGAAAGACGGCGAAATGGGGTATCCTGGCAATCTGACAGTTGAAATGGAATATATTCTGAGTTCGAAAAACGAAGTGGTGATGAATTACAAGGCCACTACCGATAAAAGTACTCCCGTTAATTTGACCAATCATGCGTTCTGGAATTTGGCTGGGGAAGGAAACGGCACGATCAACGACCACATTTTAACCATCAATGCCGACAATTATACCCCAGTTGATTCAACGTTGATCCCGCTGGCCGGCAACGAACCGGTTGCTGGCACTCCGTTCGATTTCAGGACACCCAAAGCCATTGGCACCGATTTAGGGCAGGTGGAAACCAATATTCAGCTAAAACATGGGCCGGGTTACGACCATAATTTTGCGCTGAATAAAACCAATTCCGGAGAAATGACATGGGCTGCAACTGTTGTTGAGCCGGTGAGCGGACGAAAAATGGAAATCTTTACGCAGGAACCTGCCTTGCAATTCTACGGCGGAAACTTTATGGACGGCGCCGATACCGGCAAGAGCGGAAAAGCTTATAAGTACCGCGAATCGCTGGCGCTGGAAACACAGCATTTCCCCGATTCGCCAAACAATACCAATTTCCCGTCAATTATCCTGAGCCCGGGCGAAGTTTATCAAACACAAAGCATTTACAAGTTTAGTGTGGTTCAATAATAATTCAAGACTGAAACTGGCGATAGATATAAAAGTGATACGCTGATTTCCTGATGCGGTATTCATTCACCTATTCTGAAAAATTTCAGCAACAAACACAAAATCAATCAGTAAAGTTAGTATAGGCAATATTAACAGGCCCGGATGACAACTGTTATCGGTTGTTTCCCGGGCTATTTACGTGTTTGTAAACAGCCACCGCGCAAAAGCAAAATAGTATATATTTGACCCCTATTTTAAATCACTGGTCTAGAATTTTCAAACGATAAAATTGCCAGAAAATCAGGAAAATATTGATATTACGCTGCTTGCCCGATTTAGAGACGGCGACATGGAGGCATTTCGAAAAATATATGAAACGTTTTGCGCTCCGTTATACCGTTTTGCCAATTCGTACCTGAAAGATGAATTCGAATCGGAAGAGATTGTTCAGGACGTTTTCCTTAAGGTTTGGGAAAAAAGGGCCGATGTTGACGTTCAAAAATCGTTTAAAAGCTACCTGTACCGGATTACAGTCAACAAAGTTTTCAATGAATTGAAGCACCGAGTGGTCAGGCAAAAATACGAGCAACAAGCCATGCGGAACGATCAACATTCGGAAGAAACGCCTGAATCAGCAATTCAATTTCATGAGCTGAACGAAAAACTGGAAAAACTGCTGGATGAAATGCCGGCACAGCAAAAAACAATTTTTGTTATGAGCCGCTGGAAAGGCTTGTCAAATGCCGAAATCGCCGACCAACTCAACCTTTCGATACGCACAGTCGAAAACCAGATTTACCGTGCAACCCGCTTTATAAAGCTTCATCTGAACGACAATTATCCGGTCAAAATTCTGCTGATCGTGCTCGGAACTCAATCCCTTCTGTAATCTCCGGAAAAAAATAAGAAAAAATTTAATAACCCGGTGAGTAGTGTCACCGCTCATCTTGTATAACACTTGAAATGAAAAACACAGCTTTTGCACATCAGGAATTTAAAAACCTGTTAGCCAAATTCGAGACAGGGAATTGCAGTCGGGAAGAACTCAGCCGGTTGCACGAACTTGTGTCCGATTCGAAGAGCGCGGCCCAGCTTAAGAATGCCATGTTTGACGAGATCAAGGATTTTGAAACCGATCATACAACATCAAACGAACGTTACAGCAAAGTATTTGACCAGATTCAGCAGAAGATCTCACAACAACAGCAATCACAGCAGCGCATCATAAATTTGCGGTTCAACATCATCCGGATCGCAGCCATGATTGTGCTGGCTTTCATTTTAGGTGGGACAATTTCTTATTTTGCATTTAAGCCACAACAGGCTCAAATCGCCGAATCGTTTTGCGAGGTCTCTGCGCCAATGGGTTCCACTTCTCAGATTTTACTTCCTGATAACTCCAGCGTTTGGCTGAATGCCGGAAGTAAGATTAAGTATTCCACAACATTTAATAAGACCGAAAGATTTTTGCAGCTCGAGGGCGAAGGCTATTTCAAAGTTGCAAAAAATGAAGATATCCCATTTATTGTAAATGCCTACGGATTTGAGGTAAAAGCCATTGGAACCGAATTCAATGTAAAAGCATACAAAGAAGAAACAACGATTGAAACGACGATGGTTGAGGGAAAAGTAAGCCTGCACCATGCCACCGAAAACATTATGGAAGGCGTTTATCTCATTCCTAACCAGAAGGCTACTTTCTTCAAGAAAGAAAAAGATATTACGGTGGAAGTGCTGAAGAAAATTGAAGAAAAGCACGAGCTGAATTACATTCCTGAACACCGGCTGGTGATTGCTCCGCGCATTGACCCGAGGGCATTGATTTCGTGGAAAGAAAACCGGTTGATTATTGAGCGCGAGCAATTGAGCACACTGACCGAAATTCTGAGTCGTAAATACAATTTCAGCTTCGAATTTAAGTCCGACGACATCAAACATTTCAGCTTCTCCGGAACACTGGAAGATGAAACCCTGCAACAGGTAATGGATGTGATCAAATTCTCATCGCCTATTGACTATACCATTGTTGGCAAAACGGTATTTATTGAACGGAACGACAACCGGGCAAAAGAATTTAAGAAACTGTTTAAAAACTAGGGAATTAAAAGAAAACAGGGACTAGACTTTGGCCGGTCTAATCCCTGCAGGTATCATAGTGTTAAACAAAAATCAATGCCAGTTGAATTGGAACGCATACCGGCATTGGAAGTCAAACATCTAACATTTCAAATGTATGAAAAAAAATCTATTTGGATTGATTTTCCCTGGAAGGGGAAAAATGAAAAAACTATTACTTATCATGAAGCTCACTACAATCCTTCTTCTGGCTTTTACTTTGCAGATTAGTGCGACGGTTTATTCGCAATCTACAAAGTTCAGCCTCGACTTCAGGGGAAAAACAGTTCGTGAAGTCTTTAATATCATCGAAGATCAGAGCCGCTTCCGGTTTTTCTTCAATGATGAGTTTAAATTTATTGATGAAAAAGTGAACCTGAATGTCAAAGACGTTACCGTTGAAGCCATTTTAGATGAGCTTTTCCAGAACTCTGAAATCAGTTATAAAGTGTTGTCGAACGACCTGATTGTGCTGACAGTTGGCCAAAATCAGTTTCAGGTTCCGTTAACTCAAGGGAAAACTGTCAGAGGAAAAGTAGTTGATTCTTCAGGATCTCCGCTGCCCGGGGTAACTGTATTTTTTAAAGGCACTACCGGTGGAACAATTACCAATTCGGATGGTTCTTTTACACTCCCGGTTTCAGAAAAATCAAAAACATTGGTTTTCTCGTTTGTAGGTATGGAAACCAAAGAAATTCCAGTTGGCGAACAAACGGTATTCAATGTAACTATGGCTGAAAATACCATTGGTATTGAAGAAGTTGTAGCCATCGGATATGGTGTTCAGAAGAAAGAATCGCTGACTGGCGCTATTTCAGGAGTTACCGCCGATGATTTGGAACGGGTACACTCAACTACCGTAAGTTCTGCATTGGCTGGTAAATTAGCCGGGGTTTCGTTCCGTATGCCTGACGGCCGCCCGGGTTCATCAGCTACTATCCAAATCCGTAATATGGGTACACCACTGTATGTTATCGATGGTATCCAGAAAGATGCAGGCCAGTTCAATAATATTTCACCGAACGACATCGAAAGTATTACCGTTTTGAAAGACGCTTCAGCAGCTATTTATGGTGTTCGCGCTGCGAATGGTGTTGTGGTGGTAACTACCCGTCGTGGTAAACTGGGTTCAAAAAACACCATTAATGTTGACGCCTACACCGGATGGCAAAACTGGTCGCGCTTCCCCGAAACGGTGGGCGCTTACGAGTGGATGGCTGGAAAAGCCGAATCGGAAATGAATCAATCGGGCCGGACAGACATTACTGCCTCCGAACTGGAAAAATGGAAAGCCGGAACCGATCCAGCTTACAGAAGCTTTAACTGGTACGATTTCATCATTCAGCCCAATTCGCCGCAAACATCAATCAACGTAAATACAACCGGGGGATCGGATAAAATCAACTATTATTTGTCGGTTACCCGTTTGGATCAGAACTCTGTTTTAGGTCGTGAATTTACATTTGGACGTACCAACATTCAGTCGAACATTGATGCTAAAATTACCGATCGTTTGAAAGTGGGTGTTCAGATCAATGGCCGCGTTGAAACCCGCGACAACCCGGGTGTTCCCGGTGGTGATGACTACTGGGCGCCACGTTTCGCCTTGTTCCGCAACCGACCAACCGAACGTCCATATGCCAACGACAATCCTGAGTACATCAACAACATTGGTCACATGGCCGAAAACTGGGGATTGCTCACGAAAGAAAATTCAGGATACTGGACTGAAGACTGGCGAGTTTTACAAACTAACTTCATTGGCGAATACGAAACTCCGATTAAAGGTTTGACCGCTAAGGGAACTTACTCGTATTATATTGCCGACCGTTTGATGAACGGACACGAATACACCTACGATGCGTATAGCTATTTCCCTGAAACAGACACTTACAAAGTGACTTTTGCCAATCTGAACCCGTGGAGGGAACGCGGAACCCGCAAAATTTTTGAAACAGTTCTTCAGGGCCAGCTGAACTACAAAAAAGAAATAGGCAAACACAACATAGCTGCAACATTTGTTAGCGAACGTATTGACCGCCGCGAGCTGGATGTTTGGGTACACTCGGTGCCAAAAACCAACGCGCTCCCAATTCTTCAGTTTGCTGATATGGATACCTACAATGATTCGGATTTCGAGGAAGCCCGTGTAGGTTACATTGGTCGTGTCAACTATAGCTATGCCAATAAATATTACCTCGAAGTATCAGGTCGTGAAGATGCTGCCTGGAAATTTATTTCGAGTAAACGTTGGGGATTCTTCCCGTCAATGTCAGCCGGATGGAGAATTACCGAAGAAAAATTTGCCAAAGCCTTGCTTGGAAATAGCAGTCTGGATCTGAAACTTCGCGGATCATACGGCGAACTTGGTGATGATAATGTAGGTATTGGAGCATTCGATTACATTACCGGTTACAACTACGGAACATCTACTGTAATTATCGACGGAAATGTGGTGAAAGGCTCGCGCGATCGCGGAGTGCCAATCACTTCCATCTCATGGTTCACCAGTAAAATTACCGATATCGGTGCTGACTATTCGCTCATGAATGGTAAGCTGAATGGTAGCGTTGACTATTTCTATCGCAAACGTACGGGTTTGCCGGCCAACAAATACGACGTTTTGGTTCCGAGTGAAATCGGTTATTCATTACCAAAGGAAAATCTGAACAGCGATGCTGTTATGGGTGCTGAAACCTCGCTCAACTATGACGGTAACATTGGCGAATTGACATATTCTATTGGCGGTAACATTTCGTATGCCCGAAACAAACTGCTCGATTCCTATAAACCACGATTCAACAACTCATGGGACAATTACCGTAACTCGGGCGAAAACCGCTGGAGCGGAATTTACTGGGGATACGAAGTTGTTGGTCAGTTCCAGTCGATTGAAGAAATCAACAATTACACGGTGAACAACGACGGACAAGGAAACAAAACCATGCTTCCCGGCGATTTGATTTACAACGACATCAACGGTGACGGTGTAATCAACGAGTACGACCAGCGCCCGATTGGTTTCCCAAGAGACCGCAACCCGATTATGAACTACGGTATTAACCTGAGCGTTCAATACAAAGGCGTCGATTTTAAGGCCGACTTCTCCGGAGGTTCGCTGTATTCGTACAACCAGGGATGGGAAATGAGATGGCCCTACCAAAATACCGGTAACCTCCTGAAAGTTTTCTACGAAGACAGATGGCACCGCGTTGATCCGCTGGATTTGAACAGCGAATGGGTGGCAGGTAAATTCCCGGCACTGAGGTTTAACGATGGTGGTCACGCCAACTACAATAAAAACTCAACTTTCTGGCTGACCAACCTGTCGTACCTTCGTTTGAGAACAATGGAGCTGGGTTATACCATTCCTAAAAAACTGACCGACAAAGCTAAGCTTCAAAAAGCACGTATTTACGTGAATACTTACAACCTCTTCTCGATCGATAAGATGAGAAAACTAGGCGTTGAACCTGAGATTATGGACGAAAATGGTCTGCAATATCCTCAGAACAGACTGGTAAATCTTGGTGTAAACCTTAGCTTCTAACTGTAAAATCTTTTATACAATGAAAAAATATTTTATTCTTTTACTCATGCTTGTCGGCCTCGGTTGGGGTTGTAACGACGAGGCATTTTTGGACAAAGAACCTACCAATATTCTTCTAGACGATCAGATATGGAAAGACAAAAGTCTGGTACTTTCAGTGGTTGCCGATTTATACGACCGTGTTCCTGAATTCCAAACCATCCAGAACTGGTCGGAGTTCGCCATTTTCGACGAAGCATTTGCTTCGGCAAGCGGCGACTACGGCAAACACAAAAATCAGGATTACAGCTACGGCGACTGGTCGAACTGGGATTACGGTTTGATTCGCGAAGTGAACCTGTTCATTCAGAAATGCGGAACAGCTGATAAACTCGATCCGGCTGACAAAGCCCGTTTCCTGGCCGAAGGTCGTTTCATCCGCGCCAACATTTATTTCGAACTGGTAAAACGCATGGGTGGAGTTCCGATCATTACCGAGCCAATGACCTATGATTTCAGCGGCGATCCTTCGTACCTGCGCAAACCACGTTCAAAAGAAGTTGAAGTATATGATTTCATCATCAAAGAACTCGACGAAATCAAAGCCGATTTACCTGATGACGTTAACGTAAAATCACGGGCAACAAAGGGTTTGGTTTTGGCCATGAAATCGCGTGTTTGTTTGTATGCCGCTTCAATTGCCAAATACGGTGCAAACACACCAACTGTGACCTTGCCCGGTGGCGAAGTTGGTATTCCTGCCAGTTTAGCCAATGGTTATTACACCAAAGCGCTGGCTGCTGCCGAAGAATTGATCA
>CAYRBM010000111.1:0-3397 GCA_964422425.1 uncultured Odoribacter sp.
CCACCCATTCCGTATTGATTATTCATGATGTTGATGATCAGCGGAAGTCCGCCTTTCATATCGCCTTCCCACAACTCGTTGAACTGATCCATGGTGGCAAATGCCAGCCCTTCCCAAACCGGACCGCAAGCCATTGAAGCATCGCCAATGTTAGCCACCACGATACCCGGTTTGCGGTTCACTTTTTTGAACAATGCAGCACCCACTGAAATGTCGCCTGAACCTCCCACGATGGCATTATTCGGATAAACACCGAATGGAGTAAAGAAAGCGTGCATCGAACCGCCCAAACCTTTGTTGAAACCGGTTTCGCGGGCAAAAATTTCGGCCAGCGTTCCGTAAATCAGGAATTTAATGGCCAGTTCTTTTACTGTTCCTGAATGTCCGCTTTTTACCGGAGCGAAAGTGGCGCCATCGAAATGGCTTTCCATAACCTGCATCAGTTGTTCGTCTGTCAGTTTTTCGATGGCCGACAATCCTTTAGCCAGAATTTCGCCATGCGAACGGTGTGAGCCGAAAATGAAATCCTCAACACCCAGCGTATAGGCCATACCTACTGCAGCGGCTTCCTGACCAATGGACAAGTGGGCCGGGCCTGGGTGATTGTAAGCGATACCGTTGTAATCGCCACGGATTTTAATCAGGTTCAACATGGTTTCGAACTCGCGGATCACCACCATGTCGCGGTAAATACGCAGCAAATCTTCGTTCGAGAAGTTTGCCTTTTCTTCTTCAACAGTTTTGTTGTACTGGTTTACAGGAATCGGCTGAAAAGTGATCTCGCCAGCTTTCCTGACTTCCTTTGGATCAATAAATTGACTTTTTGGCATTGTATTTTGTTTTAAAATGTTTCACTTTTTGAATTGTTTGTTACGAGTTGCGAGATTCGGGTTACGAGTTAAACCCGTAACTCGGATCACGTTACCCGCAACGATTAAAAAAGAAAGCAAGTCTCCTTAATAATCTCACTTACAGTTGGGTGCGGGAATACCACTTCCTGAACATCCTGAATGCGCAGTTGCGCCTCGATGATGGTGCAGGCACCCCAGATCATTTCGGAACAGGCTCCGCCTACCATGTGAATGCCGAGGATTTCTCCGTATTTCTTTCCGGCGATTACTTTGCAGAAACCATCTTTGCCTTCGTTTTCGGCAATAAAGCGTCCGGCATAAGCCATTGGCAGCTGTTTCACCACCACTTCAATGCCTTTTTCTTTGGCCTGTGATTCTGTCAATCCAACTCCGGCAATCTCGGGATGAGTATAAACCACGCCCGGAATGGCATCGTAGCGCATCACATCTTTGCGACCCAGCATGTGGTTCACGGCCACTTCACCTTCGCGGCTGGCCGTGTGCGCCAGCAACGAAAATCCGGTGATGTCGCCGGCTGCATATACATTCGGCACATTGGTGCGGCAGTTCTGATCGATTTTCACACCGCGAGGTGTAAATTCAACGCCAATATTTTCCAAACCGATTCCGGCTACATTGGCGCGACGGCCAACAGAAAGCAGTACCTGGTCGCCGGTTATTTTCATTTCCTGGCCGTCTTTTTCGAATACCACTTCCTTGCCGTTCAATTTGGTTACTTTGGCTTTCAGGTGGAATTCAACGCCCTTCTTTATAAACTCTTTGCGAATAAAAGCAGCAATTTCTTCGTCAACCCCGGTTAAAATCTCCGGAAGCATTTCAATGACCGTCACCTTGGTTCCCATGGCGTTGAAGAAATCGGCAAACTCCGAACCGATAACTCCACCGCCAATGATGACAAGGCTTGCAGGCTTTTCTTTCAACTGAAGAATTTCGCGGTTGGTGAGAATTTGTGCTGGATCGAGTCCCGGAATGGGTGGAACAGCAGCTTCCGATCCGGTGCAAATCAACAGACGGTTAGCCTGGTAATCCTGACCATCAGCTTCGATGGTGATTACTTCGCCACGTTTTTCCTTGATGGTTGCTTTGGCCATTACCACATCAGCTTTGGCATGTTTCATTTTGGCGCCCACACCAGCAACCAGTTTGCGAACTACCTTATCTTTGCGAAGCATGATCTTTTTAAAATCGATGGAGATGTTTTCCACGCCAATTCCATATTTGTCGGCTTCGTGGGCATATTCCAAAACTTTGGCCGAGTTTAGGAGCGTTTTGGTTGGAATGCAACCTTCATTGAGGCAAACACCACCCAACGCGCGCATGTCGAAAATGACAACGCTCATTCCTTTGGCTCCGGCGCGCTCAGCGGCTACATAGCCGGCAGGACCGCCTCCCAGAATTGCTAAATCGTATATTTTGCTCATATTTTTACATTAAGCCCCTCCAAACCTCCCCAAAGGGGAGGCTTTTGGCGATCCCGCATTTCGTCGGTAATTTGGATATTGGACATTGGTTATTCAATATTGGTTATTCTTTTATTATTTGTTTCCTCCATTTCGTCCGAAAACAGAATATCTCTTTTTTCAACATTTGCTCGCGGACGATTTGGGCTCTCGCCCATTCATCCCCGGGTTGAAACCCGGGGCTATTGATATATTGCCCTTTCAGGGCGCAAACAATCGCGAATCACAGCAACTTGGAACCTGAAACTTGAAACTTGGAACTATTTAAATCGACAGGTTCTCTATCTGCTCCTTAATTTCTTTCAGGAAAAGCGTTGCTTCGCCGCCATCGAGAGCCTGGTGGTCGTAAGTGAGCGACAAGCCCATCATCGGAACAAAACCATAGACGCCATCACCCAAATCTTTCGGACGCGGAATGATGGTGCAAACTCCTAAAATGGCAGTCTGCGGAATGTTGATCACTGGGGTAAACATCTCGACACCATAGTTTCCAAGGTTTGAAATGGTAAACGAAGCAGCTTCTGGAGCAAGCAATTCAGGATTAACATTCCCTTTACGGCATTGTGCAGCTATTCCCTGCATTTGGGCAGAAAGACCTTCCAATGAAAGATCATCGGCATTTTTAATGGCAGGTACCATCAAACCGCGATCAGTATCCACTGCCAACCCAAGGTGAACTTTTTTAAACCATCGCATCGAGTCGCCAATGAAATGGGTATTTACCTGTGGAAATTTCTTCAAGGCTTTAATTACCGCAAAGCACACCAAATCGTTGATGGTGATATTCTGAGTAATCTGTCCGGCGTCGAGCGCTTTTTTATATTTTTTACGTAATGCCATAATGGTGCGGGCATCGGCACTCATGTGGTGAGTTAATTGAGCCGAATTTTGCAGCGAAGTATGCATCGCTCTGGCGATCAGTTTGCGCATGTTGGTGAGTTTTTTCACCTCGAAATCGTCGCCATACACCGGATTATACGAAATCAGATCTTTGGCAACTGCTTTTCCGCCAAGTCCGGTAGCAACCTCACCCGCTTTCATTCCTTCAGCTTTGGCCACTTCCTG
>CAYRBM010000111.1:3497-17285 GCA_964422425.1 uncultured Odoribacter sp.
ACGGCCACATTTACTAATACCGGAACTTCATCGCCCTCGGCAAAGAAAACATCTAATAAAATACCATCGGCTTTTGCTTCTTCTTCGAAAGAAGCTTTGTCGGTTTCGTACGAAAAAAGGATGTCCCCGACTTTCACAGCATCACCTTTTTTCTTGTACCACTCACCTATTATACAGGTCTCAACGGATTGCCCCTGGCGAGGCATTAAAACTGGAATTGCCATATTTGATTTGTTTTTACAATTCAACTTTACTTGTAAACACAACCAACTAAAACAACTTTAAGCAAAACTCTTATTTTCCTGAAGTTACAAAGCAGTTATTATTTACGGTTCAAAACTAATCTTTTAAACTTGTATTTACAAGTTAATAATTGATTTTTAAAGAATTTTATTATTTTTGATTCAAAATCATGCGTTTATGGCCGAGGAAAGTAAGATTCCGCAACACAAAAAAATCTACGAGATTCTCCGAAAGCACATTCTTTCAGGAGTTTATGAAGAAGGCAGTTTGCTTCCTTCGGAAAACGAATTATGCGCCATTCACAACATCACGCGACCAACCGTACGACAGGCTTTGGATGCTCTGGTAAAAGACGGCTTTATTTCGAAGAAACAGGGAAAAGGAAGTATTGTACGCAAGCCACCGCAAGACATCGGGATCCTCAGTATTTCCGGAACAGCATCGGCTATTGGAGGTCAGTATCTGCAAACACAGATTTTACAGAAGCCACAAATCAAACCCTGGCCTGATAATTTTCCGTTTGAACTGACGAACATTGAGAGAGAATCGGGATGCATTTACATGGAACGGCTCCGGTTGGTTGACGGACAACCCGTTTTTTACGACATCAATCACATTCCAAACATCAATTTGCCTCGCTTTGCAAGCCGTTCGCTCGAAAACAAATCGCTGTTTGAAACTCTTCGGTCGCAATATCAGATTGAAATTAAAGGTGGTGAACAAAAGCTCAAAGCAATCAAAGCCGATCAATTGATCGGAAAGCTTTTAAACTTGCCCATTGGTGAGCCTGTCCTGAGTATTGAACGAAAACTGAACACCAATCGCGATGGCTTTCATATTTATTCAACTATTTGGTTCAACTCGGCCAAGCACTCAATTTTCGGAACTTTCTAAAACGCTCAACTTACAAATCAAAAGTAATGTTGAGTAATTTGACTCAAATAAACGTGAATTTTTAAAGAATTGCTATTATTTGCTTGCAATTTGTAATCAAAGCTTCGCTTTTCAAAAATAATTTACATCTTTGTCTTTGTTTAAATAAAATTACTTAACTCCTTTTAATTAAAGGTTTTACTATGAAAGTATTGAAATTTGGAGGAACCTCCGTAGGATCGGTAGAAAACATGCGCGCTGTGATGCATCTGATTACCGATGGAAATCAGAAATTAGTTGTTTTGTCGGCCATGTCGGGTACGACGAACTCCCTGGTTGAAATCGCCAATTATCTGCAGAAGAAGAATAAGGACGCAGCCAGACAAGTAATCAGTCAGTTGGAACAGAAGTACTACAAGGTAGTCAACGATTTATATGCAACAGAAGAAAAGAAGGAAAAAGGGAAAGTTATTGTTGCAGATATTTTTCAAACGATCAAATCATTTACATCAGGAGAGTTTAACGAAATTGCTGAAAATGCAATTGTTGCTCAGGGAGAATTACTCTCGACAGCTATGTTTACAGAGCTGATGCTTGAGAATGGGTATAACGCGTTGTATTTGCCTGCACTCGATTTTATGAAGATTGACCGGGATAAAGCAGCTGATATGTATTTCATTCGTGAAAATATTGCCAAGGTATTAATGACATCTGGTCAGGCTGACTATTATATTACTCAAGGGTTTATTTGCCGCAATGCAAATGGAGATATTGATAATTTACAGCGTGGGGGAAGTGATTATACTGCCACTTTAATTGGAGCTGCTATTGATTCAGAGGAAGTAGAGATATGGACTGATATTGACGGATTCCATAATAATGATCCGCGTTTTGTTGATAATACAAGGAAAATTGATCAGTTGTCGTTTGATGAGGCTGCTGAGCTGGCTTATTTTGGTGCAAAAATCCTGCATCCGCAAACGGTATTACCTGCAAAACTTCAGAACATTCCGGTTCGTTTAAAAAATACTATGAACCCAAGCGATCCAGGAACACTGATTGCTTCGGAATCGAGCGGGCACGGTATAAAAGCAGTTGCTGCTAAAGATGGGATCACTGCCATTAAAATTCGTTCGTACCGAATGTTGAATGCGTATGGCTTCCTGAAAAATGTATTTGAAATTTTTGAGTTCTTCAAGACTCCGATCGATATGATTTCAACCTCGGAAGTTGCTGTTTCATTGACTATTGATAATA
The DNA here is from genome assembly GCA_964422425.1 of uncultured Odoribacter sp. Taxonomy (GTDB): domain Bacteria; phylum Bacteroidota; class Bacteroidia; order Bacteroidales; family Prolixibacteraceae; genus Aquipluma. Next base: position 5,871 of record CAYRBM010000111.1, read on the forward strand.
CCAAACATCTGAATGAGATTGTTTCGGAGTTGAAAGAGTATGGTGAGGTTGAGGTTGACACGAACCAGACAATTGTCTGTATTGTAGGTGATATGATTGCCGAAGAAACTGGTTTCGCCTCCAAAGTTTTTGCTGCGCTGAAAGATATTCAGCTTCGTATGATTTCGTATGGAGGGAGCCGTCACAACATTTCAGTATTGGTGAAGACGGAATTGAAAAAGGAAACACTTCAGGCTCTAAGTAATAATCTGCTAAATGCCTGATCGATTTATTTTATTCAGAATCAGGATTTTTTCAGTTAGAAAAGAAGTTTGGGTTTTTATTTTGCCTATATTTGCCGCATAATACATTTTTAATATCATTATGAAAACAGGTAAAGTAAAATTCTTCAATGAATCAAAAGGATTCGGTTTCATTAAAGACGTAGATTCTGATAAAGAATTCTTCGTTCATGTTTCAGGTTTGGTTGACCAGATCAGAGAAAATGATGAAGTTACATTCGAACTTCAGGAAGGAAGAAAAGGATTGAACGCAGTAAATGTTAAACTAGCATAAATAGTCTAATATTTTTAAAGTAGAAAAGGCTGGCTCCGCAAAGAGTTCAGCCTTTTCTATTTTTATTCATCTTGGTGATGACTAAACACTGTTCATCGCTTCGACAGGATCGAGCTGGGAGGCAGAAAGAGCAGGAATGAAACCGGCCAGAACACCAATAACACCGGATATTGTCAGCCCTAAAATAATGTTCGACATGGTCAGCGAAATCGTCATACTCGATACATAGCTGAAAATGGTGGTCCCGATGAAAATGAGCAGTAATCCGATTAAACCTCCAAGTAAGGAAAGCACCACAGCTTCAAAAATAAATTGTAATAAAATGAAATATTTTTTGGCGCCAATGGCTTTTTGAATGCCGATAATTTTGGTGCGCTCTTTCACCGATACAAACATGATGTTGGCAATTCCAAAACCGCCAACCAAAATGCTGAATCCACCGATAATCCAGCCAGCCAGATTGAATACCTTAAAAAAAGCATCGAACCGGTTCGAAATCAGGCTTACCTCGTTAATGGCAAAATCGTTTTCTTCTGTGGGTTTTAATCGATGCATGGAACGCATTAGTCCTTCCAGTTCGGCAATAAATTCATCATGGTCGGCTCCTTCTTTTGCTTTAACATTGATTGATTGACCTTGTTCTCGATTTCGAACATCAATCATATTCATAGCATAAATCGCGGGTATGTGAATCTTTTTATCCATGCTTGTGCCAAACATGTCCTCTCCCTTTTTCGAGTAAACACCAATTACTTGAAAACGATGTCCTTGGACCTTAATCATTTTGCCAATAGGATCTAAATTGTCGAAAAGGCGTAATGCAAGTTCATTGCCGATAATAGCCAGATTGGCTCCGGAATTTGACTCCGATTCTGTAAAATATCGCCCTCTTTCAATTTCAAGACTCCATGTGGAGATCAATTGATGTGTGGAAGCCAACAGCTCAGTATTTTCAGCTTTACTATTTTCAAATTGGACTGTACGATTAAACCTGAAAAGATAAACAGCATCTTCAATATTTCTAGATCGGCGGAATAGTTCCTCAGCCTCTTCTATTTTTGGGACTGGTCGATTCATATATCTCCACCAAGGATATTCTGATTCTCCTTCGGGTGGAGCCCATGGCCATTTCTCAATATAAACCATATTGCTTCCCAATGAATTCAGACTGTTCCGAATGTAATTTTCCAACGAATCGATGACTGTAAAAACCGAGATAATGGCAAAAATACCAATGGTAATTCCCAGCAGCGAAAGAAAAGTACGCAGCTTATTGCCCCGCAACGAATTAAAGGCAAATGTAAAACTTTCCAAAATCAACCGGGTAAGCAACATATTGTCACAATTTTCAAAATAATAAAGATACTCACAATTATGAACCTAGAAATTAGTTGCAATTTTTTTGAATGATTACAGCATTTGAAAAATAATTACAGCGAATGTTACAATAAGCTTAATTAGTAAGCTTTGCGACAGAAAAAATCAAGGTGTTTTATTATCTTTGAGCCCGAATTCCAAAAGAGTTATAGATGAACGACTTAAAAAAGATAAAATCAGCATTAATCTCAGTTTATTACAAAGATAAGTTAGACGAAATCGTTAAGAAATTAAACGAACTCAATGTTACCATATATTCCACCGGCGGAACGCAGGCTTTTATTCAGGATCTTGGAGTGGAAGTTACCCCGGTTGAAGAATTAACCAGTTATCCTTCTATTTTAGGCGGACGCGTAAAAACCCTTCATCCCAAAATTTTTGGCGGGATTCTGAACCGCAGAGACAATACCGGAGACCAGCAGCAAATTGCCAAATACGAAATTCCCGAGATTGATCTGGTAATTGTTGATTTGTATCCCTTCGAAGCTACAGTAGCTTCGGGAGCTTCAAACGAGGATATTATTGAGAAGATAGACATTGGTGGAATTTCCCTCATTCGGGCAGCAGCAAAGAATTACTGTGATGTTGTAATTGTTTCATCTCGTGATCAGTATCAGGATTTACTGGATATGCTCAATAAGAATGATGGGGCAAGTACACTTGAAGAGCGCAGGAACTTTGCACGTTTGGCGTTTGCTACTTCGTCGCATTACGATAGCGCGATTTTTAACTATTTCAACCAGGATTTGACTGATAAAGCCCGAATCAGTGTCAATGACGGACAGGTTCTGCGTTATGGTGAGAATCCACATCAATCAGCTACATTTTTTAAATTCAACAATACAAATTCTGAAATTACCCTTTCGAATGCCAAAGTGTTGCAAGGTAAGGCATTGTCATATAACAATATGCTTGATGCCGATGCAGCCTGGAAATCAGCCAGCGATGCCTATCATTCGGTAACTCACCTTTCAAATAAAGTTGCAGTTTCGGTGGTGAAACACTTGAATCCATGCGGATTGGCTGTGACTGATAGTATTCAGAAGTCGCTCGAATTGGCCTGGGCTGGTGATCCGGTAAGCGCATTTGGAGGAATCATTTGTTTTACGGGCGAAGTAGATCAAACAATCGCCGAATGGTTTGAAAAGCGCTTTGTTGAAATCATCATTGCCACCGGATACACACCAGCGGCATTGGAGGTTTTTGCAAAGAAGAAGAATTTGCGGGTATTGGAAACTCCTGTCAAACCAGAAATAGCCGGAGAAAGACTTTATCGTTCTATCAGCGGCGGTTTGCTCATTCAGGATGAGGATGAAGGTTTGGAAACAGAATTTAAAAATGTGACCAAAATTCAGTTTGACAGCTTAAAAATGAATCTGGCCAAATTTGGTATAACTGCCTGTAAACATTTGAAAAGTAATGCTATCGCACTGGTTACTCAAAATACAGATGGATCGTTTTGGTTAACTGGTGCTGGCATGGGGCAACCCAATCGACTCGACAGTCTCCGTCAGTTAACCATTCCCCGTTTCAACCTGAAAGAAGGAATTCAGATTTCAGATTCAGTACTGATTTCAGATGCATTCTTCCCGTTCCGTGATAGTGTTGAGGCTGCCAATGAATTCGGAATCAAGTATATTGTTGAACCGGGAGGTAGTATTCGTGATGAAGAAGTGATATCGGCCTGCGATGAATTTGGAATTGCAATGGTATTTACCGGAGTGCGTCATTTTAAACATTGATGTACGAAAATCTTCATCGGTACGTTTTTTAATCAGAAATAACAAAGAAAAACACATATAATGGGATTGTTTTCATTCTTAACCCAGGAAATAGCCATAGACCTTGGCACCGCCAACACCATTATTATCCACAACGATAAAATTGTTGTTGACGAACCTTCGATTGTAACCATTGATCTGAAAACTGAGAAGTTGGTAGCTATTGGTGAAAAAGCGCGCCAAATGCAGGGGAAAACCCATTCCAATCTGAAAACTATCCGTCCGTTGCGCGATGGGGTAATTGCAGACTTTAATGCTGCTGAGCAGATGATCAGGGGGATGATCAAAATGATGAATCCCAAAAACAGGTTTTTTGCTCCTTCGCTTCGAATGGTAGTTTGCATCCCTTCGGGGTCAACCGAGGTCGAAATACGTGCTGTGCGCGACTCCTCCGAACATGCCGGAGGGCGCGATGTGTATATGATTTACGAACCGATGGCTGCAGCTATTGGTATTGGTTTGGATGTTGAAGCTCCTGAAGGAAATATGGTTGTTGATATCGGTGGTGGAACCACGGAAATTGCAGTTATTTCGCTCGGTGGTTTGGTTACCAATAAATCGATTCGTATTGCTGGTGACGACCTTACAGCCGATATCATGGAATACATGCGCCATCAGCATAACATTAAAATAGGAGAACGTACGGCCGAAGAAATTAAAATTAACGTCGGTTCTGCCTTATCGCAGCTTGACAATCCACCACCAGACTTTGTGGTTCAGGGGCCAAATCAAATGACGGCGCTTCCCATTGAAGTTCCGGTTTCCTATCAGGAAATCTCACATTGCCTTGAAAAATCAATTAATAAAATTGAAACAGCTATACTCAGTGCGTTGGAGCAAACCCCGCCAGAGTTGTATGCCGACATTGTAACCCGCGGAATCTGGCTTGCAGGCGGTGGAGCCTTACTTCGTGGTTTGGCAAAACGTTTTACCGATAAAATAAACATTCAGTTCCACGTTGCCGAAGATCCATTGCGTGCGGTTGCCCGCGGAACCGGCATTGCACTGAAGAATGTAAACAAATTCTCATTCCTGATCAGATAATCAGCCGAATTGAGACAACAACGGTTGTTTCTGGACTTGCACGGGAGCGGGTAATTGTACTATTCATTCATGTAAAGATTTTCTCGTGAAGAGTTTATTTCGTTTTTTGTTGCGTAATTATTTTCTGATCATGTTTCTGGCACTTGAATTTATTTCATTTGTCCTCATTGTCAGTTTTAATAATTACCAGCGGGTTTCATTTTTTAATTCCAGCAATAACCTGGCTGGTACGATCTACGAGAAATTCAGCAATCTCGACGATTATTTCAGTCTGAGTAGAACCAATGCACGGCTGGCTGCCGAAAATGCTTCGTTGCGCAAACAGTTGCAGGCGCAAATTATGAAGCAGGATCAATCTCCCAGGATGCGGCCCGATACTGTTGATGCCCCCGAATATATTTTCACTTCGGCTAAAGTGATCAGTAACTCAACAAACAAGCAGTTTAATTACATTACGCTGAATAAAGGTTCGAGACATGGAATCAGGCAGGATATGGGGATTATTAACGACCAGGGTGTAGTAGGTGTAATTACCAATGTTTCGCCAAATTACGCTACCGGCTTGTCGTTGCTCAATCGTCGGTTAAGTATTCCGGCCAAAATTAAAAAGAACAACTACTTTGGTGCCCTTGTGTGGGATGGCGAGCATTACAATACCGCCGATTTGAAGGAAATTCCTTTTCATATCATTGTAAATGTTGGCGACACGGTTGAAACAAGCGGATATTCCAATATTTTTCCTGAAGGCATTATGATTGGAACGATCAAAAAGTTTGATGTTGAGACTGGAACCAACTTTTATAACATCAAAGTAGAACTGGCAACTAACTTCAAAACGTTGAAATATGTTGAAGTGGTGCAAAATACTAAACGCGACGAGTTAATCAGGGTACAATCAAATAATGTTGGAGAATGATCAGGGGAGCCGGAAAATATGTAGTGATGTTTGCTGTTTTGGTGCTTGTTCAGGTACTTATTCTGAATAATATCCAGTTTAGCGGATTGATTAATCCCTACATATACATTTTATTCATTTTGCTTTTGCCCTTTACCGCTCCGGGTTATTTATTGCTGCTGTTATCTTTTTTACTAGGTTTCACTATTGATGTGTTTAGCAATACAATGGGTATTCATTCAGGAGCAACCGTTTTGCTGGCCTTTCTTCGGCCGGGACTTGCACAGCTGGTATCTTCGCGCGAACTGATTGAAAAGGGAAACTCTCCGAACCTGACACAAATGGGTTTTGCCAGTTTTCTGAAATATACCGTCATTTCAGTGCTGATTCATCATTTATTTTTATTTTTTGCCGAAACGTTTTCTTTCTCCGGATTTTTCGAAACTTTGCTTCGCTGGATACTCAGTAGTGTATTTTCAATACTGATAATTCTTGGCAGTCAGTTTGTCGTCTTTAAAAACTAAGCAGGGTGGACACTTTTTCAAAACGGAAATATATTATTGCAGGTATCATGCTCGGAGTGGCAGCTATCTTCATTATCCGGTTGTTCACCATTCAAATTACCAATAAAACCTATAAGCAGTTTGCCACGCGAAATGTTTTGCGAAAAATCATCACTTTTCCTGCACGTGGTTTGATTTACGATCGCAATGGCGACCTGATGGTTTACAACAAGGCTGCCTACGACCTGATGGTTATTCCGCGTGAGGTGAAACCTTTTGATACCCTTGAGTTTTGCCGCATTCTGCAAATTGAGCGAATTGATCTGAGAGAAGCTTTGAAAAAGGCTAAACAATATTCGTATTATAAACCTTCGATGGTGGTGGGGCAAATATCTCCGGATATTTATGCACCACTTCAGGAGAAACTATATAAATACCCCGGTTTTTTTACCCAATCGAGAACATTACGCGAATATCCGAGCAAAAGTGCGGCCCAGGTACTTGGCTATGTTGGTGAAGTCAATCAGCGTATCATTGAGAGTGATGGTTACTATAAATCTGGCGATTACATTGGAGTCAGTGGTCTTGAGAGGGCTTATGAAAAAGAACTTCGCGGGATAAAGGGAGTAAATAATTACATGGTAGATGTTCATAACAGGATAAAAGGCCGCTATAACAATGGCGAGGCCGATACAACTGCCATTCTTGGGAACAATCTCCTCACTTCACTCGATGCCGATTTACAGTCGTATGCCGAACTGCTGCTGACCAGTAAACGAGGAGCTGTTGTGGCTATTGACCCTTCTACAGGAGAAATTATTTCGATGGTAAGTGCTCCGTCCTACGATCCCAATTTGCTTGTTGGACGTAAACGCAGCGAAAATTACGGCATTCTAGATGAAGACTCCATAAATAAACCCATGTGGAACAGGGCTATTATTGGGCGATATCCACCCGGATCAACCTTCAAGCTAGCCAATGCCTTAATTGCACTTGAAGAACATGCCATCACTTCATTCGACCGTTATTCCTGTTCGGGGAAAGGTTCAAAACCGATCTCTTGTACCCACAGTCACGTTAGTCCGCTGGCCGTTCGTGAAGGAATCAGGGAATCCTGTAATTCATTCTTTTGGAATACTTTTCGTCAGATTATGAATCGAAAGCCGAGTACTGCCGAAAGCTATCAGGTATGGCGCGATTACATTACCAGCTTTGGATTTGGCCAAAAACTCAGTCCTGAATTTTCGTCGGAAGTGAAAGGCAGTATTCCTGAGACATCGCTATACGACAAATGGTACACTCCCGGACGCTGGAATGCCATGACGATTCGGTCGCTGGCAATCGGGCAAGGAGAAATAGAGGCTACGCCCTTGCAAATGGCAAATTTATGCGCACTGATTGCCAATAGGGGATATTATGTCGTTCCTCATGTGGTGCGTGCTATTCAGACACCCGATCGCCAGGAACGCAAACTTGAGTTCGAGAAAAGAGTTGTTAACATCAGTCCTGAGCATTTTAATACGGTAATTGATGGGATGCAGGCTGTGGTTGAAGAAACCCGATTGCAGTTTTCTGTAAAACAGGAGAATTACATTGTATGCGGAAAGACAGGAACTGTTCAGAATCCTCACGGCGAAGACCACTCAGCGTTTGTCGGATTTGCTCCCAGAGAAAATCCACGGATTGCAATTGTTGTTTTCATCGAAAATGCAGGTTTTGGGGCAACTTATGCAGCACCGATAGCCGGGTTACTAATGGAGAAATATCTCAACGACTCCATAACTCCTCAACACAAGGAAATTGAGCAACGGCTGATAGAAACAGATTTAATGAATGTTGTACAAGTGAAAAAAACACATTAAAGTGCCGAATAGAAATAACGTTTGGGCGAATATTGACTGGATCACAGTTTCCATTTACCTGGCCATGATGTTGATTGGTTGGGTCAATATTTATGCTGCCGTGTACAACGAAGAGCATAAAAGCATTTTCGACATGACTCAGCAATATGGGAAACAGTTAATGTGGATTGGTGCGGCTTTGTTTATTGCCATGCTGATGATTAATACTGATTCCAAATTCTTTGTGGCATTTGCTTTCCCGATATATATTTTCATCGTTCTGCTTTTGATTGTCGTTCCATTTATAGGGACTGAAATTAACGGGGCGAGATCGTGGATCAGGATTGGGAGTTTTTTACTTCAGCCCTCCGAATTTATGAAGATGGCAACTTCGTTGGCCCTTGCGAGATATGTCAGTTCATACAATTTTAAAATACACGATTATAAATCGTTGCTTACACTAGCCGGAATTATTCTGGTTCCCATGGGATTGATTTTCCTTCAGAACGATACCGGATCAGCCATCGTTTTTGGTGTATTTCTGTTGGTTTTGTATCGCGAAGGATTAAATGGACTCGTCCTTTTCTTCAGCTTTCTTATAGCAATTGTTTTTATTCTGACGATGGTGCTCGATCCGGTTGTGACCGTTATTATTCTTACAGTTGCGGCGCTGGTCATCAATTACCTGATGAAGAGAAAAACGCAGCGCACCCTGGTTGCGGCCGGAGTTTTTACAGGAATTTTTGCCGCACTTTATCTCATCAATTATTTGCTGCAGTGGTCGGTTGACCCACTGTATTTTCTCCTCATCGCTGCAGTATTAACCTCTTCATTGTCGTTCCTTTGGGCCTACGCGCTTCGCAAACGAAGCTTAATGATCATGATTGCTATTTATTTTGGGAGTGTGCTGTTTGCCGTTTCGGTTGATTACGTTTTTCACAACATCATGGAGCAACACCAGCGCGACCGAATTAACGAGTTACTCGGAATTCAATCGGATATTCACGGTGCAGGCTACCATGTTAATCAGTCTAAAATTGCTATTGGCTCAGGAGGATTATTCGGGAAAGGATTTTTACAGGGAACGCAGACTAAATTTGATTTTGTTCCTGAACAGAGTACCGATTTTATTTTCTGTACGGTTGGTGAAGAATGGGGATTTTTAGGAACGGTTACCGTTATTGGTCTGTTCATGGGTTTGCTAATGAGGCTGATTTTTCTGGCAGAACGAAACCGATCTCGTTTCAGCCGGGTGTATGGTTATTGTGTTGCCTCAATACTATTCTTCCATTTTGCTGTTAACATCGGTATGACGATTGGATTGGCTCCGGTAATCGGAATCCCTTTGCCGTTTTTTAGCTATGGAGGTTCTTCCTTGTGGTCGTTTACACTGTTGCTGTTTGTGTTTATACGCCTCGATGCCAGCCGATTTGAACAGTTAAGTTTTTAGTTGGCTATCTGAAAAAAATGATGGGACGAAATCGTTAGAAGATACCAAGAAACATGCGGGCAACGGTCATGTAAATAAATAAACCCAAAATGTCGTTTGTTGTGGTGATAAATGGGCCAGTGGCAACAGCAGGGTCGATTTTAAGCCTATTTAAAACCAGCGGAATGACTGTGCCAAAAAGCGAGGCAAAAATCATCACAATAAAAAGGGTGATACTTACCGAATAGGTTAATCCCATATTCCCGTTGAAGAAAAAGTTGTAAAAAAATATCAGCATAGCAAACAAGAGAGCAATGCTGAAAGCAACCGAGAGCTCTTTGAATAATTTTCGGCCTATTGAATCAAAATTGCGGTTTCCGCTTGCAAGGCTCTGCACAATTACTGACGAAGATTGTACCCCTACATTTCCGGCCATTGCCGCAATAAGCGGAATGAAAAAAGCCATTGCCGGAATTTGTGTCAGTTGCGATGAGTTTGATCCTAAAACTCCGGCACCGATTATACCACCGCACATTCCGATAAACAACCAGGGAATCCGGGTCCATGCGCGCTTGAAAACATTGTCGCCCGAATCGGCATCACCCGAGATACCTGACGCCATTTGGTAGTCTTTGTCGGCTTCTTCGCGAATAATGTCAACTACGTCATCAATGGTGATGCGGCCTTTTAATCGTCCAATCTGGTCAACAACCGGGAGTGCTACAAGGTCGTATTTTTCCATCACCTGCGCTACTTCTTCCTGGGTGGCATCGGTGCGAACAAAATGAGCATCTTCGGTAACCAGGCTTTTTATTGGGGTGTGAGTGGGTTTCATAATCAGCTTTTTTAGCGACAGAACCCCTTTCAGCATGTAGTTATCGTCAATGACATACACGTAATATATTTCGTCGATATCTTCAGCCTGGGTGCTGATTTCTTTCAGACACATCTGAACGGTCCAGTTTTCATTCACGGCAACCAACTCTTTGGCCATGATCCCCCCTGCGGTGTCTTCGTCGTATTCAAGCAAATCGGCAATGTCTCCGGCCTGTTCCTTGTCTTCAATTTGCTGCAATACTTCGTCCTGCAGTTCATCGTCGAGGTCGCCCATAACGTCGGCGGCATCGTCCGATTCCATGAATTCGATAAAGCGGTGAGCAATGACATCGGGAGGCAAATGGTTCAGGAATCGTTTGCGGTCGTCTTCAGGTATTTCAATCAGAACATCCGAAGCCAGTTCTCCGTCGAGCAAAAGGAAAAGATACTGAGCTTCGTCTGAATCAAGCTCCTCCATTATTTCGGCGATATCGGCAGCATGTAGTTCTCCGATTATCTGAATAATTTCCTGGTCAGCTTTTTGGTCGATCAGGCCGGTAAGCTGATCGATGAGTTCCCTGTTCAGTTCAATTTTCATACTCTGATAGTTTATTTTTCAGCCGTAATGTTTATTTTCTCAATTTTCAGGATTACGAATTGTACGGTCGTTATTCTCCGATATCATGCGGGTAATCAGTTCAAATTCGCTCACTCCAAGTTGTTCCGGGCGTTTGTCAAAAATCGGGTTGATTTTAATCTCGTCGTTGTTGATCATCCCTTTTAATGAATTTCGCAAGGTTTTTCGTCGCTGATTGAAAGCCGTTTTCACGACAGAGAGGAACAACTTTTCGTTACAGTTGAGCTGTGTGGTTTGGTTTCTGGTCAGGCGAATAACACCGGATTTGACTTTGGGTGGAGGCAGAAAAACGTGCTCGTGTACGGTAAAAAGGTACTCGATGTCGTAAAAAGCCTGAAGAAAAACGCTGAGAATGCCATAGGTTTTTGATCCGGGAGGTGCGGCAAGTCTTTCGGCTACCTCTTTTTGCAACATTCCAACCACTTCGGGTACCTGGTTGCGGTACTCCAGTATCTTGAAAAAAATCTGCGACGAAATGTTGTGCTTTTTCAGGTTGCGCGCCTTGCCGACGTAAAGCAGCACGCCGGCAGCATCAAA
>CAYRBM010000112.1:0-17155 GCA_964422425.1 uncultured Odoribacter sp.
GAAACCGTAAAATCAAATCAATTGACTCTATTTTAGAATCGAACTCAGGTTAATATGTATTTCTTCATGGTTTCGGTTTTTAAAATTTATAACTGTAGGTGATGGATGGTATAATCGGGAAAAGACTTAACTGGGTTAGCTTTCGCGCTTTTCCGGTTTGCTTATACTCCGCATCAGTCGTGTCTTCAAAATAAAGAAAGAAGGGATTTTGACGCGAATAGGCATTGTACAGGCTCAGGTTCCAGGTTCGGATATCATGTTTCTTTTGTTTATGGAAATTGAACCCGATATCCATGCGTTGATAAGAAGGCATCCGGTAATTATTGCGTTCACCGAAATATTCATAACTTGGAGTAAAAGAAGAATAGTTGGGATTAAAAGTAGGTAGTGTTGCCGAACTAACAAATTGGGTTGGCATCGTAACCGCATTTCCTGTACCATAAACCCAGGTCATCCCGATGTCAAATCGTTTCGAAAACTGGTGTGTCAGCACCAAACTGATGTCGTGACGGCGGTCGTATCGGGCATAGAATTTCCGGCCCCAGTTCAGGTTGTCAAACTGGCGCTCGGCTTTCGACCACGTGTAGCCGATCCAACCGGTTGTTTTGCCCACTTTCTTTTCGAGCAAAAACTCGGCGCCATACGACCAGCCTTTGCCCATCTCCACTTTGTTCTCCCAGCCGGTGGTAGCGCCTACAAACGAGGCTCCTTCCTTGTATTCGAGCAAATTGGTCATCGATTTATAAAATCCTTCGATACTAAAGTCAATTTCAGGACTAACCTGATAAACCCCGCCAATGGCAAACTGATGCGAGTTTTGCGGTTTTACTTTTTTGGTGGTGGGCAGCTATAAATCGGTGGGCAGGTTGATGGTTGACGACGACAGCAGGTGAATGTTCTGGCTCATTTTCGAGTAGGCAGCTTTGAGTGAAAGCCGGTCGCTGGCCATAAAGCGGGCCGAAATTCGTGGCTGAATGGAAGGGTAGAAGGTTTCGTCCACCAGAAAGCCGGAAGCATGAAGCCCCAGGTTGACCGACAAACGCGAACTCAGTTCAATGTTGTCTTCGAGGTAAACATACATTTCCTGCGCGCGAATATTTGGATTTCCGTAGGCTGTATCAATTTGGGCTGTGCCACCTGCGCTTTCCTTAAATGCCAGAATGCCGGGCTTGAACGTATGGGCAATAATGTTTCCTCCAAATTTTACCCTGTGGTTGGGAGCCGGAAAATAGTCAAAATCCATTTTCAGTCCCCAATCTTCAATTCCCGACTGATAATCGAGCCCAAACGAATTGCCCTGGTTGGTCGTGAGGTTTTTTTCCGAACTTTTCTCGTCCACGTCAAACAGGTAGTTGCTGTAGGTCAGCGTGGTATTGGCAAACAGTTTATTGCTGAACACGTAATTCCACCGCAATACCGAAGTTATATTTCCCCAGCCGAGGTGAAATTTATCTTTGCTTTGCCAGTTTTCGTTATTTTGTTTGTAGTCAGTCTCCGACCGGTAATAAGCTTTGTCCCGACCAGTATAAGTGCTGAGGTAAATCCGGCTTTTGTCCGAAAATTTGTGGCTAATTTTCATATTCAGGTCGTGAAAAAAATACCCGCCAGCATCATTTCCGTCTGAACTTGATTTGATCAGAGGTTGCGCCAACAGGTCGGCATAAGTGCGTCGGGCCGAAAAATTGAATGTTGTTTTATCTTTCACCAACGGGCCTTCGAGGTTAAGTTTTGAGGAAATCAACCCGATTGAAAAATTTCCGTGCAATTCTTTTTCATTGCCATCTTTCATCCTGACATCGAGAACCGAAGATAATCGTCCGCCAAAGCGCGCAGGAAATCCGCCTTTGTAGAACGAAACATTTTTAATGGCGTCGGTATTGAAAACGGAGAAAAATCCGAACAAATGATCGGCATTGTAAACCGGCACATCGTCGAGCAAAATCAGGTTTTGATCGGGACCACCTCCGCGTACATACAATCCGCTGGTTCCTTCAGTTCCCGATTGCACTCCCGGCAAAAGCTGAATGGTCTTTATCACATCGGCTTCGCCCAGAAAAGCAGGCAGACTTTGTATTTTTTCGATAGCAACATCCATTTTGCTCATTTGTGTGCTGGTCAGTTTCGAGTCAATTTTTTGACCAACTACGGTAATTTCTTCAAGATCGGACTGTCCCTGCAATTTGAAATTAATAATCGTATCTTTTTGCAGTACAACCTCAATCTGGCGGGTTTGATAGCCAACGTATGAGCAAACAAACGTGTATTTGCCTTTGGGGAGTGAAATGCTGTAAAAGCCAAAGCTGTTGGCAATGGTTCCACACTTCGCTGTTGGGGTGTAAATGCTCGCATTAATTAGCCGTTCTCCGTTTGTAAGGTCGGTAACATAACCACTTATAGTTACCGGCTGGGAAATTGCCTGAAGAAAAGCAATAAGGAATAGAATAACACAGTAGAATTTGCGCATGTCAGGTGATTTTTTTGATTGGTTTTTTGTTGTAATAAAGATAATACATACATAGCTTAGCGAATTGTTAAATAATATAAAGTATTCTCAAAAAAGCTTATGTATTGAAGCAGTGTCGTTCGTTGATGATTTCGGAATAAAACTTCGGCTTTGTTGACTGAAGAATTTAAAACCGCTATTTTTGCGGATTGTCAAATTTTGAAGATCATTTATGAATTTAGAAATATGTGCCCGGTTTTCCCGGTTGATGATGGCCGTTTCGGTCACACTCGTTTTTCCGCTGGTTTCATGTGCTTCTCCGGTTCGTCAGGTTCCCGATTCTGTTGGAACACATTTGTTTACTCCCGTTGAATTACCTGAGAAGCTGACTTTTGCCGGAGAGGAAGTTCCTCTGGATTATTACGATGTGCGCGAAAACCTCGACCGCGAGATGCTTTCAACCGTTTATTTTCATTCGCAAACCATTCGCTACATAAAAAATGCTCCTCGCTTTTTTTCGGTGATCGAACCTATTTTGAAGGCCAATGGCATTCCTGATGATTTTAAATACCTGTGCGTAGCCGAAAGCGGGTTTGATGTTCGTGCGGTTTCTCCGGCAAAAGCGGTAGGTTTGTGGCAGTTGCTCGAATCAACTGCCAAAGAAAACGGGCTTGAAGTAAATGCCGAAATTGACGAACGCTACCATATAGAGAAATCGACCGAAGTAGCCTGCAAAATATTTAAATCGGCCTACCAGAAATACGGAAACTGGGCTCTTGTAGCGGCTGCTTACAATGGTGGCCGCGCCGGACTCGATCAAAAAATGGCCATTCAAAAAGCAAAAAGCTATTACGATTTGTTGTTTGTCGAGGAAACGACAAGATACGTTTTCCGGATTTTGGCCTTAAAACTGGTTATGGAAAATCCTGAAAAATATGGGTTTCAGATTCGGGAACGCGATTTATATCCCATTATTAAAACTGAAACAGTTGAGGTAAAAGGACCGGTAACTGACCTTGCTGCTTTCGCGATAGAAAAGGGAATTAGCTATAAAATGCTGAAGATGTTCAATCCCTGGCTACGCGAAACGTATTTGAAAAATCAGGCAAGAAAAACTTACCTCATTAAAATTCCGGAGAAAGGCTTCCGGACAACTAAAAATTAACACTGATGCAGAAAACCGAAAATACCAATCGTTTGGATGAATTGGTTGAGGACGAAGGGAAGATTGTGGTTCATGGGGCCCGTGTTCACAATTTGCAGAATGTAAATGTGGAAATTCCGCGCAATAAACTTACTGTTATAACCGGACTAAGTGGAAGTGGAAAATCGTCGCTGGCGTTCGATACCATATACGCTGAAGGGCAACGCCGCTACATCGAAACATTTTCGGCCTATGCCCGCTCGTTCCTTGGGAACATGGAACGTCCCGATGTTGACCTGATAACAGGATTAAGTCCGGTGATCGCTATCGAGCAAAAAACCACCAACAAAAATCCCCGCTCAACGGTTGGAACAGTGACTGAAGTGTACGATTTTTTGCGTCTGTTGTATGCTCGTGCCGGCGAGGCTTATTCCTACAACACGGGCGAAAAGATGGTAAAATATACCGATGATCAAATCCTGAATCTTATAAAAACTTCGTTTGCTGGTCGGCGTATCCTTATACTTGCGCCTGTTGTGAAGGGACGAAAGGGGCACTACCGCGAGTTGTTCGAGCAAATCCTGAAAAAAGGGTTTTTAAACGCGCGAATCGATGGTGTAGTGACCGAGTTAAAGGCTGCTATGCGGGTTGACCGGTATAAAAATCACTTCATTGAAATTGTGGTTGATCGTTTGCTGGTTGATGAAGCCAGCGACAAGCGTTTGCGCGATTCTTTGCAGGTTGCGATGAAAAATGGTCATGGTATCTGTATGATTCTCGATCACGACAGTCAAACCGTAAAATATTACAGCAGGCAATTGATGTGCCCGACCACCGGAATCTCATACAACGAACCAGCGCCACACGACTTTTCGTTCAATTCGCCGCAGGGAGCGTGTCCCAAATGCAACGGCCTGGGAGTAATCAGTGAGATTGATCTGGATAAAATTGTTCCGGATAATACCAAAAGTATCCAAAATGGGGGAATCGCTCCTTTGGGGCCGCATAAAAATACGCTGGTATTCTGGCAGATTGAAGCTTTGGGAGAGATGTTTGGGTTCAACCTGAAAACTCCAATTAAAGACATTCCGGATGATGGGCTTAACGCCATTTTGTTTGGAACAAATGAGCGTATTCAGCTAAAAAATTCACCTCTGGGTGTTGCCATGAATTACATGATGACCTACGAAGGGGTGATTAAATACATCGATGCTCAGAAAGACGACAATCCTTCGCAAAAAGCACAAAAGTGGGCCAACCAGTTTATTCGAGAAACGCCTTGTCCCGAATGTCAGGGAATGAGACTGAAACGGGAGTCGCTCTACTTCAAAATAGACGGCAAAAATATTTCGGAACTGGCCCGACTTGATATTTCAGAATTGAGCAGTTGGTTGACTAATCTGGAGGAAAGACTGAGTGACCGACAACGAAAAATTGCTACCGAAGTAATCAAGGAAATCCGTGATCGGATTCGCTTTTTGGAAGATGTCGGGTTGAATTACCTGTCACTCGATCGCACATCGAGAACTCTTTCCGGAGGTGAGTCGCAGCGCATCAGGCTGGCCACCCAAATTGGGTCGCAGCTTGTGAATGTACTTTACATTCTTGACGAACCAAGCATTGGGTTGCATCACCGCGATAATCTCCGACTGATTAATTCCTTGTCGCAGTTGCGCGATACGGGCAATTCAGTCGTCGTTGTGGAGCACGATAAAGATATGATGCTAAATGCTGATTATGTGATTGATATGGGGCCTTTCGCCGGAAAACATGGTGGCCATGTGGTTGCCGCCGGAACACCCAGTGAGGTCTTAAATGCCGGTACTCTTACTTCCAAATACCTTTCGGGCGAAGCAAAGATTGCTGTTCCTGAAAAACGAAGGCCGGGAAATGGAAAAGTATTGACGCTTAAGGGATGCACTGGTAATAATCTTAAAAATGTGTCGGTTGATTTTCCGCTGGGCAAGCTTATTTGCGTTACCGGAGTATCGGGCAGTGGAAAATCAAGCCTGGTTAACTCGACACTCCAGCCAATCTTAAGCCAGCACTTTTATGGGTCGGTGCAGGATCCGTTACCTTATTCCGAAATTGTGGGTCTGAATGATATTGACAAAGTGGTGCAGGTAGATCAGTCGCCGCTGGGACGCACTCCGAGGAGCAATCCGGTAACCTACACCGGTGTATTTTCCGATATTCGGAATTTGTTTGCTCAATTGCCCGAGGCAAAAATCAGGGCCTATTCGCCTGGACGATTCTCTTTCAACGTGAAAGGCGGGCGCTGTGAAGATTGCCAGGGTGGGGGCCTGAAGCAAATTGAAATGAATTTTCTTCCGGATGTTTATGTGCATTGCGATACGTGTAACGGGCGGCGCTACAATCGGGAGACATTGGAGGTTCGCTATAAAGGCAAATCCATAGGCGATGTACTGGATATGACTATTAATCAGGGCGTGGAATTCTTCGAGCCGATTCCTTCCATCGCCCATAAACTGAAAACTATTCAGGATGTTGGGTTGGGGTATATCACGCTCGGACAATCGTCAACCACGCTTTCCGGAGGCGAATCGCAGCGCGTTAAACTGGCAACCGAACTGGCTAAAAAGGATACCGGTAAAACTATGTATATTTTAGACGAGCCAACAACCGGTCTTCATTTCGAAGATATTCGTGTTTTGCTCGAAGTGCTGAATAAACTGGTTGACCGGGGAAATACGGTAGTAGTGATTGAACACAACATGGATGTAATTAAAGTAGCCGATCATATTATTGATATTGGTCCCGAAGGGGGTAAAGAGGGGGGGAGAGTAGTTTGTTCCGGTACACCCGAGGAGGTGATTAAAAATAAAGAATCGTTTACAGCCCGATACCTGAAAGAAGAGCTGGGATAAGATTGACTATATTTGAGAAAACAAAAAATCAATGGATCTTAAAAAATTTGCACATAATGAATACTGTTGATATTTATTGCATTAATACGGGTGAAAAACGGGTATATCCTCTGGGTGTCACGCTGGCCGAAATAAAGGATGATTTCAATGTCAGAATGGATAACCCTATTCTTGGAGCATTGGTTAATAACAAAGTCAAAGAACTATCTTTTGTATTTGTGAAAAACAAGAAAGTAGAGTTCATCGATTATTCTCATCCCGATGGAATGAGGCTGTATATTCGTTCATTGTTCTTTGTTTTGTTTGCTGCTGTACGTGAAATTTTCCCTCAGGTGAAGCTTAAAATGATGCATGGTATTTCACGTGGATACTATTGTGAGCTGGCCGGATTGGAGCGACCAATTACCGATTCAGACATTTTTGCGATCAAAAGCGAAATGCAGCAAATTGTGGCTAAAGATATTTTGTTTGAGAAGATTGGTTTGCCAACCGAAGAAGCTGTTGAAATCTGCAACCGGCAAAATCTTCGCTATAAAGCCAAATTATTTGAGCAACAGGGAACGATGTTTACCTACCTGTATTTTATGGATGGACTAGCCAACTATTTCTATGGACATCTTGTACCATCAACCGGATACATTACATCGTTTGATTTGGTTTCATATTACGAAGGGATTTTGCTGCGTATTCCGAGCCCCGAAAAATTCAACGAGTTGCAGCCTTATTTCAGGCTCGATAAATTGTTTGGTGTTTTTCAGGAACACAAAGATTGGGCAGAACTGATGAGTGTTCCTAATGTGGCTTGCCTGAATGAATTCACCATAAATGGAGAAAGTGGCGAAGTAATTAAAATTTCGGAGGCGCTGCACGAAAAGAAAATAGCCGAAATTGCCAATGTAATCAATGACCGTCGTGAGCAGGTAAAAATAGTTCTGATTGCCGGACCTTCTGCTTCAGGAAAAACAACTTTCAGCAAACGGCTTATGGTGCAGCTGGCTGTAAATGGATTGAAACCGACGATGATTTCGCTTGACGATTATTTTGTTGATCGCGAAAAAACCCCAAAAGATGAAAACGGTGAATATGATTTCGAAGCCATTGAAGCTATTGATATAGAATATTTCAATGAACAGCTTATCCAGTTGTTCAATGGCCAGTCTGTTGAGTTGCCGAAGTTCAATTTTACTGTTGGTCGGAAATTTCCTTCCGGAAAGAAACTTCATTTGGGGGCAAACAGTATATTGGTTGTCGAGGGGATTCATGGAATGAACCCGAATCTTATCCCGCATATCAAGGCTGAAAATACGTTTAAAATTTTCCTTTCAGCGTTGACTCAGATATCAATCGATGATCAAAATCACATATCAACCACCGATAACCGACTGATTCGCAGGATGATCCGCGACAGCAAATACCGCAGCTATTCGGCTCAGGATACCATTCGTCGCTGGCCCAGTGTTCGTGCCGGCGAGGATAAGAACATTTTTCCCTACCAGGAAAATGCCGATGTCATGTTTAATTCGGCCTTAATATACGAATTGGCTGTTTTGAAAAAATATGCCGAACCACTATTGAAGTCAGTAACCGAGAGTCAGCCTGAGTTTAGCGAGAGCAACCGACTGCTAAAATTTATGTCATATTTTAAAACCATCGACGAGCAGGAAATTCCGCCAACATCATTAATTCGCGAATTTCTGGGTGGAAGTAGCTTTACTTATTGAAGAATCCTTTGATTCAAGAGCTTAACTTCAAGGGAAAACAGAGTTTTGTTAAAACGACGAACGCTGTTTTCTAAATTCATCAAATTATTTCTGATTGGTTTTGCTGATATAGAATCGAAAAATTTGATGAAAAAAGTTGTTTTCTTATTTGGAATGAAACCAAATTGGTGCTATGTTTGTATAAAAGATAAAAGAGTCTTAAAATCTGAAAACAATAAAACAATGGCTTTCGAATTACAGAAATTACCTTATTCATTTAATGCACTTGAACCTTACATTGATGCATTAACGATGGAAATCCATCACGACAAGCATCATGCAGCATACACTAACAACCTGAATGCAGCCATTCAGGGAACTGCTCTTGAAGGGCAAACAATTGAAGAAATTTTGTCCAATATATCGACTCATCCGGTTGCTGTGCGCAACAATGGAGGAGGCTTTTATAATCACAACCTGTTTTGGGAAGTGATGGCTCCCGGAGGTTCGAAAGAGCCTGAAGGAGATTTGAAAAAGGCGATTGACGCTTCGTTTGGGTCGTATCAAAATTTTAAAGAAGCATTTACAAAAGCCGCTCTGACCAGGTTTGGGTCTGGTTGGGCATGGCTGGTAAAGCAGGGTGATAGTTTGGTAATTTCGTCCACTCCTAATCAGGATAATCCGTTAATGGATCTGGCTGAAGTAAAAGGAGTTCCGGTTCTGGGGGTTGATGTGTGGGAACATGCATACTACCTAAAGTACCAAAACCGGCGTCCTGATTATGTTGATGCCTTTTACAACGTGATTAATTGGGATGAAGTTGCCCGACGGTTTAAAGGTTAGTTGATTTTTGGTTTTTTTCCGCCCGGTACAGAGGTACCGGGCGGTTTTGTTTTTATACGCTGCCTGTCAATTTCCATCCTTCTGTTTTTCTTGAATACTGAGACTGGGCACTGCTCATTTTCCTCAATAGTCCTTATTCGGAATAGTTCTAAATTATCCCGATTCTACCGGTTTTATTAAACTTTTGAAACTCGTTTCTGTTTTTTTGTTGAAAAACTAAAAATCATTGTTTAACCAAAAAGATAAAAGAAATGAGCTTTACATTACCCGCATTACCTTATGCTATCGATGCACTTGAACCTTTCATCAGTGCCCGAACTCTTGAATTTCATCATGGCAAACACCATCAGGCTTATGTTACCAATTTGAATAACCTGATTGTTGGAACTGAATTCGAAAATGCCGATATGGAAACCATCATCAAAAAAGCTGAAGGTGGAATTTTCAATAACGGTGCCCAGGTTTTTAACCACACATTTTATTTCGAGCAGTTTTCGGCAACTCCGGCAACTGAACCTTCAGGAGCACTGAAAAACGCCATTGAGGCTACTTTTGGCACCTTGGATGCTTTCAAGGAAGCTTTCAACAAAGCGGCTGCCACCCAGTTTGGTTCGGGATGGGCCTGGTTGGTAAAAGATGCCGCCGGAAAATTGAGTATCGTGCAAACCAGCAACGCCGGTTGCCCCATTCGCGATGGTTTAACTCCGCTTTTAACCTGCGATGTGTGGGAACATGCTTATTATCTGGATAAACAGAACCTGCGTCCGGCTTACATTGCCGACTTCTGGAAAATCATGGATTGGAAAGTGGTAGAATCGCGCTTTTAATTACTTTTGACTTTGTACTTTAAACTTTTAAACTTGAAAATATGAGCGTTGAAAAAGTATTGGCTGTAATGTCGGCTTCCGACAAACCATTGACCGCTGGTAAAATCGCAGAGTTGGCCGGCATCGACAAAAAAGAGGTTGAAAAGGCCATGAATGTATTGAAAAAAGAAGGAAAAATTGTTTCACCAGTACGTTGTGCCTGGGAAATAGCAAAGTAACTCTTGAAAAAAAATGAAAAAGGTCGCTGATTCAATAGAATAGCGGCCTTTTTCATTTTCAGTCTTTTGATAATGGATATTCAATTAACTTTAACCGGCAAATAAGGAACAGCCGGATGGACATTTATTTCTAAAATCCTTGTTATGCGTGCATTTATTTCATTCCTAATAGTTTCCCTTTTTGCAGCTTGCTCGTTGGTAAAAACCAAGTCGGGTGATGATGTCATTCAGTATAAAAATATCGAAAAACACATTGCTGAATTGTCTTCTGACCGTTATCTGGGGCGGATGCCATTGACTTCAGCCGAAGAAATCACGGTCAATTACATCGCTGCCCAAATGAAGGAGATTGGCCTGGAACCAGCCAATAATGAAAGCTATTTTCAGGAAGTGCCGTTATTGGCGGTAAGCTCAAAAATCTCGAATACATTGGATTTCGACACGCCTAAAGGACAACTGAAATTTCAGAAACTGACCGATTACGTGACTTTTTCGCGAAAGATGGAGGCCGAACAATCGCTCGACAAATCGGAACTGGTATTTGCTGGCTTCGGAATAACCGCTCCGGAATATAACCGCGACGATTTTCAGGGAATGGACCTGACCGGTAAAACCATCCTAATTTTTGTAAACGATCCGGGCTACGGAACCAACGAAACTTATTTTAAAGGAAACACCCAAACATATTACGGTCGCTGGACTTACAAATTTGAGGAAGCGGCTCGTCGTGGTGCCAAAGGATGTCTCATCATTCACGAAACCGGTCCGGCTGGCTATCCGTGGAAAGTAGCAGCCAACAATGGCGAAACCACAAAATTATACCTGAAGCCTGATAACGGGTACCAGGATCGTTGTGCCTTCGAGGGGTGGATCTCACAATCGGCAGCCGAACAATTGTTTGCTGCCTGCGGAATGACTTTTGAACAAGCCAAAACCACCGCCTTAAAGCACGATTTCAAGCCTTTCGCACTGCCTGTAAAAGTTTCCGGAGGAATGAACAGTACGTTTGAACCCCAACTGTCGCGCAACGTTTGCGGACTGATTCGCGGCAGTAAGCGACCCGATGAAGTGGTGGTTTACACGGCTCACTGGGATCATTTAGGAATCGGTCCGGTGGTGAATGGCGACAGTATATACAACGGAGCAACCGACAATGCCAGTGCAGTTTCGTGGATGCTCGAAATTGCCCGGGCGTTCAAAAACGGACCAGCGCCCGAAAGATCTGTGTTGTTTCTTTCGGTTACCGGCGAGGAATCGGGTTTGCTGGGCTCGGGCTATTACGCCGAACATCCGTTTTTCCCAATGGATAAAACGGTTGCGGTAATTAATACCGATGTTTTGCTTTTTCTGGGCAAATACAAAGATGTTACCATCACTGGTTTTGGCCAGTCAGAACTCGATAATTGGGTAAAAGCTGAAGCTGAAAAGCAAGGAAGATATATTGCTCCTGACCCAAATCCGGATAACGGTATGTTTTTCCGTTCCGACCAGTTTCCGTTTGTAAAACAAGGCGTTCCGGCCATCTTTGCCAAAGGATATATCGATGCCGAAAAGCTGGGAAAAGAAAAGACTTTACAGAACCTCGACCAATACTGGAAAACCGTTTACCACACTCCACAGGATGAGTACAAACCCGAACGCGATGATTTGGCGGGAGTGGTTCAGGATGCCGAATTACTTTATCATGTCGGTCTTAATTTGGCCAACTCACAGCAATGGCCCAAATGGAACGAAGGCTCAGAGTTTAAAGCGATTCGGGAGAAATAATTCGCGAATGAATTAAGGGCCGCATATTCCTGCACACGATGCCCTTAGTTTTAATCTCAGATGTATTGTTCTCCTTTGTTGAGTCTTACGTCGTTGACAAACTGCCTGATTTGCTGTTCATCTTCTTTGCGGCAAACCATCAGAATGCCTTCCGATTCAATTACAATGTAGCCATCTAGTCCTTGAAGAACGACCAGTTTATCTTCTGGCATTTTAACAATGCAGTTATTCGAGGAATAAAGCTGTACGTTTTTACCCGAAATCACATTCCCCAGGCTATCCTTTTCGGAAAGTTCATAAAGTGACCCCCAGGTTCCCAGGTCGCTCCAGCCAAAGTTGGAACAGAGTACATAAACGTTGGTGGCCTTTTCCATAATTCCATAGTCGATAGAAATATTCTGGCATTCGGAGTAGGTTTTATTCAGGAAAGGAACTTCATCGGATGTTCCGTATAGTTTGTGCCCTTTTTTAAACAGTTCTGAAACTGAACTTAAATGCGTTTCGAACGCTTTCAGGATTGATTTTAGCGACCAAAGGAAAATTCCGGAATTCCAAAAGAACTCGCCGCTGGCAACAAATATTTTCGCAATCTCAAGGTTAGGCTTTTCAGTAAAGGTTTTTACTTTATGCAGATTTTCGACATTGCCAACGGTTTTAGTGCTTTCAATCTGAATGTACCCATATCCTGTTTCCGGACGGTTTGGTTTTATTCCCAGAGTGAGTAAAGCATTGTGGTGTGAAATAAATTGAAGTCCTTTTTTGATTTCTTCGATGAATATGTCCTCGTCATGAATGAAGTGGTCGGATGGAGCCACAATTATATTGGCATCGGGATTAAAGGTTTGAATTTTATAGCAGGCATAGGCAATGCAGGGGGCTGTATTTCTTCGTAGGGGTTCGAGTAAAATCTGGTTATGGCTAAGCTCGGGTAATTGATTTAAAACCAGATTTTTGTAGTCCACGCTGGTAACTACATAGAAATTTTCGACGGGACAAATTTTTTTAAGCCGGTCAAAAGTTTGCTGAATGAATGTGCGCCCTGTTCCCAAAATGTCAAGAAATTGTTTGGGCATACTGCTTCTGCTCATAGGCCAAAAACGGCTGCCAACTCCTCCGGCCATAATGACACAATACGTGTTTTTCATTTCGGTCAATTGTTTTTCAGTGAGTAAATTACAAGATATCAAAGAGATTCTCTCCCTTGAAAAAACAGGAGTGAAATCTATTCTAAATCTTTTATCAAGATAGTGAGATTAAAATTAAAAAGAGGCGAAAAAAGGCCTGTTTTTGGAATATTTGTACCTTTAGGCTCTATAAAGTCATAACAATTTAGCAATGAACATTTTTAGTCAGACCGGAAAATATTTTGCCCTGCTCGTGAAGGTTTTCAATAAACCTGAAAGGCATAGTTTGTATGTCCGGCAAACGTTCAATGAAATTGATAACCTCGGGGTGAAATCAGTTGGGATTGTGACTGTGATTTCACTTTTTATGGGTGGTATCACAACGTTACAGGTAGCTTATAATCTTACCAATCCGATGTTACCCACTTATCTTATTGGGTTAGGTAACCGCGATACTTTGATTCTGGAGTTTTCTTCCACCATTCTGGCATTGATCATGGCTGGTAAAATTGGGTCAAACATTACTTCCGAAATTGGAAGTATGAAAGTGACTCAGCAAATTGATTCGCTGGAAATAATGGGGGTCAATTCGGCTAGTTATCTCATACTTCCAAAGATTATTGCCGTTGTATTCACATTCCCTCTTTTATACATTTTAAGTGTATTCTTTGGAATTATTGGAGGGATGATTGTTGGTCCGGCTGTTGGGGCAATAACAGTGACCGATTATCTGAATGGTGTTCAGTATCTGTTCAATCCTTATTATGTGACTTACTCCATTATAAAATGCCTGGTTTTTGGATTTCTCATTGCTTCTATTTCGGCTTTTTGGGGCTATACGGTTGAAGGGGGAGCGTTTGATGTTGGTTCTGCCAGTACCCGGGCGGTTGTAAATACGAACATCATGATTTTGGTTTGGGACTTAATTTTAACTCAATTGCTTTTATAAATGATCGAAATTAAAAACATATACAAGTCTTTTGAGCATAAGGATGTTTTGAAGAACATTTCGAAGGTTTTTAACAAGGGGGTTACAAACCTAATTATTGGGCGAAGTGGTTCCGGGAAGACCGTATTGTTAAAATCGATTGTCGGTTTGCTGGAGGTGGATAAGGGGCAGATTCTTTATGACAACCGCGATTTTACATTGATGAATCATAAGCTGCGAAAACAACTCAGAAAAGAAATGGGAATGGTTTTTCAGGGTGGGGCTTTATTCGATTCGCTTACAGTTGAGGAAAACGTTCGGTTCCCGTTGGATATGTTTTCGAATTTGACTACTGCCGAAAAGCAAAAACAAGTTGATTTTTGTCTCGAACGTGTCAATATTACAAATGCAAATAAGCTTTACCCATCAGAGATTTCAGGAGGGATGCAAAAGCGTGTGGCCATTGCCCGCGCCATTGTTCTGAATCCCAAATACCTGTTTTGTGATGAGCCAAATTCTGGTCTCGATCCTGAAACATCGATGGTGATTGATGAGCTGATCCGTTCCATTACAGTTGATCTGCAAATTACGACCATCATTAACACCCACGACATGAATTCGGTGATGGAAATTGGCGACAACATTCTTTTCATCTCAGAAGGTGAAATGTGCTGGGAAGGGAATCGGAAAGAAATTCTTTATGCCGACAACCAAAAGCTTCAGGAATTTGTATTTGCCAATAAGCAATATCAGCGGATAAGAGACGACAAATTGGGTGCTGAATAGTTTTTATCCCCTCGGCATAAGCGTAACGATGGGGATAATCATTTCTTCAAGCGAAATGCCGCCATGCTGAAACGTATTTCGGTAGTATTGCGCGTAATAGTTGTAATTATTCGGGTAGGCAAAAAAGTCGGTGTTCGTGGCAAAAATATACGATGTACTTACGTTTCGTGATGGTAAATAAATACTTGCCGGGTTCTTGATGTCAAATATGGCTTTCGAATTGTGGTTTAGATTTCTACCCAGTTTATACCGCAAATTAGTGTTTGTTTCGCGGTCGCCAATTACCTTTTGTGCATTTTCCACCCGAATGCTGCCATGATCGGTGGTTAAAACTACTTTAACTTTGTTTTCGGCCAGCAGTTTCAGCAAATCGAGCAGCGAGGAGTGATTGAACCAGCTGAGTGTGAGCGATCGGTAGGCCGATTCGTCGCTGGCCAGTTCTTTAATCATATCCATTTCTGTTCTGGCGTGCGAAATCATGTCAACAAAGTTGAAAACCATCACAGAGAGGTCGCTTTGCAGAATACTTCCGAGGTAATCGCTCATTTTCTTACCTCCTTTTACGTTGGTAATTTTCTCGAAAAATAGTTTGTAATTCTTTCCAAGACGACTCAATTGTTTTTGTAAAAGCTCGTATTCAAACCTGTTTTTATGACCTTCGTTATCGTCGTCTTCCCAGTATTCGGGCAGTAATCGCTCAATTTCAGAAGGCATCAGTCCGGCAAACATGGCATTGCGGGCATACATGGTTGCAGTGGGTAGGATGCTGCAATACAAATCTTCCTCTTCCGTGAAAAAGTAATTATTCAGAACGGTGGCCAAAACGCGGTATTGATCGTAACGGAGGTTGTCAATCAGAAGCACAAAAACCTTATTTCCACCGTCAATCTGAGGAATGATCTTTTTCCGAAAAATATCGGGAGACAGCATGGGGCGTTCGTTTTGAGCAGAACCAAACCATGACTGATAGTTGTTTCGGATGTAACGGGAAAATGAATTGTTGGCTTCAGCCTTTTGCATTTTTAGTACTTCGTCCATTGCCGAATCTTCGGAGTTACTCAATTCAAGTTCCCAGAAAACCAGTTTTTTATAAATCTCGATCCAATCAACAAACGAGAGCCTGTCGCTGATTTGCATCCCAATTTTCATGAATTCGCTTTGGTAGGCCGAGGTTGTGCGCTGCGTTACCAGCCTGCGCTGATCGACATTCTTTTTAATTGAAAGCAGAATTTGATTTGGATTGACCGGTTTGATGAGGTAATCGGCCATTTTCGAGCCAATGGCTTCGTCCATAATGTCCTCTTCCTCACTTTTCGTGATCATCACCACAGGTACATTTGGATCAATGGTTTTAATTTCATTCAGAGTTTGTAATCCACTGAGGCCGGGCATGTTTTCGTCGAGGAAAATGATGTCAAAAAAATCTTTTCTAACCAGATCAATCGCGTCGGCTCCGTTGTTGGTGGTCTGCACATCAAATCCTTTTTCCTGCAGAAAAATAATGTGTGCCCGTAATAAATCAATTTCGTCGTCAGTCCAAAGTATCTTTGTTTTCTTCATGTTCCTGAATTTGTCTGAATAAAATTAGTACTTATTTAAACGCCTGTTGCTGACGAATAGTATTTGCTTAACAAACTTTAACGCACATGCGTTTCGTGGATCGCGAATCTTCTGTGTCGGATTTCTTTGTTTTAGCTGAAGCTATTTCAGGTAGAACTGTTTGTAGAAATCCATATAAGTCAGAATATTTTTGCTCTGTCTGAAGATAGTTTCGTTTTCAGGGGTAATCACAAAATGGCGGTAATTGGCATTTTCGATTGGGCCATAAACGCTTTGGTCCTGAGCAATTTTCCGGAGGTATTCAAGACCCGATTGTTTATTGGTAAGTCCTTCAACCTTAAGCACTGCCCTGAAATCGTCGAGCATTTCAGAGGTAACTTTCAATACCTGCTGGGCATAGTTTGCCGAGTTAAACTTCTGAATGGCATCAGCAAGCTTTTCAATATTAGCTTCTTCTTTGGGGATAATCAAAACAAACGACTGCACTCCGTCTATCCCGGTTTTGTATGGTCCGTTGTAAGAGGGTTGTGCTGGTGCAGGCGCCTGAACTTCAACGCTGGCTTCAATGTATTTAATCTTGAAAAAGTTAAGGTATTCACCAATCTTCTTTGTCTCCTTCAGTTTTCTCAGGTTGGCATCGGTAATGATGAAGTTTCGGTAACTAAGGGTATCGAGGCTCCTGAACAATTTCCGGTTGGCCAGGGCTTTGGTGAAATAACTGATTGCTTCACTCTTGGTTTTCAACGAGCTTACAATCATCAACTGGTAATCTGCCACTTGTCCCTGACGGATGGAAAGATCATTTTGCCTGAATTGTTCCCGATTGTAAGCGTTAAAAGCAGCAGTAACCTGTTTTAAATTGGCTCCTTTCGAATTGACAGCCACTACGAAGTTTTGTGTCCCGGTTTCTTCGTTTTGGTAAATATC
>CAYRBM010000113.1:0-17087 GCA_964422425.1 uncultured Odoribacter sp.
TTCTGCTTGCCCGTCATGTTGTAGGCGACGCCCAGGTGCGCCAGGATCTCGATCGGGGTTGGTTTTTTACGATATCAATTTCTGCTATAGTACTGTCAAACGGTCCATCAAACGCCATCCCATGAAAATCGCCCTGTAAATATAACGGTTTACCGACAGCCCTGGTTACTGCGCTGAACACATCGATTGCCTTTTGCAGATTCCACGGGCGAACCTGAAATATCCCGCGAATCTCGAACTCATCCCCAATTTCTTTCACCCATTTTTCCCACTGCCACTCGAAATTATAGGGGTACGAACTTATTTTTCCACGGTCATCGGGGATCAGCAAGTTTGTTTCCAGATGGATTGCCAGCGATTTCTTCCGGCTTTTTACCAGTTTGCGGACGTCTTCCAGGAACCCGGTGTAAGCATTGCCATTTACCCGACTCACCGATTGGAAATCGGTTTTGCCACCGGTTGCTTCCAATACCGGTTCGTTGAAGCCATATTCCCACGATTCGGTAGAAAAAGTATGGTTTGAAATCCGCAGGTTGATCCCATCCAGATTACGGTCGAGACAAAAACGCACCATATCGAGCCAATGCTCCCGGACTTCCGGATAAACAGGGCTCTGAATCCCCATCAGATACTCCGGTTTTCCGCAAGCCACCGCAATAACCCCTTCCTTGTCGAGACTGATAAAGTCGCCGGGATTGTATTCGCCAAAACTGTAAAAATCGCGATAATGCTCCTGCATTTTTTGCTGGTCGTTAATTTCAGCCTGAACCTCGGGCAACTTCAGGTAACGGACTAACTGTTTTTGCAGTTTCGACTGATAGAAGTCGGCGTGTTCTTCAAGACTGACCGAGCCAGTACTAAAGGTATTCGGTATCATTTTTCCGTCGGATCCAAGCAGTTCAATAATAGTCCCTTTTTCGTTACTGAAATCAGCATTTTCGTCGGCCAGTGAACAGCGGATTAAAATGTACTGGTGGTTGCGGGGAATCTCCAGGTTTTCGAGATGAAGGATGTGGCATTTTCTCCAGTAGGGAAAACGGTAACGCGGTTCAATGGTTTCGCGGAACACGACCGGCCCGCTGTATGGCACAAACCGGTTGTTCGTGGGGCTTGTCAGTATGGAAAGATGTTCGGCTTTTATCCGCGTCGTTCGGTCGTCGCCTTTTACCAACCGAATTTTAGAAACCGGTCCGGGAGATTCATACGTCCCTGTTTTGCGTTTCAGGCATAGTGTTGGGTTGCTGGCTAAAAAAGGACGAGGCATCGGAAAAATACCGCGCAGATCGCGAATGGCAACTCCTTCAGGACAAGGCATGGTGTGTGGCAAAACGGGACCAAAAACGCCGCCTTCAAAAGGTTTGATTACGGCATACAATTCGATATCGTGCCGGTGAGCCGAAGCCGCCACTTCCTTTAGCAAATCAAATCCATGTGGATAATCTTCATAAAAAGTCCAGATAATATCGAAAATCCATTGATGGCGTGTTACCCCTACCGAAGCCAGAAACCGGTGCAATTCGTCCAACTGTTGCCGATCCATAAAACACCGGTTTTGGTTGTAATAGTCATCGTCCCTCAACACAGGCGCGCCATAGCGGCTCCCCCGGTGATTGATGAGGACATTGTCGAAATAATCGGTCGTTGCAAATAACTGCTTTTTCCCTGTTCTTCCGGAAGATGTTCGTTCTATTTTCGTACACTGAAAAAGCGGATTGCTCAAGGCGAGCGCCCCCATTCCCGAAAGAGTGGTGGTTATAAATGACCTGCGGTTGACCAAATGTTTCATCTGTCTATAATTTGTTTTTTAATTGCCAGATGGAACTCGCCATATTAGTCATCCTCGTGTGTGAGAGTCTGGCTCTCATGGCTCGTTTCATTTTATACGTCGTATTCGTTTTTATATCCGGATAAATACCGGTTCATTACCGACAATACAACAGCGATATGAGCCAGGTAATAGGTTGGCAGAATAAGGAAGTTGAGTTCTTTGTACCCAACAAACTCCTTAAATGCAATGATGGTGTCAGAAAATAATATCAGAGAAATGCCAGTTATGTAGCTCCATTTTGTTGCCTGATTTCCGCGAAGTCCGGCCGCGGCTCCCAATGAAATGCAGGAAACAATGAGGTAAACAAAAGCCGCTCCCATCAAAACCACATCGTTTATAGAAGGGAATAGTTTCAGGAAAAAAAACAACAAATAGGCTGCAAGAAGTAAAAAAGTAAATTTTCGGTTCATTTTTCCATTGGCAAGAGCATAAAGCAAATAGCCGATATGAGCCAGAAAAAAGAAAGCGATTCCGGCAATAAACCGGTTAACATCACCGTGCCGGTGAGATAAAAACCAGTCGCCGACGATAGAAAATGCAAAAGCGGCCATCAGCATCCAACTGTCTTTTGCCTGTTGAGGCTTTTTGAAATACAACAACAGCAAAATCAAAATCCCGGCACCCGCTGAACCCGATTTGAAGACAAAACCAAAATGCAGCAGCGCCAGCGCGGACGAAACTGCCGGAGCCAGCAACAAAGTATAAATCCACCGGCTATTTAGGAATTGATTGTTCATTGTTGTATAGTGCATTGATCCATCAAAATTATTCACTCGCAATACCCCAGGTTTTGTTGGGTTCCTTTCCCATAACAAATACCAGTTCACCGCCTTTTGCAATTTCCGTATGCGTCATCCACGAACGGTTCAGCGATTTCCCATTCAGTGTTGCCGATTGAATGTAGCTATTTTCTTTACTCAGGTTTCGCGCTTTAATGACAAATGATTTCCCGGGATAAATTTTGTCATCGAGGCGAATTTTCACCTCATCAAAAATGGGCGCAGTAAGCTGGTACACCGGATCGCCCGGGCAAACCTGATAAATCCCCATCGCACTCATAGCGTACCAGGCGGCCATACAACCATAATCGCAGTCCATCTCTTCGAGGTAACCATCGGGAGTTGCTTTGTACACCCGGTCAAAAATCGGTTCGGGGAAAAAATTATGCGTTCCGTATTTCTGCACAATGGGTTCGGTCAGGATTTTTCGCACCCATTTTTGGGTCAGCCAGGGCGCTCCGGCCATGTTGAAAAGATAGGGTGCGTGCAAATCGATCTGGTTACCTGCCGTGTACAAATCGTTGTCGAAGAAATATTCCAGTTCTTTCAGGAAAGCTTCTTTACCTCCAAAATTTTCAATCAGCGAAGGAATATCGTGTACAATGTTCCAGCGCCAGTGCCATTTACTGCCTTCGTACGTATATTTTTCGCGGTTCACAGTAGGGTCGTCCGGAAAATCGAGCCAGGTTCCATCGGCTGCCCGCGCCCGGAAATATTTTATGGACGGGTCCCAGGTATTCCGCCAGTATTCCGATCGTTTCATAAAGTAGTTGTAATCATCGTCTTTGCCCAATTCTTTGGCCATTTGCGCCATTGCCCAGTTGTCCCACGAATATTCGCCGGTCTGGTCGGGGCGCGCCGGAATAAAACCAATGCTGTCGTATTTTTCCGGCATCTGGATCATGGCCTCGTGTTTCATGTGCGGGTACACCGACTCCAGCGGGAAGTCGAACAATCCTTTCACGTAGGCATCGGCCACCACCATCAGCATGTGTTCGTGGCGACAGGTCGAAAAAGGCTGATGGCCATCTTTTCCCCTCACTACATAGCAAAACCCGTGAGGCGGATGGTCGTTGTCGGGGAACGGGTCCCAATTTCCGGACTGCTTGTAGATGTCGCGCAGCGATTTGGTGATATCGCGGTAAACACCGGGAATCCACAAGCTGTAAAGTGGGTATTTGGTGCGGAACGAATCCCAAAAAGCATAGTTGTTGTAAAAATTGTATCCCTCGGCCTGGTGTATATTTTTGTCAAGACCTGGATATTTTCCGTCCACATCACTAACTACCTGGGGCAAAAAGCAAGCGTGGTACAAAGCGGTGTAAAAAATAGTTTTGTCCTCGTCGTTTTTTCCTGAAACCTCAATGCCGGAAAGAATATCGTTCCAGGCCATTTCAGCTTTTTTGTGTGTCTCATCAAAATCCCATCCCGGGCATTCGGCTTCGAGGTTTTTCGCAGCCGCTTCGATGCTGGTGAGCGAAAGCCCTACTTTTACCTGAAGGACATGGTCCTTCAGCTCGCCAAACTCGCACACCAAACCGCCCCCGGCCTGTGTTCCGGTGGTTTCGCCGTCTTCGAGCTGCAAGCCGGTCCACACCGATGTTTTCAGAACAGGCGAATCGAATTCGGCCACAAAATACAAGTTGCCCACATTGCCTTCTAACCGAGATGAAGACACGAGCGCACACGAAACAGCACGCCCCCTTTTTCCGCTGTTCAGGAATATTTTAGCCGGTTCCGCTTTCTGAAAAGTGTAACGGTGTACCCCTACCCTTCCGGTGGCCGTCAATTCGGCCAGAATATCGTCCTGCGTCAGATGAACACGATAATAACCAGCCATTGCGGTTTCCGTTTTTTTATCGATGTCGAGTACCGGATTAATGAAAAATGTATCGGCCGGAGCATGCGTAAATGGTACCAGCGAAATCAATCCGGCACGGTCGTGAATACTTCCACCGCCGGAGCTTCCCCGGTGGATATGGCTGAACCCGCGAATCTGGCTGTCGGAATAATCGTATCCGGAATGGGCAAAATCGCCATCGGCAGTGAGGCTTCCCGGATAGGTGTCGGGACACAGTTCGACCAGGCCAAAGGGAACCAGCGCGGCGGGCAACCAATGGCCGTGGTCACCCTGCGTACAAATAAACGGATCGACATAATCGACCGGGCGCTTCCGAAAATCAGTACATGAAAAACATGCAACAAGTAGGACAAAAAGCAATTTTCGATAGATGTTTGTTTTATTCATTTTTATTGTTTCTAAAAATCATTGTTTTACCGGCTTCTCAAAAGAATTATTCATTTGATATTCCCTCCTTTACTCACCACTTTTCGTTGCTGATACACTTTTAAAATATTGGCATCATACTCTTCTCCTGCTATTTCGTTCTCCGTGAAACTTGTTATAAATATGGTTTGGTCTTTGGTCCGGTTGTAATCATATACCAGCCATATTCTTCCGTCTTTATCCTGTTGTCCGTCGGGATACGCTGCACGAAGCCGTTCATCGATCAAAAGCCCTTTCGACCAGGTTTTCCCGTCGTCATTCGAGAGAAAAGCCATCAAATGGGAACGTTCTGTTTTTACGCCGATCGGGCCATGTTTTACCAGAAGCAAGTTCCCCGATTGTAATCTCCGCACAAAAAATCGGGCATTGGGGTGTTTTATTTCTGAAAATACAAACGGCGTCCATGTTTTCCCGGCATCAACCGAAGTGCTTTCACCAATTCCGCTTTTTACCCTGATGAGCATCCAAAGCGAACCATCTTTCCTTTCAACAACCGAATGTTCATCAAAATTTCGTTCGTTTTCGGGAACATTTACAGCACCGCGCTCCTGCCAGGTTTTTCCCTGGTCGGTGGAAATAACCAACCTTGCACTGTTATCGACATTCCGTGAGGAAGGGACAATAGCCCATTCACCGCCGGAAAGAACGAATGGTTTTCCCATCATTGTACCATCGGTGATGCGTTGCGGCTTAGACCATTCAGGGGCGCTACTGTTGGGCTGATTGGTGGTGATTGTCCATACCCCGTCATTTTTTCCCTGTTGCGCCCAAAAAATCCAGAGTTTCCCGTTGGGGGCTATCCATGCCTGCGGATCATAAGCCCTTTCCGGGCCACTTCCATCGGGATCAATGACGAGAACTTCTTCCCAGCTCTTCCCTTTGTCTTTACTTGCTGCAACCACCACATAATTATTGTGGTCTTCGGCAGGGGTGATTCCGGCATACCAGGTTACCCACATACAACTGTCGCTGATAGCCAGACTCGGAATCCCAGTAAATCTTCTGTTTCCCGCCTGATAAATTTCGGTATAAGATGATTTTTCGATGATTGCAGGTGGGGAATAATTTTCTCCGGCACCCTGAGCAAACGCCACAAGGGGAAAAATGAGAAAAACAAAACAGACAATTTTTGCTGGAAATTTCATGTCCTTCATCTTACTGCAAAAGAAAAATCCATTGTTTGTTCAACTCCGGTCAGCACATTCTCTAGCTTGAAAGAATAAGTGCGGGCTTGCCCTTTTTCCTGTTTTACTCGGGCTACCACAGTGCTTTGGCGGGGCAGGATGGTTTTTTCGGGAAGGCCCGAATCGTCTTTACCGATTTTCAGGAGTGTAAATTCGATATCCGACGAGTTCTTCACTTCAAAATAGATATATCCGCCATCGTAAAGAAATGGCTCCGATACGCTGATGGATTGCCGTACAAGGGGTTCGACCAGTTCTCTGGGCCCTATTAATCTGTTAAAGAAAAGCGTGGCAGTGCGCCGGGCAAACATGGCTTCTTTTAAGGATTCTTCGGTGCGTTCTTTGGCAAAAACCAATGTAACCGGACGGATTGGAACTTTTGTCCGGTCGTATTTGCGGTCGAACACATCATGAATGTCGGAATTCCCGATAATGGCGAGGTTCTTTTCCGATGCCCATCGCAATGCCTCGGGGTACCATTCTTTTTCGTTAAATACCTCAATGCCGTGCATCCATCCTTTTTTCCAGATGGCTTCGTGTTCGGCCATCCAACGCGTCACTTCGGGTTGCTGTTTGCGCCAGCCGGGGTGGTTCCACATCACAAAACCGCCCTGACGGACTGCTTCGCCAATGGCATCCATCCAGTCGGGGAGATTCAGCGCATTGACATCGGTCACAAAAATGGCATTCAAATGTCCGGGGGGCATCCCGCGCGAAATCTCGCCGCCTTTTACCAAAATCATATTTCTGGCTTTGGCTACCGGTAGGGCAATTTCATAAGCCTGGTGGTTTTGCCCCGGCAGTTTTTTCGGATGCCCTTCAATGTGGTCGGTAATAGAAATGGCATCGAGGCCATCTTCCCATGCTTCGTCAACCCGGACAGTAGGCCATACGATGGCATCGGAAAATACCGTGTGGATATGAAAATCGCATTTTAGTGTTTTATAGCCCGGGATATCGGGCAACACAATTTCACGCCGGGCGGGAATGCGCACCACTTCGTCCATGTTGATTGTTCCCGAAGTTTGGGCTTCGGTATCGATGTTCACAAAAATTGCAAGGATCAGAATGGTTAGAAGTTTTTTCATGGGATATCGTTTTTTGTTGCTTGTTTATTTGATATTGGCTATCGTTTTACAACGAAATCGTTGAACCATCTCATCTGGTCGGGTTGCGTCCCTATCCATACTTTCAGTGTTTCACGTCTGACAAAATCGAAATAGTGCACCTCAAACGAGTGCACCCCTTTTTCGAGGGCCACAAAATTTTCTTTACGTATTTCGTAATGAATGCCATCGTTATTAATAATTTCTTTCCCGTCGATCAACAGTTTGCTCCCATCAAACGATTCCAGTAAAAAGCGATAAA
Organism: uncultured Odoribacter sp.; assembly: GCA_964422425.1. Lineage (GTDB taxonomy): Bacteria > Bacteroidota > Bacteroidia > Bacteroidales > Prolixibacteraceae > Aquipluma. Next base: position 7,447 of record CAYRBM010000113.1, read on the forward strand.
CCTCCGTTTCGGGAACTGCAAAATTCCCGGAGAACCGAACTGCAAAATGGTCCTGAACCCGTGGCTGAATAAGCTGCAAACTGATGGAATCCAAATCGAACGATTTTATTGGTTCTAACCTGGAAAAGTCGGGCAATGCGATCCAGTCGCCTTCAGCATAAATAGCTTTTACTCCCTTTATTACATTTTTTGCAGCCGGATGTACAGGGAGTTTTTCAAATGTTTTTTCTACAAGCTTGCTCTTTTGATCCTGTTCATGAATGTAAGCTTTAACAGTTGTTGTTTCGCGAAGAACTAGTTTTGTTTCAATCTTTCCGCCAACATTCATCTGATTGTCCGTCAACTGATAAAGAATAGTTCCTCCAGAATTTAGATTTTGAATAGTCACAAGTATTGAGTCGGTAAAAAATTCTTTTGTCCCGATGATTATGGGCGCATTCAGCCTTTTATAAGCCGCTTCCTTTTCTATTTTCCACGAATCAAAAGGTATTCCCGACGAATCGATTGCAGTTGCCAGTAAGGTATTTCCCACGATATCCACATTCAAAAAATGATGGGAATCCCTTGTTTTAGCGGCATACCAGGTGCGGTTTGCTCCGGATGGATCAAGCCGGCCACCGCCGCCACCCAGCGTAACATAGGTTACTCCGTTTGTCAGGTCAATTTTGTCAGAAGCAAGCGGCCAGGTCCGTTCATAAAGGTGCATGTGCCCATTCAGTACCAGATCAACTCCATAGGTTTCGTAAAGCCTTTTCAGGTGCATTTGGTTGGGGTCTCCATGATGCTGCCGCTGAAACCAGGTATTTCCGAATCCTTTTTCATCGGAAGTGTAAACCGGGTGATGATGAACCATGATTTTCCAGGTTTCGGATGACGAGGCCAGTATCTTCGTTAATTTTTGGTATTGCTCCGATCCCGGTAAAATATCGCGGTTGGTATCAGCGAAAACAAAAAGTGCATCTCCCTTTTTAACGGTATAAAACCATTCGTCTCCGGGTAAATCGAAATAGCGGTAGAACCAATCGTGGTTCATTTCGTGATTACCAATTGCCGGATATAATGGGTAAAAGCGGAAGATGTTCCGGGCAGGTTTAAAAAATTCATCGACCCAATCGTCTTTATGTGGGCCATACGAAACCAAATCTCCAACATGGATGAGGAAGTTTGGGCGTTCGCGATAGATAAGCTCTGTCAGTCTGCCCCAGGTTTTTGGATTGCCCTGTGTATCGCCAATTACAGCAAACGAAACCGGCATCTGTTTATAATCCGGAAGATGAAGTGGAGTGACAGGTCCCAACAGGGTATCACCATGTTCACCTATGGTTAAAGCCTGATAAAAATAGTGCTCGTTAGCCTTCAAACCTGTGGCTACAACCTGGTGAAAAACATTAGCTGTTTCTTCCCGAAAGAGTTGATCAAGTTTGGGTTTTAGCACATTAAACTCCGCCATGCCAAGTCGTACAATTCCCTTTCTCGGGAGTGAAGTTTCCCAGAGTACATGAAACGAATCATCGTTTACCTGCTGAAGATAGGGCTCAATAACAAAGCTTAATGAATTATCCGCATTCGGCTGAGCATATACATTGAAAATCAACGCGGTAAAAAGCCCCGACAAAGTAATTCTTAGGTTCATAGTTGGTTTAGGTTAATAATCAATATCCAATCAGTGATTGGGTGTGTTGGCCATATTAAATAACCTGACAGGCTAAAGTAACCTGTCAGGTTTTCATCGTGTAGGACATCGGCCAAATAAACTGGCCACACTTTATTTTCCGTCGAACAAATTAATTTCCGTTTTTATTTACATCCCACCATACGGGTGTTGTCTCCAAATCCGGTCCGCCCAACAACTGAACTGCTTTTTCAATTTCGCCGGGCTGAGAGGTTTTTTCCCCGGTCGGATAAGGAAGCCTGGTCACAATTTGCCCAATTGAAGAATTCACATTTGCATTTGCAGAGTATTTCTTGGTATAAAGCTTGGGCAGGCGTGTGCGACGATATTCTGCAAAAGCTTCGAAACTAATTGGGAACAAAGCGAGCCATTTTTGAGTGATTATTTGCTCAAACTGAGTGGTTTTATCAGTCGAGAACTTTACTGGAATGTTGGTCACCGGCGGATCGTTGTAGGGATAGTCGCCCGGCGAAACCGGAAGTGAAGTACCATTGGTGTACTGCGTTATTGATGCAGCGGGGAAAGCTGTTCCTTTCCATTGTTTCATAGAGATTTCAATGCCCTTTTCATAGAATGACTGTGCTGTTCCGCCCATATTCCATCCTCTCCAGGCACCTTCAGCTTTCAGAAACCAGGCCTCCGAAGCATTCATGATGTTGATTGGAGTAACCAGTTGATTTCCGTCTTTGAACCGGGGCCCAAATTTTGAAAAAGCTTTGAAATACGAAAAATGCGTAGGTTCACTGCCATTTGCCATACCGTGATATCCGTTGGCATTTGCTTTAAGTTCTTCGGGAAAAGCACTGGTAATATTGACCGGACTTACCGGCGCAAAGAATTCTTCCATTCGGGGATCGTTGTACCCTTTAAGCAAACTTTCCATGCTTGCACTCATTACATCCTGGTAAAACGATTCCATTCGGGGCATTCCGTTACCACCACTCGACCATTTGTTAACAGCGACCAAGGCATCTTCGGCATTCAATTCAAGGGTTCCGCCTTTTACTGCGGTTTCGGCTTCAGTCTGCGCTTTTGCCGGATCGATGTTCGAGATGCGAATAGCGAGGCGTAGACGCAGGGTGTTTCCAAATTTAATCCACTTGGCCACATCGCCGTTGTAGATCATATCACCCGTACCAAAAACATTTAGTCCCGGAGTTTTCTGAACTAATGCAGTTAATGCAGTTGTAGCTGTGTTAAGATCATTAAACATCTGGTAATAAACATCTTTTTGGCTTTCGTACGGAACGACTGCCTCGCCGCTACCTGCTTTGGAATAAGGAACTGGTCCCCAAAGATCGGTTATCCGGTGCAGATTGAATACTTTCCAGATTAGTGCTACGTGATAGGCGGCCTCGTTTACTCCATCTTTCGAAACATCGAAGATACTTTGCAATGGAGGTATAACCGTACTGTAAATCACATTGAAACCAGTATTCTGCCATCCGGTATTCATAACATTTTGTTCCTGAGCATAAATACCGCAAACGGTATATCCACTAAAATGGTTGGCCATCGTACTCGACATACGGCTGTAATTATCGGTTGACAACCAACTGCATGATTGTATTTGCGCACGTGAAAATAGTCCGGCTAATTGTTTGGGCCCCACGGCCATCATTTCAGATTTATTTGTATTGTATTCGGTAAAGTCATCGGTGCATGAATTGAAATGCAGCATCCCGAAGGCCAGCGTGAATATCCATACAAACGAACAAGTCTTTATATATTTATTCATTTTCATAATCTTGAGAATTAAAAATTTTAACCATTACAGAACTAGCTTGATATTGATCCCGAGGGTGCGGGAGCCTGGCAAAAAGGCACTTTCTGCCCCCTGCCCATTTCGGTCAGCATCATAGGTCACATCAGGATCAAACCACGAACAGCCATTGTAGATATAAAACAAGTTACGTCCAACGGCAGAAACTCTCAATGATTTTATCATACTACTCTTAACCGGGATACTGTATCCTATGGAAAGTTCGCGCAACCGCGAATTGGTAGCTTCGTGGTTAAATGGCTCTCCAGCACCGTTGCTAATTCGGCCACCGATGAGGGAGGCATAGGTTTGTGCATTGATGCGAATATCATTGGGCGTACCGTCAGCTTTTACCCCTTCGATCAGAATACCATTTTCACGCCCTTCGAGTGAAGCTTTGCTGGTACCCGATTCGAGCATCATCGCTTCGGTTGCCGATTGGCGAACTCCACCATAATTCAGGTCAATTAAGCACGAAAGGTGCCAGCTTTTGTACCTGAAGCTGTTTGTCATCCCGCTTTGCCAGTCGTAGTTAAAATTACCCAGATAGGTATTGGGCGTCGGATTATTTGTATAATCAATTTTCGGAAGTCCATTGGCATCAACGATTACCTGTCCAGCTTCATTTTTTACATATCCGTAGGTAAATATTTCACCAAACGGCCGGCCAACGATTGCCCAGGTTTGTCCCAACGAAAGGTTTGGTGAACTGATTTCATAAGCTTTCAGGATATCGGTCAGTTCGATTACCTTGTTATTGTTTTTTGAGAAATTCAGATCGATATTCCAATCGAAGTTGGCTGTTTTAACCGGAGTGCCCGAAATCATTAATTCGACTCCCTTATTCTGAATATTGCCGCAATTGATCCAGCTTCGGCTATATCCGGAGGTGGCTGGTGTGGTCACCATAACCAATTGATTGAGCGTATTGGATTTGTACCAGCTAAAATCGATTCCGATGCGGTCATCCAAAAACCGTAACTCAGTACCCACTTCCCATGATTTTGTTTTCTCCGGAATGAGGTTTACCGGATTTCGTGTGCTGGAAGGATAAAATGTTCCGACCGGACCAGTGGCAGCAGCTGAGTATGTGTTATAGATTTGGGCAAAACCAGCGCCGTTACCTACTTCGGCATACGAACCACGCAACTTGGCGAACGAAATAAAATCGGGCAATTTCACAATTTCAGAGGCTACGGCCGTCAAACCAACCGATGGATAAAAATAATCGTGCGGAGCAGGTAAAGTCGAGCTCCAGTCGTTTCGTGCTGTTACGTCAAGAAACAGGTAGTCGCGAAAACTAAGTTGCCCCATGCCATACACTGATTGGCGCTGAACATGCGATTCGGAATCGCTACTCACCATACTTTTGGCATAACTGAGGGCAAATTTGTTCTCGGCTGTTAAACCGTTGGTGTTCGATTCCATACTCCTTCCACGCGAGTCGATTATTTCAGCTCCCAGGTTCAGTCCCAGCCGCAAATCCTTAACCAGTTCTTTATTAAAGACCAGTAAAATATCGCTGTTCAGGTTTTGTGATTTGCTGAACCGGGTGTAATAGTTTCCTTGTCCTGAGTTGATATACTGGGTATCCCAATACGTTTTCTTTTCCTCATCCGAGTTGGAAATATTCATTCCTCCCCTGAGCTGTAAATAAAGCCAGCTATTAAAATCGTATCTTAAATTCAGGTAAGTATTTACTCTGTTTGCGGTCGATGGATTTTCATAACCATCCTCTGCCCAATATGGGTTTATCACTTCGGTTGCTCCGGGCGCCCAGGTTAATTGTTTTTTCGAGAACCACTGGTCGTAATACGATGCAGCTTTGATATCTTCCGTGCGGATGCTGCGAGGCATTTTCAGCAATTGAAACATGGGGCTGAAAAGATCGTCGCCTGTTACCGGTTTATCTTTAAGGTATTGGTTAAAATAGGTGATTTTGAAATCCAGATTCAATTTACTGACTAACTCGGTAGTAAGCCGAAGATTAAAATTGTGCCGTGTCAGTTTATTTTCTTCCAAAACACCCTGAGCATAAGTGTTGCTGTAAGAAAGATAAGCCGTTGATTTTTCTGTCCCGTAACTGTATGAAAAACTGTTGGTATAATTCTGTCCCGTTCTGAAATAATCCTTTACATTATTGGGTTGGGGAGTTAGTTTAGTTTCCTTGCCTGTCCAGTCAACAACTGTTTGACCGGTCATTTTGGCTCCCCAGCTTTTCACGTATTCCTGCGCATTAAATGCACCACCGGTTCCCTGTGAATATTCGTCCTGAAATTCAGGATATAAATACGGCAAATCGAACGTGGTAACTGAGTTCAACTCGATTTTTGGCTCGCCGCTTTTCCCCCTTTTAGTGGTAATAACAATTACGCCGTTCTGAGCGCTGGATCCATACAACGCCGATGCAGCCGGTCCTTTCAGTACGTTCATACTTTGAACATCATCGGGATTAATTCCGGACAATACACCACCTGAACTTCCCATTTGTATTCCGTCAACCACAACAAGGGGCTGGGCAATTCCGTTGATGGAGCGGTCGCCCCTGATGATAATACGAGGATCGCCGCCAACTCCGGTTGCGCCGTTGGAAGCCGTGATTGACACCCCTGCAATTTTACCGGCCAGAGAATTTCCCAGGCTCACATCCTTAATCGTGGTCAAGCTACTCATATCCACCTGCTGGGTTGAATAGGTTAAACTCTTTTTACTTTTCACAATACCCAGTGCAGTCACCACAACCTCTTCAACTCCAAAATTTTCTTCTTCCAAAACAATGTTGAAGCTGGTAGCATTATTTATTGGCCTTTCAACCGTTTTCATTCCAACAAACGAAAAAACGAGCGTACTGGCATCAATCGGAACCGATAACCGGAACGAACCTTCGGAATCGGTTACTGTGCCTATTGCTGCATTTTTCACCATAACTGAAACTCCCGGGACAGGAATTCCTTTGCTATCTTTCACTGTTCCGGTTAGTTCCTTTTTTTGTTCAGCCTTCGTCTCCGATTTAATGTTTGCAGGCAGTTCCTTCATTTCGGGCGATAAAATCACAATCTGCCGATCGTAGATCTTATACGTATTACTGGTGCCCCGGAACAACTCATCCAGAATGTAGGATACATCCCGGTTATCCGCACTAATGCTGACTTTCCGATCAACATCCACATAATCTTCGTTGTAGAACACAACAAATTCGCTGTTTTCCTCAATCTGATTGAAGACTTCCTTAACTGAGGCATCCTTGAACTTCAGACTAAACTTAGTCTGCTGAGAATAAGTACTGGCTGAAACAGCCAACAATCCTGTAAAAAAGAAAATAACAAGTAGTTTCATCTTTTTCCATAGATTTCCTGTGTCTCCGTACCTGAGACACAAATTCATACATTTTTTCTTCATAGATTTACGTGTTGTTTAAACGTTAATACTAAGCGGTATTTATGTTTATCGTTCCGGAGAATGTTAGCCGCATTCTCCGGTTTTTTTATCTCATAGGCAAATAATTAATTTTACTGCTGACATAAATCTTATCCTTATCGATGCGGAATGTGACAGGCGCTACATCTGAAATTACTTTCATGACTTCGTCCAACGACTCCTTCAAATCGAGCTTTCCACTTATCTTTCGATTTAGCTCAACACTGTTTTCGGTGACAAACCGAACATTATAGTATCGTGATAAGCCTTCAAATACGGAGAGGATGCTTTCGCGGTTGAAAATGAGAACGCCTTCTTTCCATGAGGTGTAATATCCTGCATCAACGTTGGAGTGAACAATGGTTTTTTTGTCTGTTTTGTTGCAGATGGCCATCTGATTTGGTTTTAGCTTAATCTCCTCACTCAAAAAATTCATCACGCTGTTGCCTTTAAGGCTGACCACCCCCTTAACCAAAACTACTTCAAGCTGCTTGTCCGAATCATTATCTTTCACGTTAAACTCAGTGCCATGCACCGCAATATTCATATTGTCGGTACTTACAATGAAGGGAGCTTTCCTGTTTTCTGTAACATCAAAATAGGCTTCACCCTTCAGGAATACTTTACGGTTTTTCCCGCTAAACTTCTGAGGAAAAATAAGTTTTGAACCTGCATTCAGCCAAACCTTTGTTCCATCGGACAGCTGAATATTTGAGCGCTTACCAAATGGAATAACCACCTGCGCCATGGCATTTGGATCAACCTTCGATTGGTAATTAATCACACTATCCTGATCAATCTTAATTTCTGTACCTGAAGGATTAAACTGGAGATTGGTGGTTTGTTCTTTGAGTAAAATCTCTTCACCTCCGGAAAGGACTAATTTGGCCTCAGTGAATCCGGGTGAAGAAACCGCAATATCAGAAAAACGGGTGTCGTTTCTTGTGAAATAAAAATAGGGAATGGCTGCTCCGATTGACAAAACCAAAACAAGAAGTGCGGCATATTGCCAAATTTTTTGAATCCGCTTTTTTATTTTCGACTTGTGGTTTAGCTCGTGGAAAATCTCAATGTTTTTATAAACTTCGTAAACCTCATGCTCCTTGATATCGTGAGCATTCATCTGCAAAGCGGAAATAATCTTCCGGGCCGTATTAATGTCGTGCGATAGGTTTGGATTCTCACGAACAAAGTTTTCCCATTGTTTTTGATCTGTTCCTTTCTTCACCCAGTTTATAAAATGTAAATCCTGGGTAAAATCTTCAACCGTATAATCTTGGTATTTTTTATCCACAATGAAAGCTTTTACCACTAATTCCTAATGACAAACTTTTGTGGACAAGTATACTACATGCTAGATAGCATGTTTTCTGAATAAACTGAACGTAAACAGAATAGGAAATTTCAACTGTGACTCAACAATTTCTTTTAGCGATTTGATGGCCCTAAAAACCAATTTCCGAGCCGAATCATTTTTTAGATCCATTATTTCACATATCTGATCATATCCCATTCCACATTCATACCTGAGGTAGATAATTTCCCGCTGCCGGTCACTTAATCCGGACAAAGCTTCCAGCAAAGCTTTTTCTTTATGATTCAGATTTTCTTTTTCGGCCAAATCTTCTTCCAGAGAGAATGAAGCTTCAAATTTAAGAGGCACACTTTCGAAATGCTCCATCCGCTGTTCCTTATTCAGTTCTTTGTATATGGTATTTTTTAATGCCCGAAACATGTAAAACCGGATATTTTCTGTTGTGCCAAGTTTCTCTCCCGATTTGATCAGTTTAAAAAAAACATCCTGAATACAATCTTTTATAAATTCAGGATCATCCTTGAACTTGATGCCATACTGGAACATCGAACTGAAATTTTGGAAGTAGATATAGGAGAGCGCTGATTTATCGCCAGCTTTGAAGTTTTCCCATATTTCGTGATCGTTAGCCACTTAAACTTTTGGATTATTTCTATCAAATATACCATTTTGATTATAGCATTCAAAATGGAAGAATTAAGAAACTAATAAAATTTTTACCCCCACCAGAGGCTATTGATTGAAATGTATCAAAAATTAGGCGGACACCCATTTTGATTCTCCATTTACAATTGAAGAATGAGAAATTCACTAAAATCAATATTTTATGCTGAATGGTCATTCACAGTTCGGGTTGATTAAATATAAGCTTTTTTCAAGAGAAAAAAAAGAGATTTTCAGCAACCGAAAAGCAATTATTACCCTGACTATTTGCCACTTACAACAGACTTAAAACAGTGGTTTCACAAGTGAAAATTAATTTTCAATGATCAAATGAATTTATTTATGCCTCATCCGAAAACAGATCAGCAGCCATATTCAGGCTTACATTCAACTTTTTTACAATTTAATGGTTAGATAATCAGAATCTATCGGGCTTTTTGATTTGGTAAAACGAATTATTTATTGAATTCCAATAACCTGAAATTATGGTTTCAGCACTCAGAGAACAAAAGGAGTAGATAGTTAAAATGCAAAAAACATTCTGAATTTTGAACGTAAAAATGTATATACCTCATCTGGCTCTTCAGGAATTTATCATCAGCATTTCCACGGTCAGCGCAGTTCTTCCTGAAGGGATAAATGAAGTAGTAACCCCCTACCCTCCAACTCCGTTCCAATCTTTAATATTTTATTGCGAAAATCCGATATCCATGAGAAATACGGAGCAAGAGATTTTTGCCAGGCAACCGCAAACGGTATTATTAACCTGAGTTCGATTCTAAAATAGAGTCAATTGATTTGATTTTACGGTT
>CAYRBM010000114.1:0-11431 GCA_964422425.1 uncultured Odoribacter sp.
GATACCTTCGAAACTGATGTATCGGGTAATAGCTGCTCCAATCACGATGATAATAAATGAGATATGAAAAAGTCCGACTGAGATGCGTTGACAGGTGTACATTTTGTACCTTACGAAATTGACAGAGAGATTAACCGCCAGCAAAAGCAAAATCAATTCGAACCAAAATGCTTTATAAATGATCGCCTGAGCTGCTTCGGTTCCGTAACTGCTTTCGACAAACGTGGCAATGGCCATTGAGAATGCCAGAATCAATAATAAAAAGCCCATGAAAGGGAATGAAAACAGGAAATTCAGTAATTTCTTCATTGGAATCATGTTTTTTAGAATTGCCGAAGGAAATAAATCCGAAATTCTTCAGCGAACAATATAACAGTCGCCCGCCCGATTGGGTTGTGACAATTAAGGATTTTTTAGAAAAAGGCCTTCAATATCTGGCAGAACGGATTGTATGGACAAAAATTGCAGAGTTTCTATTTGAATTTCAATGTTCCCCACTGATCCATTTGTCCCAAAATCCATCCGATGCGGCTTTGAACATAGGGTCCCGGCGGGTTGGCGCTGTATTTACGTGGATTGGGAAGAATGGCCGCAATAGCTGCTGCCTGAGATCTCGAAAGGTTTTTAGCCGAAGTTTTCCAGTAGAATTCCGCCGCAGACTGTGCGCCGTAAATGCCTTTTCCCATTTCAATGCTGTTGAGGTAAACTTCCATGATCCTTTCTTTGGGCCAGACAAACTCAATTAAAACAGTGAAATACGCTTCAAATCCTTTTCGTACCCAGCTTCGGCCCGGCCACAAAAAAACATTTTTAGCCGTTTGTTGCGAGATGGTACTGGCTCCCTTCACCCGTTTAACGCCGCGTTTGGCTGCGTCGACCGAACGTTGAATGGCGTCGAGATCGAATCCGGAATGGTTCATGAAGTTTTGATCTTCGCTGCAAACCACTGCCAGTGGCAGATGCCGGGAAATTTCTTCAATCGGCACCCAGTCGTGTTTCAGGCGCAAATCGTCGTCGCCAAAGACTTGTTCTACGCTCCGGATCACCATCAGCGGTGTAACGGGTACCGGTAAAAACCGGAAAAGCACAACAAAAAAGATGGAAAGTCCGAAAAACCAGAGAGCGGCTTTCCATAGAAACCGAAAGATTTTTTTGCCTAAACCACTTTTCATCGCGAATCAGATTTTGACATAGTAAAAGTATAAAATACCAAACAAAAAACCCCGTCGAAGGCTATAACTCTGACGGGGTTAAAGTTTCGCAATAATCGAATACTATTTTAAGAATGTCTTAGCTTTGGCAACGGCTGCCCCTAATCCGTTCAAATCTTTTCCTCCGGCAGTGGCATAATACGGCTGTCCGCCGCCGCCGCCCTGCATCTCTTTGGCTGCTTCGCGAACGATGGTTCCGGCATTCAGGCCTTTTTCGGCAACTAAATTTTCAGCAATCATTACCGTAATCGACGGTTTTCCTGAAATGACCGAACCCAAAACCAGGAACAGGTTTTCAACTTCGCCTTTTAACTGGTAAGCCAAATCGCGGACGGCTTGTGCCGAATCGAGCAAAATAACTTCGGCGATTACATTTACCCCGGCAAATTCCTGAATTTTGTTTTTCAGTTCCTGCTTGATTCCAGCGGCAGCTTTGCGTTCAAATTCTTCAATCTGTTTTTGCAGTTTGCTGTTCTGGGCCACCAAATCTTCCACCGATTTTTTCAGGTTTTGAGTATTGTTCAAAATGGCTTTCACTTCAGCCAGTTCGTCGAGATGCTTTTTAATGTATTCTTCGGCTCGCTGCCCGGTAATGGCTTCAATACGACGAACACCAGCAGAAATGGCACTTTCCGAAGTAATGATGAATTGTCCGATTTGTCCGGTTGCCGGAACGTGCGTTCCGCCGCACAATTCCACCGAATCGCCAAATTTAATGACGCGAACCAAATCTCCGTATTTTTCTCCGAAGAGTGCAATGGCGCCCATCGCCTTGGCCTCATCGAACGAAACGGCGCGATTTTCTTCGCGGGCGTGGTTTTCACGAATCAGTTGGTTGACGCGGGCCTGAATCTGATCGAGTTCTTCGCGGCTAACCTTCTGGAAATGCGCTAAGTCGAAACGCAGGTATTCGCTGTTTACCAGCGATCCTTTTTGCTCGACATGTGTTCCCAGCACTTCGCGCAACGCGTGGTCGAGCAGGTGAGTAGCGGTATGGTTGTTCATTGTTTGCTCGCGCGAAGCGGCATCAACCACGGCCATAAATGTAGCCGAAGGATTTTCGGGCAATTTATTGGCGATATGAATGGTAAGGTTGTTTTCTTTCTGTGTATCCAGAATTTTGGTGCGATGACCATCGGCCATAATGTAGCCGCTGTCGCCCACCTGTCCGCCCGATTCGCCGTAGAACGGTGTTTTGTCGAACACCAGATGGTAAAATTCTTTTCCTTTTTGTACCACTTTCCGGTAGCGCGAAATCTGTACTTCAGCTTCCAGTTGATCGTAACCCACGAATTCAACCTGTTCAATTTTCTTCAGTTCCACCCAGTCGTCGGTTTCCTGGGCAGCAGCATTACGCGAACGTTCCTTTTGCTTTTCCATTTCGGCATTGAATCCGGCCTCGTCAACCGTCATGCCTTTTTCGCGAAGGATCAGGCTGGTCAGGTCGAGCGGGAATCCGTAAGTATCGTACAGTGTGAAAGCCAGTTCGCCGCTCAACACTCCTGAAGTGGTTTGCGGAAGGTTCTTTTCGAGCAGGCGGATTCCGGTTTCGAGTGTGCGAAGGAACGATTCTTCTTCTTCGTGGATGACCTTTTCAATCAAAGTTTGCTGCGAAACCAACTCGGGGAAAGCGTCTCCCATGTTTTCTTTAAGCACTTCCACCAGTTTCCAGATGAATGGTTCTTTAAATCCAAGGAAAGTGTATCCGTAGCGAACGGCACGGCGCAAAATGCGTCGGATCACGTAGCCAGCTTTGTTGTTCGAAGGCAATTGTCCGTCGGCAATCGAAAAGGAGATGGCACGAAGGTGGTCGGCAACCACGCGCATAGCCACGTCGGCTTTCGGATCGTCGCCATATTTTTTGTTGCTCAGTTCGGCAATTTTAGCAATGGTGGTCTGGAAAACGTCGGTGTCATAATTCGATTTTTTGCCCTGAAGAACCATACACAAACGTTCGAATCCCATTCCGGTATCTACGTGTTTGTCAGGCAGTTCTTCGAGTTTTCCATCGGCCTTGCGGTTGAACTGGATAAAAACGTTGTTCCAGATTTCGATCACCAACGGATTGTCTTTATTGACCAGTTGGCTTCCGGGAATTTTGGCGCGTTCTTCGTCATCGCGAAGGTCAACATGTATTTCGGAGCAAGGACCGCAGGGACCGGTGTCGCCCATTTCCCAGAAGTTGTCTTTTTTACTGCCGTTCAGGATATGGTCAACCGGAAGGAAACGTTTCCAGATTTCGAAGGCTTCGTCGTCGCGCTCAAGCTTGTCATCTGCGCTTCCTTCAAAAACCGATGCGTACATGCGATCTGCCGGAATTTTCAGCACATCGTGTAACAATTCCCAGGCCCAGGTGATGGCTTCGTCTTTAAAATAGTCGCCAAACGACCAGTTGCCAAGCATTTCGAACATGGTGTGGTGGTAGGTGTCGTGTCCCACTTCTTCGAGGTCGTTGTGTTTTCCTGAAACGCGCAAACATTTCTGAGTGTCGGCAACACGCAGGTATTTGGCAGGCTGGTTCCCAAGGAAAATATCTTTGAACTGGTTCATCCCTGCATTGGTGAACATCAGGGTTGGATCGTTTTTTACCACCATCGGAGCAGAGCTTACAATTTGGTGCCCTTTGCTCTCAAAAAAATCCAAAAATGCTTTTCTGATCTCCTTCGAATTCATATTGTTATCCTTCAATTTCAATTTTTAAAATTTGTTAAAATTCGCCAAAGAGCTGATGCTCATCATTTATTTCCGCCGAAAACACTAGTTTTGCAGGCTCGTATAACCGGAATTTTTGAAATCTTGCAAAGTTAGTTGAATTACTTAAATTTGTTACAGGTCGAAAAATTAATTCCATTAACACTGTTTTATGGCGAAAGTCAGGTACAGATTTAATGCTCACACCCTTAGCTACGATAAAATTGTCATCAGTTTTAAAACACGGCTGAAGCGCTTTTTAGCCCTGTTTTCAACAACATTGGTGTCGTCGGTGGTTATTGCATTCGGCATCTTGCAGTTTTATGAATCGCCCCGAATGAGAAGCCTTCATAAAGAGAATGAACGACTTTTGACTCAGTATGAATTGCTCTACAAAGACCTTCAGACGGTGGAGAAAGTGCTTGATGAAATAGAGCAACGCGACAATAATTTGTATCGGGTAGTTTTTGAAAGCGATCCTATTCCTTCGACTATCCGCAGGGCTGGTTTTGGCGGCGTCAATAAATATTCGCAGCTCGAATCGTTCGACAATTCGGAATTGGTAATTAAAACTGCAGAGAAGTTGGATATTCTTTCAAAACAGGCATATATTCAGGCTAAATCGTACGACGAGGTGTTGCAGATGGCTTTGAATAAAGAAAAACTGGTTTCGAGCATGCCAGCCATCATGCCTATTTCCAATAAATCGCTGAAAAGTACTGCTTCGGGCTGGGGCTATCGGTATCACCCGATTTATAAAATCAAGCAATTTCACTACGGAATGGATTTTACCGCGCCCATCGGCACTAAAGTTTATGCAACGGGCGATGGCGTAGTGAAGGATGTTCAGACAATCGGCGGCGGCTATGGTCGTTGGATCATGATTGATCATGGCTTTGGATATGAGACCATGTATGCGCATTTGAGCGGATTTAATGTTAAAAAGGGTGAACAAGTCAAGCGTGGACAGGTTATTGGGTATGTTGGTAATTCTGGCACCTCAACCGGTCCACACCTTCATTATGAGGTTCATCGAAATGGGGAGCCTGTTAACCCGCAATATTATTACTTTAAGGACCTGAATGCCCAGGAATATGAACGAATGGTGAGCATTTCGTCGAATATAGGTCAAACTTTTGATTAAAAATTTACTGCTGTGCCCTACAAAAAACCGAAAATTGAAAAGGTGTTTTATTCGATCAGCGAAGTGGCTGATATGTTTGGCGTTAATACCTCGAACATTCGATTTTGGGAGAACGAATTCGATATTCTGAAACCGCATAAAAATGCGAAGGGTAACCGCATGTTTACTCCGGAAGATATTGAAAACCTCAAGATTATTTACCATCTGCTGAAAGAGCGCGGGATGACCATAAAAGGCGCACAGAAAAAGCTGAAGGAAAACAAAGAAGATACGCTTCAGAATTATGAAGTTGTAAAACGACTTCAGGAAATCAGGCAAATGCTCTTGGAAATAAAAGAAGAGCTGTAATAATTCCAAGTTTCAAGTCACAGGTTTCAAGTTTATGACTATAAAAGAAATTACCCAGTTCCTAGAAAGCATTGCTCCATTGGCTTATCAGGAATCGTATGACAATGCGGGACTGATTATTGGTCGCAGTACACAGGATGTTTCAGGAATACTGATTACACTTGATGTGACCGAAGAAATTATTGATGAGGCTATTCAAAAGAACCTTAACCTTATTGTCTCCCACCATCCAATTGTATTCAGTGGGTTAAAAAAACTGAACGGACGGAATTATATCGAACGCTGCGTAGAGAAAGCCATCAGAAACGATATTGCCATATATGCTGCACACACCAATCTTGATAGCGTTTTTGGCGGCGTAAACAGCAAGATTTGTGAAAAACTCGGATTGCTGAACTGCCGGATACTGGCTCCAGTTTCAGGGTTTCTGAAAAAACTGGTCACATTTGTGCCCGAAGCCGATGCAGAAAAGGTTCGAGCAGCGCTTTTTGAAGCTGGTGCAGGCCATATTGGCAATTATGATTCGTGCAGTTACAACCTCAATGGCAAAGGAACCTTCAGGGGAAATAATGAAACTAACCCATATGTAGGTGAAAAGAATAAATTGCACGCAGAAGCAGAAACCAGAATAGAAACCATTTTCCCAAAGCATATTCAATCGCAGGTTGTTTCTACTTTGCTAAAAGCCCATCCTTACGAGGAAGTAGCCTACGATATCTATCCTATTGAAAACGAGTTTGCACAGGTTGGCATTGGAATGATTGGCGAACTTGCCGCTCCTGTTGATGAAATACATTTTTTGCAGGAATTGAAAAAAGCTTTTACTTGTCCTGTAGTCAGACACACTGCGTTGTTGGGCAAGCCAATAAAAAAAGTTGCCGTTTGCGGCGGTTCAGGAAGCAGTTTCCTCGGGAAAGCCATTTCGCAAAAAGCTGATGTTTTTGTAACCGGCGACTTTAAATATCATCAGTTCTTTGATGCCGAGAACCAGATTTTGATTGCCGACATTGGTCATTATGAAAGTGAGCAGTTCACTAAAGAAGTTTTTTATGAATTACTTACAAAAAAATTCCCTAAATTTGCCATCCATTTGTCGGAGACCAATACCAATCCGGTGAATTATCTAATTTGATAGAAGTAAAACAATTATAAAGATGAATACACAGTACGTTAGAGACGAAAATAAAAGTGTGCCGATCAGTTCAAAACTCAGAGCCCTGTTCGAACTGCAAAATGTTGTTTCCGAGATTGATAAATTCAAAACACTTCGCGGAGAGCTACCTCTGGAAGTTCAGGATTTAGAAGATGAGATCACAGGTTTGAAAACTCGTGTCAGCAACTACGAGGACGACATTAAAGACCTGGAAACAGCTATACACAATAAAAAAATAGCAATTAAAGATTCAGAGACTTTGATAACTAAGTACACTGAGCAGCAGAATAATGTTCGGAATAACCGCGAGTTTGATTCACTAAGCAAGGAAATTGAATTCCAGAAATTGGAAATTGAGCTTTCAGAAAAACGCATTCGCGAATATACCGCTGAGCTTTCGAGCAAGAAAGAAGCAATAAACACGTCTTCGGTATTGTTGAAAGAACGTCTGGAAGATTTGGATCGTAAACAGCGCGAACTGGAAGAAATAACTGCCGAAACCCAAATAGAGGAAGAACGCTTAAAAGCTAAATCCGAAAAAATTGAAAGCAATATTGAAGCTCGTTTGTTGACAGCATTCAAACGTATTCGGAAAAATGCACGTAACGGACTCGCGGTTGTAACTGTACAGCGTGATGCTTGTGGTGGTTGCTTCAACAAAATTCCACCGCAGCGCCAAATGGATATCGCTTCACGCAAGAAAGTAATTGTTTGTGAGTATTGTGGTCGTATCCTGGTTGATAAAGATATTTTGAATTCCATCGAAGAATAACATTCGCTGACCGCATAAAAAAAACTTCAGTAAAAATTACTGAAGTTTTTTTTTATGCTAACATTCCTTATTCTGAAACTAATTCCCATCCAAATAGCGAATTAATCCAATTATGCTTTCCTGATTCTCGTATTTAACATTATTCTCTTTTGCATAAGCTTTGGCAGCCTCTTCTTTATCACCACACAGCTTTAACAACTGTCTTACAGTTAAGAATTTGTTCACTTTTCCATCTTTTCCAAACCAATACTCAATGTATGGTTTGGTCACAATACCATCCGGTAATTTTAACTCATATACCTGACCACCTGAAAGAAACGACGAATAAGTTGTTGTTGCAGATGTTTGAGAAGTTCCGCCATAGGCAGCAGGTTTCCCCGGATCTTTTACACTGCACCGATGTTCGGCATACAAGGCAACTTTTGATTTAAAAATCACTTCCACAAATTTATTATTCAGAATGAAAAATTTCCGATCTTTCACATATACTGTATCGACCTGATCCAGCTGGGTCATAGCCAGTTTTGTCCCCTTATTATCAAAAATCATCTCCTCTGTAAGCGAATTGAAATTTAGCATCGCTTCATTTTTCACCCCATTCTTCATCAATACCACCCCTTTACTAAATTCAGGAAAAATGTAATGAGACACTTCGATAACTTTGACCTGAGCCCATGACACTGAGGAAAAGAAAATCAGGAAGTACAGCAAAGCAACTGGACGGTTAAATAATTTGTAAGGCATAGTAATTTGATTCTGATTGTGTTTGTAATGACAGATTCAAAGTTAAGATAACTTTCAAATAATTTGCTTTAGGGATGAACCAAATATGAAGAATTTTTATAGTTTTGCACACACAAAATCGAGCCCAGATGGTGAAATTGGTAGACACGCCAGCTTGAGGGGCTGGTGCCGGTTCCGGTGTGCAAGTTCGAGTCTTGTTCTGGGCACAAAAGAGAGTTAGGAATAGCTCTCTTTTTTATTTACTATCCGATGCTATATTTTTTACCCCTCTGCCGTCTTTCCTCAAATGGAAGCATGATGGAAACATTTCCAGGTTAAACATCTAATTGCCCAATGCAAATTCACATGCGTACCAGACACCTCGATTTCTAAAACTCATAGAATAATTTGTGTGGGTTTCAACTTCAGGCTTTCGGATTCGGTTTCATCGGCATTTTAGCCATTTTTCCCACTTCCAGACTTGGAAAACCAAATTCTTCAACAATCTGTCCCAGTAACAGGTAAACACCATCACCCCGGAACGGATATTGTTTTAACGATGGCGGAAAATGCACGGTATCGAAAAATTCACCATAAACATCAGTAAATGTTCCAAAATGCATGATCTCATTTCGTGTTGTTCTGACATATTTTATGGTCACCAAACGCCCCAGCATTCGCATTTTTCGTCCTACATGGTTTATCATATCTTTAGCAAATACCTCGCCCCTGAAACTGGTTTCGAGCATTTCAAACGGACTGAGCGTAACCGGAAAACCCAACAATTCAAATTCGTCGTACGCATCAGCCAGCGGCAACTGTTCAAACTTGGGCAACTGATATTTGCGTTCCTGTGGCTGAAACATGGGACGGGTTTGCACCACCGGCACCGGGCGATTGATGAGCATGTGTGCTTCCCACAGCAACTCGGCTTTGGTTTTTTCGCAGAAACGGAAAGCTCCCAGCCGAATCAGGATGACCAGTTGCTCTTTTGAAATATTGACACGCCCGATAAAGTCGGTGAGCGACAGAAATTCTCCGTTTTGCGCCCTTTCTTCGAGCAACTGTGCAATTGTATTTTGTTCCAGATTTTGCACGTGAACAAAGCCGGTATAAATGGTTTTGCCGACAATACGGGTTTCGCTGCGGCTGTGGTTTACACAAGGCAGTTCGATGTTGGCCCCCTGCCGCTTGGCTTCGTTAAAATATACCCAGGTGCGGTAGAAGCCGCCAAAGTTGTTGATTACCGCCGTTTGAAATTCGAGCGGATAATGCGCTTTCAGGAAAAGGCTCTGAAAACTCTCGACGGCATACGAAGCGGAGTGGGCTTTGGAAAACGAATATCCGGCAAACGATTTAATCTGCCGCCATACTTCCTGGCTGATCGAATCAGGGTAGCCCAAACTTCGGCAATTGCTGAAATACTTATCCTCAATTCGCTGAAACTCATCCCGCGATCGTGATTTTCCGCTCATTCCGCGGCGCAACACATCGGCTTCGTCCAGATCGAGCCCTGCAAAATGATGCGCCACCTTGATCACATCTTCCTGATAAACCATCACCCCAAACGTTTCTTCGAGCTGCTCCTGCATTTTTGGGTGCAAATAGTTTATTTTTTCAGGATGATGAAACCGCTGAATGTATTGCTTCATCATGCCCGACTGGGCCACTCCGGGGCGAATGATGGAACTGGCAGCCACCAGCGACAGGTAATTGTCGCAATGCAGTTTGGTGAGCAGCCCACGCATGGCCGGACTTTCGATGTAAAAACAACCGTTGGTTTCAGCCGTGCGAAGCTGGAACTTCACCTTTTCGTCGTGAAAAAAACGCTCAACCTGGTGGATATCGACTTCTTCGCCACGGTTTTCCTGAATAATTTCGACAGCTTCCTTAATGTGCCCGATGCCGCGCTGACTGAGAATATCCAGCTTTTCGAATTTTAAGTCTTCGGCCACATACATGTCCCATTGGGTGGTTGGTAAACCTTTCGGGGGCAGATCCAGCGCAGTATAGTAAGTAATTGGTTCTTCCGAAATGAGGATTCCTCCGGCGTGAATGCTGCGGTTATTTGGAAATTCGAACATTATAGCACCCAATGATCTAATTAGTTCAACAATTTTATTTTGGTTGCGAACATCGTCGGGATAATCAATCATCAGGTCAATCTCTTCCTTCGGGAGACCAAAAACCTTACCCAATTCACGAATAATCGACCGGTCTTTAAACGTGGTGGTGGCACCCAGTAAAGCCACATGATCACTGCCATACCGTTGAAAAATGTATTGCTGAATGTGTTCACGGTCGCGCCACGAGTAATCGATATCGAAATCGGGCGGTGAAGATCGTTTCGGATTCAGGAAACGCTCGAAATAAAGGTCGAGTTTAATCGGATCAACATCGGTTATTTTCAGGCAGTAAGCCACAATACTATTGGCGCCACTGCCGCGCCCCACATGGTAAAATCCGCACGACATGCCGTATTGTACAATGTCCCAGGCAATCAGAAAATACGACGAAAACTCCATGTTGTGTATAATTTCCAACTCATGCATAACGCGTCGTCTGGCTTCAGCGTTATCGTTTCCGTAGCGGTAAATCATGCCTTCAAGCGCCAATCTTTCAAGCAACTGTTTATCTTCATAAACCGATCCGGAAAATACCTTCTTGTTTTTATTCTGCTTAAAATCAAAACTGATGCTGCAATCGTCAAGCAGTTTTTTTGTGTTTTCAACAATCTCCGGATGATTTTGAAACAGGTTCAGTAAACTTTGATAATCCATATGGTCGGCCTCGTCGGCAAACTGCTTGGGTTGCAATTTGCTGATCAGCGTGTTGTGAGCGATGGCACGCAATGCCTTATGCAAAAACCGGCCTGTTGGGTTTTGAAAGGTTACCGGCTGCCAAACGACCAGTTTTTCGGGAAAATTGCGGTATTCGGAAGTAAATAATTTATTTAGCTGTTTGCCATTGATACCGGTAAATTCATTGTCCTTTAGTTTGGCTACCGGGTTACGTCCAAAAGGATAAACAACATAAACATGATTGAATTTAGGAGCATCGGCCGGGTATTTTTTTTGCTGAAGGTTGTGTTCGGTTTGCCAATCGTTTAGTTCTTTCAATCCTTCGCGGTTTTGGGCAATGGCTATATAAAGCAGCTCGTCGTCGTTTCGGAACTCACAGCCGGCAATGGGGCGTATGCCTTTTTTCTGAGCCTCCATCGCAAACTCTGGAATGCCCATGGTGGTATTGATATCGGTGAGGGCAATGGTCTCAACACCGTTTTGAATAGCCAGATCGAGCAGCTCGCCAATGCTGAGCGTTCCGTAATGGAGACTGTAATATGAATGGCAGTTTAAATACATTTTCGAATTGTTACGGGTTGCGAGATA
>CAYRBM010000114.1:11531-16580 GCA_964422425.1 uncultured Odoribacter sp.
TGTAATATGAATGGCAGTTTAAATACATTTTCGAATTGTTACGGGTTGCGAGATACGGGTTGCAAATTCAAAAAAAGCGACTAGCTGCCAGTCGCTAGCTACTAGCAACAAATCTTCAAATCTCCACATCCTCAAATCATGTAGTTTGCGACTGAACTCTGTGGCTGATAACTTTTTCTTTCTTTTCCACTCCCGAGGCGCGATGGATGGAGTCGGAACCGTAGCGGAGACGGATTTTGTCCATCGACAGGTAAAGTTTGATCATTTTCTCATTGTTGTCGAACAAGTCGAGTTGCTGAACGCCGCCAATCAGCCCGCCCAGTTTTACACCAATCAGGCGGATGAGCATTCGTCGTTCATACAACCGTCGGAACAGGTCGAGCGCGGTGTCCATCAGCACATGATCGAATGAAGTGTAGGCAATTTGTTTTTGCAGCGTGTGCGTGTCAAAATTCGAGTAGCGGATTTTGACCGTAATCACCGAACACAGTTTTTGCTTCTTCCGCATTTTGAAGGCGATTTTTTCGACCATTGCAATCAATAGGCGTTCGAGCATTTGCACATCGATGGTGTCGGTTTCGAAAGTTCGTTCGGTACTAATCGATTTTTCTTCGGAATAGCGTACTACCGGAGAAAAATCAATTCCATTGGCTTTTTGCCAGATATCAATTCCTGATTTTCCGAATACACTTTGCATCATTTCAGGGGGAATAATGCTGAGCGTGTGAATGGTAAAAACGCCCATCGAATGAAGTAACTGTCGGGTTTTATCGCCCACTCCGGGAATTTTTTTAATCGGGAGTGGATCGAGGAATGGCTGCACCAACTCGCGCGGAACCTGTTTCTCGCCATTCGGTTTAGCCTCGCCGGTGGCAATTTTCGACACGGTTTTGTTGACCGACAAGCCAAACGAAATAGGAAGTCCCGTTTCGCGGATGATGCGGCTGCGCAGCTCGTGTGTCCATTTATACGAACCAATAAAACGGTCCATCCCCGATATGTCGAGGTAATGCTCGTCAATGGATGCTTTTTCGTAAACCGGTGCGCACGAAGCAATCACTTCGGTTACTTCGCGCGAGCGTTTGCTGTATTCGTCCATGTCGCCGCGAATAACAGTAGCGTCGCGACACAAGTTGAGCGCCATACGCATGGGCATGGCCGAATGAACACCGAATTGCCGGGCTTCGTAGCTGCAACTGGCTACCACGCCGCGATCGGAAAGCCCACCGATAATAACCGGTTTTCCAATCAGATCAGAGTTCCGGAGCCGCTCAACCGACACGAAAAAAGTGTCGAGGTCGAGATGCACGATGGTATTGTTTTGAAAGTTCATTGTTCTCATTCCTCCCTTCATTTTCTCACTCAGTATATTCTTCTCGTGTTCTCAATGGCCAAAATCGACGACAGAGATCACACTAAACTAACCTGCATCAAAAAAATCGTCAAACTTTTGTCATTCAAAACTTAAGTTGTATATTTGATTGAATTTTAATCAAATTGTATGATTTTAATTTAATCATTTAGTTTTAAATCTCCAAATATGTATTTTGATTCGAATATTAAATTTTTGAGAAACAGGAAGAAACTCACTCAGGATCAACTTTCTGTCGCTTTGGAAATAAAACGCTCGACTTTGAATAATTACGAGAACGGAATTTCGGGGCCGAGTATTCAATCACTCATTTTATTGTCTGATTATTTTCATGTGGCCATCGATACTTTGCTTCGGGTCGATTTGCCGAAATTGCGCGAAAGCCAGCTTTACGAGCTGGAACACGGGCAGGATGTTTTTCTGAAAGGCAGTAATATACGGGTTTTGGCCACCACCATCGATCGTCAAAATCGCGATAATATTGAGCTGGTTTCGGAAAAAGCCAAAGCGGGCTACACCAATGGTTTTGCCGACCCGGAGTACATTTCGGAATTGCCGGTTTTCCAGCTACCGTTTTTGTCGTCGGAACGAAAATACCGCACCTTCCAGATCAGCGGCGATTCTATGTTGCCTATTCCGGATGGGGCCTGGGTGACCGGCGAATTTGTTCAGGACTGGAACACGATTAAAGACGACGAATTTTACGTGGTGCTCACACTGAATGAAGGATTGGTTTTCAAGCAACTGAAAAATGAGCTGACCGAACGTGGTTGTTTCAGGATGATTTCGCTAAACAAAGCCTACGAACCCTACGAATTGGCAGCCACCGAAATCCGGGAAATCTGGAAATTTGTGCATTACATCAGCCGTGATGTAGCCGAACCACCGCTTACCGACAACCTTATCGGGCAACAATTAAAAGAGCTGACCGAAGAAATAAAAGGGTTGAAACAAAAAATTGAAAACCAATAAAATGAGAAAATCGCATGACGTAAATACTGTTTAATCTTCACAAGTACAATCCACAATTTTAAGCTCTTGCATTTTATGTTGAGAAGTATTAACTTGTATTATACTTTTCCAGAAAGATGTTTGATAAACTGATCCGAGCAACATGCAGTGATACCGAATTCTTGTCAAAAAATCTGGCAGATGTCATATTCGGTTATTTGCCTCACCGAAACGAAAGCTGTGATGTGATCTATAGTCATATCGGAGAACAGTTTATTTCGATCAGTTTAACCGAATTGCGTATAATCGCCAATGTTATTTCTGAGAAAATGGAGTCGTTCGGACTTAAAAGTGGCGATACCATCATGCTTGCTTCGTTTGGTTGCTCAAATGAACTTGCCAATTCACTTGTTTTTACTGCTGCTCTTTGCAAAGGAATACGGGTGTTTATTCCGATTTTTCCGGAGATAACAGAGTTTGATAATTGGAGAAAACTGACTGATTTTGCCTGTGTTATTATGCCATTCGGCGAACTTCAACAACTTAAATCTTACGAACGCGAAAAAGAGATAGTACAATTACTTCAGGATAAGTGCAACAAAAATGAAATCCCGTTGCTTGATTCTTTTGAGGATTTTGATGTTGCCGAACTGATACGGCAGGTTAAAAGTGGCAGTGATCTCCCGGTTAATTATTCAATAACACAGCTTAATATTTCACCGCTGACAGAGGCTATTGTTTTCACCACTTCAGGTTCTTCAGGCATCAGTAAACTTTTGGTCTATTCGCACGAAGCATTGGCCAACTGCTGTCAGGCCTGGCAAAAATATGGTTTGTTTAAATGTGAATTATTTGGGAATGCCGGTTTCAGTCCGTTGTTTACACATACCATTGGCATACGGTCATTCTTAAATTCTATCTGGTCTGGAAATCCTTTTTGTATTATTACTATTGATTGGTTTCTTCATAAGCCTGAAGTGGTCAGGTATCTGTTAATACAAATGAAACTGGGTCATTTAATTGCAGGGCCTGCATTTTACAACACCATGATTGAATTATACCGGCAGTTTCCGGAGTTAAAAACAGCCATGAAACAATCGCTCAAAGCTGCTATTTCTATTGGCGCACCTTATGACCCTGCAACAGCTGAAAAATTTAAATCGGCAACAGGGATTAACCTAATGAACGCTTTTGGCACAACAGAAACCCTGATGGTGCTTTTAAATAAGCCCGAACATGGACAGCAGTGTTTGCCGCATTGCCTGGGACGTCCGATTCCCGGGGTCACCGTGGGATTGAAACAAACTGATGAACCTTCGGTTTTCGAATTCTTTATTCACAGTGTGTTTCAGTCGTCGCGAGTAATTGGAATGCCCGATTCAATTGATTTTTTTGCTACCGGCGATCTTGTCACTTTTGATGAAACCAATGGTGAAATTTCTTTTTATTGCCGAAAATCAAGTGATTTTATCAAGGATGAATATGGCGTTAAAATACCTCTAAATGCGCTGAAAACATACTATCAGCGTCTTTTTCAGGTTTCCGGACATATTGAATGGATTCCTTTGGTAAATATTCCTGGGCTGGCCGCTTTAATCTTTGTATCCGAAAAAGTGCGGCAAAAAGAAATCGCTGCATTGATTAAAAGTATCAATGAAGATTTGCGGCAAACGATTGAACCCTTTGAATATACTCATCGGCACATCGAGCGTTTCAGGCTTATTTCAGATGAAATTCCGTTAACCAGAAAAGGAACTGTATCAAAAGATCAGATTTACAAGAAGTATGGGCAGATTATTGCCGAACTTCGCAACCCATTTGTTTTTGACCAGCAAATTGAAACAACTGATCCGGGAGATAAAAACCAGTTGTACAAGTTTTCAAACCCATACATGGCAGAACTACTGGAAACGCTGAAGCTGGACAAAATGTATTGCAAAGCTGATGGTAACTATTTATTTTACAGACAAGGGAAGAAATTATGCAGGGTTATCGATTTTGTTGGCGGGTTTGGCGCTAATCTACTGGGGCACAATCATCCTAAAATCAGAAAGGCTATTATTCAATTTCTCGACAGTGAATACCCTGCCTTGAATAATCAGGGAAGCCAGTATTTTTATCCGGCCCAATTGGCCAAAGAACTCAACCGGATATTCAGTAAAGCAACTGGCAAGTATTTTAAAGTGTTGTTTGGGAACAGTGGAACTGAGGCTACTGAAATGGCACTCCATCATGCCTATTTTGAATGGAGGCATAAAATTGAAAAATTGAGGGACGAGCAGATGCAGCTTTATGGTTCTGTTCCCGGGAATAATGTTGCCGCTGTTTGGGATGAAAATATGGACCTAATGGAAAAAACAAAAGCGTCCATTCTGGTCATCGACAATTGTTTTCATGGGTACACTTCAGGAGCCCGAAGCTTACTTCAAAATAAAAAGCAACGGTATTTATTCGCCGGACTGCTTGGCATAAACCCTCTGTATATATTTGATTTGAAGCCTAATTGGAAAGATCAAATCGAGCAGCATATCAGGGAAAATGTGTTGGAGTTGCAAATATTTCAAATGCAGGAAGGTGCCTGTATTCATGAAACGGTAAAATTCAGTACGATAATTGCTTCAATAATTGAACCGGTGAGAGGAGAAGGTGGAGTTCAGGAATTAAATCCGGCCCTTTCAGATTTTCTGTCCATTCAGGATTTCCCACTAATATCTGATGAAATTCAG
>CAYRBM010000115.1:0-5238 GCA_964422425.1 uncultured Odoribacter sp.
CCATAACCTGATTGACGAATACCAAATCATGATCGATCCGGTGGCGCTGGGCCATGGGACACCGCTGTTCTACGGAATACAACATGCATTAAACCTGAAGATTACCGCAACAAGAACATTTTCGGACGGGACAATTCTTCTGACCTATCAAACACAATAATTCTGAAAACCGATAAAACTTATTTTATGAGCCATCCGATTTATCCATGTCTTTGGTTCGACGGGAAAGCCAAAGAAGCTGCCGACTTTTACTGTTCGGTATTCTCCGGAACAACAATCACTTCCGAAAATCCGTTGGTGGTAACCCTTGATGCCGCCGGACAAAAGTTTATGCTGCTCAATGGTGGTCCGTTTTTTACACTGAACCCGGCTATTTCCTTTTATGTGGTTTGCGAAACCACCGACGAAATCGATCAGGCCTGGGAAAAACTAAGTGATGGCGGTTTCGCGTTGATGCCGCTGGACACCTGGCCCTGGAGCCCAAAATACGGATGGGTTCAGGATAAATTTGGCGTAAGCTGGCAATTATCACTCGGAAAACTGGAAAACGTGGCTCAAAAATTCATTCCTTGTCTGATGTTCACCCAACAATTTGCCGGAAGAGCCGAATCAGCCATTCAGTTTTACACATCCGTTTTTGCCGGTTCATCTGTATTTGGAATCCTGAAATATACCGCCGACGATCCTGATGTGGAAGGAACTGTGAAACACGCTCAGTTCACCCTCGGGAAGCAGGTTTTTATGACCATGGATAGCTCGCTGAGTCACCAGTTTTGCTTTAACGAAGCGGTTTCGCTGGTTCAGGAGTGCGACACACAGGACGAAATCGACTACTATTGGGAAAAGCTGTCGGCAGTGCCCGAAGCCGAACAGTGCGGCTGGCTGAAAGATCAATTCGGCGTTTCGTGGCAGGTTGTTCCCAAAATTCTGGAAGAACTGATGAATGATCCGTCGCGGTCGCAGCGCGTGATGAATGCTTTTATGCAAATGAAAAAGTTCGATATCGCGAAATTGCTCGAAGCATAATTCCAATCCATCAACAAAATGGTGTCGTTCGGGTTTAATACTGAAATTCAATTTCCAATCATGAACCCGAACTCCATCCAGACCATCGACGAAGTCATTTCGGCGCTCGACCAAATCGTTGCCGAATCGGAGCAAAACAACGATCCAGCCGGTTATTTTGCTGCGCTCTACCGAAAAGTTACCATCAAAGTGAAGGAAGGCATAGCTTCCGGATATTTCGATGATGGGCCCCGAATGGAGCAGCTCGATGTTGCTTTTGCACTGCGCTACCTCGATGCCTATGCTGCAAACCGCCGGAATGAGCCGGTAACCGAATCATGGCAGAAAACCTTCGATCTTTCGGACAATTACTGGCCAATTGTACTCCAACATTTGCTGATGGGCATGAATGCCCACATCAATCTTGATCTTGGAATTGCCGCTGTTGAAGCTTCGGATGGGAAAAATCTGGCCGATCTGGGAAACGACTTCAACCGGATCAACGAAATTCTGTCGTCGCTGGTGCACGAAGTTCAGGGCGATTTGTCGGCAGTCTGGCCGGCACTGAAGTTTATCCTGAAATGGACCGGGAAAGTGGATGATTACCTGGTTGATTTCAGCATGAAGCTGGCCCGCGACGGAGCCTGGAAATTTGCCAATCAACTGGCTGTTGTTCCTGATTCCGACAAAGACCTGGCTATTGCACTTCGCGATCAAAAAGTGGCTGCCAAAACCGACGTGATTCTGAAGCCCGGATTGATCGCCAAACTGGTATTGGGACTGATCCGAATCACCGAACGGGGAACCATCGCTGAAAAGATCAGAAAAATGTGTTAAGAAAGGAATAAAGCGTCACTTTAGAAATTAATTGATACTTTTGCGCTAAATTTTCAGATATGAAGCGAATTGGCGAACGAATCAAGCGCAAAAGAGAACTTTTGAACCTACATTTGAACGAGCTGGCCGAAAAAGTTGGAATCACGCCCAGCGCACTTTCACAAATCGAAAAAGCCAAATCGTTTCCGTCTATTGTCACGCTAAAATCGATCGCCGAACATTTGCACACCACCGTTGGCGAACTGATTGGCGAGAATGAATCGCTGGCTAACAATCCGGTCGTGTTCAAAAAAGACATCAAATTTGTCGATCAAACCAAATCCGGAACCTTAATCTACCTCCTTTCCCATCAGGATATTAACAAACAAATGGACACCTATTTGCTGCGGTTTGGAAAAGCATCCGGAATTGAAAGCTATTTCTCGAATAGTTTTGGTCAGATTTTTTGCCATGTCATTTCCGGCGAAATCCGTTTCGATCTCGACGGCAAAAGCTACATCCTGAAACCCGGCGACAACATTTACCTCAACGCCAAGGCACCGCACGACGCCATCAACATTTTCGACGGAATCAGCGAAATACTCTGGATTCAGTCTCCTCCACATTTTTAGAATTAATCCGAATTCTTTGTCACTTCTAATCTTAAGAATTGATTAAACTGCTTCAATAATTAAGTATTACTTTATTTATTAAGTGATATTAAACTATTTTTGTTATGGGTTCTGTAATGGAGATCACCCATCGGTCTTCTCCGGAAATAAAAACCCGATTCAAAATTCAAAAAGATAGAATATGAGTGATTTATTAAAAGTTCTTGAGCAGAAAGAAATCAGTTTGCCGCAGGATGTTCTGGAAGTGTTGAAGGAATGTCAATCTTTCCTGACTTTTAATACGGTAAGCGAACTGGCCCTGGCAGCCGTGGGTGGTGAAGGAAACAACAGTTTCGAAGTAAAATATGATATTCCCGGAAAAGGTGAAGTAGTGGAAGCCATCGTTCACCGCGTAAACAACGGAATTTCGGCCAATTACACCGATCCGTACATGCGCCGTCGTGATCCTGATACCATGGCTATTGCCGATAATCTTCCGAGCGACAAAGAACGGTTTGCCGACCGGTTTGGTTACGAATTTGATTCACTCCGGGGCGAAACACTCAGTTGGTTGAAAGCCCGCGAACTGGCCGTGTTCTTCTACTTTGCCGGACGCGACAACATTGGCTCGGGCGGAATTGCCATCGCTCCGGCCAACGCAGGATTCTTCGCGATGGGACTCTCGATGCTTCAAAGCATCATCCCAATCGAAGAACTTCCGCAAAATTTCACCATCGACTCGGCCATTTACGTGGCGCCCACATTCAGACATACCCATTTTAACGGAAAGCAGATTGTGGTTCATAAACGTTCTGAAAATCTGCACGAAATATTTTCATACAATCTTTATCCCGGACCAAGTGCCAAAAAAGGCCTTTACGGCGCACTGCTGACCAAAGGCGAAAAAGAAGGCTGGATCACGGCACATTGCTCAACGGTTCAGGTGGTCAGCCCCTACGACAACATCACCACTTTCATGCACGAAGGCGCCAGCGGTGGCGGGAAAAGTGAAATGCTCCAAAATATTGTGCGAGAGCCTAATGGGCAGGTTCAGATTGGTGAAAACCTGATTACCGGCGAAAAACGACTGATCAACTTCCCGCTGTTCTGTTCGTTTAATCCGGTAACCGACGACATGGCGCTTTGCCATCCTTCGATTCAGCGCAACAACGGCAAACTCACCGTGCTCGATGCCGAAAATGCCTGGTTCATCCGCGTTGACAGCATCACCGATTACGGCGACGATCCGTTTCTTGAAAAACTGACCATCAAGCCAAAAAATCCGCTGTTGTTTCTGAACATCAAATCGAATCCCGACAGCACGGCGCTCGTTTGGGACCATATCGAAGATGCTCCGGGCAAACGCTGCCCGAATCCACGGGTAATCGTTCCGCGCGATATTGTTCCCGGCGTGGTTGACAAACCGGTAAGTGTCGATATCCGGAGTTTCGGTGTCCGCACTCCCCCGTGCACGGCCGAAAAACCAAGTTACGGCATTGTCGGGTTGTTCCACATTTTGCCGCCGGCACTGGCCTGGCTGTGGCGACTGGTTTCACCCCGCGGCTATGCCAATCCAAGCATCGTTGGAACCGGCGCGATGGAAAGCGAAGGCGTAGGTTCATACTGGCCATTTGCTACCGGAGAAATGGTTTTGCACGCTAACATGCTGCTCGAACAGATCATTCAAACACCCCGGATCAGATACACCTTGGTTCCCAATCAACACATTGGCGCATGGAAAGTGGGTTTTAAACCACAGTTGCTGATGCGCGAGTATCTCACCCGCCGCGGAAACGCCAAACTGCGCACCGATCAGTATCAACCGGCACGCAGCTCACTTTTGGGCTACGAGTTGAATTACCTGACCATTGAAGGTGCCAAAATCCCGTCGCGCTTTTTACAGGTTCATCGCCAGCCCGAAGTTGGGACTTCAGGATACGATGCCGGCGCCGAAATTCTTTTCGACTTCTTCAAAAAAGAGCTGGTAAAATTTCAAACTCCGGAACTTTCGCCAATCGGGCATAAAATCATCGAAGCCTGTCTGTCGGGAGCCAGTGTCGAAGATTATATCTCAATCATTCCGATGGACTATCAGTATTCATTTTTAAACAACAACGACGATGAGCAAAGTAGTGATTCTAATGGGTTCTAAAGCCGATCTCGGTTGGGCCGACCAAATTGCCAATGCCCTGAAAAGTTTTGGTATTGAAAGCGTTGAACATGTTGCATCGGCGCACAAAGTTCCGCTGAAATGCTATAACCTGATCAAAGAATATGAAAAGGAAAATGTGGTTTTTATTACCATTGCAGGCATGAGCAATGCCCTGAGTGGATTTTCTGATGCACAAACTTACTGTCCGGTTATTGCCTGTCCGCCATATAGTGATAAATTTGCAGGCGCCGATTTGTACTCAAGCATCCGAATGCCATCGGGAGTTGCCCCGCTAACGGTGCTTAGTCCTGAAAATGCAGCGCTGGCAGCAGCGAAGATTATCGGGCTTGCAAATCCGGACGTTCGGCAGAAAGTAGCCGACTTTCAGGAGAAAAAAAGAATAGAGCTGGAAGATGCCGATGCATCTATTCAGGGAAGAAACTAAACGAAATAGCAGGTGAAAAGCCACTGGAATATAGAGGATATTGAGCATGCAGCCCGCATCATCAGCGATGGCGGGCTGGTTGCTTTTCCGACCGAAACGGTTTACGGACTGGGCGCCAATGCCCTCAACCCGGTGGCTGTAGCCAAAATTTTTGAGGCCAAAGAACGGCCCACATTCGATCCGCTGATTGTACACATTGCTTCGCTGGA
>CAYRBM010000115.1:5338-16515 GCA_964422425.1 uncultured Odoribacter sp.
TCATTCCGGATTGATTTTACACAGCAACGCCGAAACACCTCTGAATGCCACGCGAATTGTCAGAACTTCTGAAAATAAAAGTCTCCTCGAAGTGGCCTCCGGATTGTTTGCCGCGCTTCACACGCTGGAAGATGATCCTGAAATCAGCCAAATCTGGATTGAAGCTGTTCCGGAAACAGGATTGGGAGTCGCCATTATGGACCGCATGAAAAAAGCGGCTTACCAATATCGGGAATAGTTGCGGTGAGCAAAAGCTTCTGAGAAACTACGACCGGGAACGAATAAAACCGTGGAGTTTTATCCGGTTGCTAAATAAATTCCACTACTTATTTTCTACCAAACCACCTTTTTACTTTCTACATTACTTCCTGATCCACTCCTGATAATATAGGCTCCATGATTAGATAATCTATAAAGTAGAGAATTGCTTGTTTTTACATCCCAATCTTTTAGAAGCCTACCGTTTATATCAAACAATTGAACCTTTGCGCCTTCTTTCAGGTTCCAAATATTGAGAACTCCCTGATCTATATTGCAATAATATGAAGGCTCTTCTAATAATTTTATGCCAGTAGATAAGCCATCGGTGTCTATTATCACATTGTCGATTTCCCATTTCTCTATCCGATTGCTATTGACTCCATTGGCATTAAACCGGATAAAAAAAGTTTTGCCGGCTGCCAGTGAGCTTATGTCGTGTTTGTAGTTTTTATTGGCAATTGTGCCGTTTGCATTAGAGTAGGTGGCAATTGTATTCCATGTATTCAAATCTGTCGAAAATTCAATATTCAGCTTCTCGGTACCTAAAGGACTGATTGTCCCGGAATAAGCCTGGAAGTACATCTCATATCGAAGAAATACTTTCGTTGCTTTAGTACCATCAATCTGGTATGTAAAAATAGGATTACTGTATGCTGAGGTTAAGTTTGTTTGCCAACTGAATGACGCTTTCTGATTTGCAACTTTCCACAAAATATCATTCCTGGTATTTAGTTTCGAAGAATGATAAAATAAATTACCTGTACTTAAGTCTGTTTTAGTATTGAAATCTTCTCTTGTTGGCATATTGATAACTGGAACAACATATTCGTATGCGCCAATATCAACATTACCATACAAAACTCTTGAATTGCCGTCAAAATCTTTGTCAGACCTGATTATGTATTCTCCATTAATAGTGGAAGTACCAGCATTAATACACGGCGAACCTTCTTTTAAATGCCAGTCGGCAGAGAGCAATTCCGCTTTTTGGGCATCGGTAGTGGCTACACCAATAAAACTGGTAGGACGGACGTAAGCTAAAGAGATTTCAGGCGAAATAAACCCACTGCTTGCCGACACTCCACTGCCGATATTATTACCTGTTTTATTGTTTGAAGCAGCGCAGGATTTGATTGAAGAAGCATATATTCCACCATCGTAGTTAGCAGTAGAACAATTAGCTACTATACAGTTAGTTACTGAATTTGTCCCAGAAGCAGTAGAAGCATATATTCCACCTCCATAGTTATTCACGGAGCAGTTTGTTACCATGCAGTTAGTTACTGAATTTGTCCCAGAAACAGTAGAAGCATATATTCCACCGCCATAGACAACGGCATAACAGTTTGTTACTATACAATTCGTTAGGGAATTGGTTCCAGAAGTAGCAGCATAAGCATAAATTCCACCGCCATAAAGACCTGAAGAACAATTTACTATTGCAGAGTTTGTTACCGAAGGAGAAGAATAAGGGTAAGAATGTATTCCACCTCCATAGTTACCAGCAGAACAGTTTTTTACTATACAGTTCGCTATACTAGTTGCGCTTATCCCACCACCATATTTATCAGAAGAACAGTTTGTTACTATACAATTTGATGCAAAACCACCAGTATGACTAGAAAATATGCCACCTCCCCAGACACCTGCAGAGCAGTTTGTTACTAAACAGTTTATTGAATAACGAGCATGTATTCCACCACCACTGCCACTTGTAGAACAATTTGTTACTATGCAGTTTGTAACAGAATTTGCGTATATCCCTCCTCCATTACCTACGTCAGAAATATTTGCATTTCCACCCAAAACTGAAAACCCGTTAAGGGCTGACGCTGAACCAGTAATTACCCTATATGAATTACCGGTATTTCCCGTAATTGTCCATTTCCAAGAGCCATTAGTATTTGTTGTTTTTGTCCAAACATCAGGTACCCCGTCTATGTCTCCACTGAGGATTGTCGTGTTAACCAGTTCACACGAATCTACTTTTCCGTTATTGTCCAAATCAGACAATAACCTTTTTGAAAGTGCTGTTTCGGTACCAGCAAAGCCGCCATAAAGAGAAATACCAGATTTCACTAAAAAAGTGCGTGAACGGGAATCCCGTGCAATTGTTTCTGTTGTTGGATAATATGTTCCTTTAGCAACCCATACCTCATCACCGGCAATTGTTTTGTCAATCATGGTCTGAATATTTCCTGCAGCTTTTGCCCATGAAGAACCATCGCCAGTACCGTTTTGAGTAACGTAGTATATGTTTTTGGCAGTGATTATATTAGATACAAGAAGAGCAATAATCCCCACTGTAAGTTTCATAAATAAAACTCTTTTCATTATACTGGTTTAAAAAGGTTTATGAATTTGAGATTAAAAAAACTACTCAATCGTTGAGACAAGATTTTCCACGAAAGACTTCCATTTGGGACAGATATCAGCATCATTACCTGATTCTTCTAATTCCTCAACCAATTTACAAAACATAAGCCCTGTTTTTTGCGAAATCAATTTCCATTTATAGAATTCCCTGGAATTTTCCACAACAACAGCTTTGTACTTCCCATTAATAGGCATTGCCATAAAGTGAGAGAAAAAAGCTCTCTCATTCGATGGATAATCCTTATTTTCATACTTAGTGATCTTTCCATCTGCTAAGTCATAAATAAAGGCCTGACAATTATTCCAATCAGTCGTAATTTTCAACGCTAAAACCTTTTCTCCTGAAATAAAGAATAAGAAGTTTTCTGATTTAGTTTTTAATTCGTTTGACATTGTCTTATATTTTCATCCTCTCCGTTCCCCAAGTTCAGGTTTAGATATAAAAAAAGCGTGGGAACTGTTAAATCTATCTGCACACAGGTATCGCCAAACACCCACAACCCAAATAGACAACAGCCCCACGCCCGTATTCGGACGTGAGCGCTATTGCTATCATTCTTGAGCTGTTTGAAATTGGCGATTTCGTGTACAAGAATAATATCTAAAACGCTTTCGTTAATTCGTAAAAAAGGTTGACTTTTCAACCTAAACAAATATAGGAAATCCGAATTATTGTACAGTAATTATTTTCAACGAAATCTCAGAATTAATTCACCGATTGGCGTCCAAATCAGTTTTCATACGATAAAATTTAACCCATCCGGAAAAAATCAAGCTCCTTTCCATTTTTTTTCTATTGACATATAAGCCCTGACGGGCTAAAGGAATTGCCTCCGAGTCCGACTCGAAGTCGCGCCCGGAATTAGGGCAAACGCATTTAAAAATATTCAATAAGCTGCCCTTACAGGGCGCATGCATTTGCTGTCCTTTGTTACCCGGGGCGATGCCACCGGGCTAGATTAAATTAGGCTTTCAGCCTAAAACCGCACTGAAAGTGCAGGTTATTCTAGCCCAACGCAACGCGTTGGGTTACATGCGAACGAATTCTATCGCCCTGTAAGGGCAATTAAATAGTAGGAAATACGAATGAAATTTAAATGCGTTTGCCCTGCGCCCGGAATATTGAAAAGAAAAAATTATCGTTTCATTTTTCTATTTTTAGTCCCAATAAAAACCTGAACCATGTATTCCGGATATTCATTCCTCTTTCTATTTTGCCTCATTTTCCTGAACGGCTACACGCAGGAAGATGAAAGACTTCTTCTGAAGACATTTCATTCTATCTCCAGTCACGATTTGCTGAGCGACGCTGCCGAACTGAGTTCGCCCAAATACGGCGGCCGGTTGTCGGGTTCGCCAGGGTATTGGGCCGCTGCAAAATGGGTGGCCGCAGAACTCAAGAAGGCGGGAGTAAAACCGGGCATGAACGACGGAACTTATTTTCAAACCTTTCCGAATGCCTACAGCGACGTGCTCACCCCCGGAAGCGTAACACTGCTGGCCGGAAAGAACAATCCGAAGAAAGAGTATCATTTCCCCGACGACTATTTCCCGGGATCGAATTCTGCTTCGGGAACCGTTTCCGGCGAAATGATTTATGTGGGCTACGGCATTTCGGCGCCCGAACTGAGCTACAACGATTACCAAAATCTGAATGTCAAAGGCAAAATTCTGCTGATGGAAACAGGCGTTCCATATACCGGCAACGACATCACGCTGCAAAAGTGGGAGCCATACAGTTATCATCGCTACAAGTTTCAGCGAGCCAAAGAGTTGGGGGCCGCCGGATTACTGTACGTCAGTAAAATTGCCAATCCCAATACCTCGTACCTCGACGGTTTTGTGTATGCGCATGTGAGCGAAGCCGTTGCCGAAGAGTTATTTGCCGGAACCGTTGAAAAATATGCCGACGCCTCGGCTTCCATCAAAAAAAGCCTGCAACCTCATTCGCTGGCACTGAATAAAAAGGTGAAAATTTCGGCATCGACGAAGCATTTTCCTGAGAGTCAGTCGTGCAATGTGGTGGGCCGCATTGAAGGCTCAGATCCCAAACTGAAATCCGAAGCCATTATCGTTGGCGCTCATCTCGATGCCGTGGGCAGCCCGGGCTGTTTGTTTCCCGGAGCGCTCGACAATGCCTCGGGCTCGGTAGATATTCTGGCCGCCGCGAAAGCGCTTGCTTCGTCGGGAATTAAACCTGCGCGAACCATCATTTTTATCTTCTTCGGCGGCGAAGAATGCGGCCTCTTCGGAAGTAAAAAAAGCGTGGAATCGCCCGTCTGGCCCAAAGAAAAAGTGGTTTGCATGATCAACCTCGACATGGTAGGCAACGGAACAGGTTTCAGGCTTGGAAACGGCAAAACATTTCCGGAGATATTGAAGCATTTTGAAGGTGCCAACAACAAATACCTGCACCGCGACCTCGCAGCCACCGAATCGCGGGTGAATTACGGACGGCCACGAACCGACGGAGCGGTATTTGAAAAAGGCGGATATAAAACACTCAGCTTAAATACTTCAGGAACAGTGAAAACGGTTTATTATCACCATCCGCTCGACAACACCGACGCACTCACTCCCGAAATCATGGAAGACGCGGCCAAACTGCTGTACATCGGATTACTTGGTTTAGCAAATGATCAAAATATCAGTGTAAAATGAAGTTAAGTCAATGGTGTGAAGTTTGTTTTGTAACTTTACTGAAACAATTTTCAAAATGACAACCAAAGAATTAAAAAATAAATTGATCGGCAAAATCAAACAGATTGATGACGATGAGATTTTGAATGAAATCTACCGAATGATTGATGAAACCAATCAGGACGAAGAAGTTTTTCTTTTGTCGGAAGAGCACGTGAAAGCCATTGAAGAGGCCAAAAGCCAAATAGGAAAAGGTGAATTTCTAACGAACAATCAGGTTAACGAAGAAATTGGCAAATGGCTAAACAATGTGAATTAAGGGTTGGATTTTTAAACCCGAAGGGTTGCAATGATTATAGAAAATACTGAATAAAACGCATTTAAACCACGAAGTGGTGAAATATCATGTCATGCCTTCGGCATTTTTGGTTCTTTTCATCCTGATTTGTTATAATCCTTTCATGCCTTCAGCATTATTATCCAATTTCTATTTCACACTTAAAATTACCACTTTTAACTTTTGCCTTGTTATGAAAATACTTGCCATTGAAAAGGAAATGCCCGGAGTAGTCAGTGCCGACTACCAGCCGTGGCTCGAACCGGAAGCCCGAAAAGCATGGGAATTGCATCAGGCCGGATTCATCCGCGAACTGTATTTTACCGACGACCATTGCGCAGTGTTGGTTCTGGAAGCCCGCGACAAAGTTCACGCCCGCGAAATTGTGGATCAGCTGCCGCTCGTTCAGCAAAAACTGATTGATTTCGATTTGCTGGCGTTGCAAGCCTACCCGGGATTTGCAAGACTATTCAGGGAATCAGAAAACTAGGTTCAAAGTTATTCTCACGACTCAATCTGGTATTTCTTCATGCGATCGCGCAGCCAGCTGAGGTCTTTTTTCAGATAGGCATAAATCTGGTCACGACTCATTGTTGTTTCTTTTTTGCCCAATTCGGCGCCGCCCAAATCGTATTCGTAATGAATGCTGATAGGCGCTTCCACCTTCAGTTTGGCGTATTCGGGCAGGAACTGATCGAAATTGACCATGCCTTCGCCCAGCGGAACGTTTTGGTGTGCCCACTTGTCTTTGTCGTTTTTGCCCCACACAAAGTCTTTGATGCAAATGGTGCGAATCCACGGCTCGATGCGTTTCATACTGATGGGCCACGAATAGCCGCCTTCGGTGGTGGCGTGGCGAATGTCGTACTGAACACCCAGCCAGCGCGGATCCACCTCTTTCAGCAAATCGTACAAATCCCAAACCGGAGCGCCTACATGCAGTCCGGAGTGATTTTGATAGCCGCCATGAATGCCGAGTTTTTGATTTAGTTCGGCCAGTTTTTCGAACTTGCGTTTAAAATTGTCGATGCTTTGCGGTGTCGGATTGTTGGCCTCGTAGGCCAGCCAGCCCATGCGGTAGTATTTGATTCCGCAGTCGGCTGCAACGCGAAGCAGATCGGCTTCTTTCGGATCGTCGGCATTGGTCACGGCGGTGACAATCATCGGGATACCGACGCCGTATTTTTGAAGTGTTTTTACCGCGGCTGGCAATTCAGTTTTGGCGTTGGCGGGTTCAATTTGTCCGGCGGGACGAACCGGCATGTCGGCTCCGTCGAACCCTTGCCGGGCCAGCACTTCGCTCATTTCGTCGATCGAAAGGAATTGCAGGCATTTGGAAAATACGCAGATGGGGCGTTTAACGGCTGCCGGAGTTACCGTTGAACTGGCCAATCCCGTTCCTGCGAGGCTGATCCCGGCTACTGAAAGTCCGGTTGTTTGAATAAAATTACGTCGGTTCATGGTCGTTTAGGTTTAATGGGTATCCAGATTTCTTCTTCCGAATCGGGCGAATAGTTTCGGTACTTTTCACCCAGAATTTCGAAATGAGGCCGGTTGTCCAGTTCATAACCCGAATGGGGCAGCCAGCTTCCGTAAATATACTGAAAAGTTTGTGCCCCGTTGCGCGGATCGCCGCGGTAATGAAAAACAGCATACAAGCCTCCCGAAAGCCGCAACAATTCCATGTCTGCCGGAATATTCCCTGCTCCGGAAATTTCCACTGCCGCCCATTTGGTGAACCGTGTTGTTGGATGGAACGGGGCAAAATAGTTTTCCGGATAAACCTGCAACGAGTACAAATTACTGTCCTTGTTGTTGGGTATTTCGTTCCGTCGCATCATCAGGCTGCACCACAGTTCGGCGGTACGATTGTCGGCAATCGACATTTCGAGGTACAGGCCAACGAGGAGCTTTTCAGTCAGGGTTTTAATTTCAGGAGTCATAAAAGGGGTTGTCGTAGTTGGATTTGTTGCCGTGGTTCTTGTTGATCAAACCCGAATGACCAACAATGACCAGTCTTCTCTAATTCAATCCGCCATGCCCGCGGTACAATTTCAGGGGTTTGTCAAGCTTCACTTTCAGAACGGTGACGTATTTATCGAGCACATTCTCCGGAACATCGATGTAAACCAATCCGGGAACGGGGCTCCACGATATCTTGCCCACAATTTTGTGCGGTAGTTTGGCGCCGTTGCCCACCACCGAGATGTCTTCAATTTTGTTGGTCAGCCCTTTCACCATCACCTGACCATGCGTTTTGCCGTGCAGGAAAAGATAAACGGAGGTTGAATCTTTCGACAGCGTGGTGGGTCCGTAGAAATGGCCCTGTGGCAAACCGGCTACCGTGTTGAAAATCGCTTCGCCGTGTTTTTTGTTCCAGGCGCCCAGTTCTTTCAGCACACGAATCTGTTCTTCCGGAATCGTTCCGTCTTCTTTCGGCCCCATATCGAGCAGCAGATTGCCGCCATTCGAAACGGCATCCACAAAAATGGTGATCACTTCGTAGGGCGTTTTCCAGTTGTTGTCGTGGTGGAAACCCCAGTTGTCGTTGGTGGTCATGCACAATTCCCACCAGTTGTATTTCGGTTTCGAAACCGGGAAGTTTTGTTCGGGCGTTTCGTAGTCGCCGTAACCCTGCAATCGACCGTTGATGATGGCTTTCGGGTTTCCGGAGAGAATAATTTGCCGCACTTTTTGCGATTCCCATTCTTCGGCGCTGTGTTCCCAGTCGCCGTCGAACCACCACAAATCGGGCTTAAACAGGCTGTTGATTTCTTTGATCTGTCCCTGGAAGAAACTCCGGAAGCGGTTCCAGCGCTCGTAGTCGTCGGCAATTTTGTATTTCGAGCTGTCTTTCAGGAAACCCGGATAGTCTTTGTCGGTCCAGTCGATCAGCGAAAAATAGGCGCCGCATTTGATGTCGCGTTTGCGCAGTTCCTCGAAGAAGGGTTTAATCATGTCGCGTTTGGCCGGAGTGGCTTTCACGCTGCTCAGGTTGTTCAGTTTGGTGTCGTACATGGCCACGCCGTCGTGGTGTTTGGTGGTGATCACCGAATAGCGGGCGCCGCTTTCCTTGATCAGATCGGCCCAGAATGCCGGGTCGTAGTTCTTCAGGGTAAAGCCTTTCAACTGCTTCATGTAATCGGCATGACTGATCTTTTTGTTGTAGAAACTCCACGATTCGTCGATACCGTCGACGGCATAAATTCCGGCGTGAATAAAAATACCCAGTTTGGCATCGGCAAACCATTGCATTTTTTCCTGAATTTCGGCCGGATTGATTTTGGATTGTGCAAAAGTGCTTAATGACAGAGAAATAAAAAGGGTGATAATGATTAATATTCGTGATTTTTTCATGTGTGAATAATTTGTTTTTTTAATTGCCACATGGAATAGCCATGATAAAATTAGTATTCTCATTTCCAGCTGGTCTCGCCATAGGCGAAATGGCTATTTCATGGTGATTTATTCAGCTAAAGAGTATAACAGCTTGTATTGATGCTAAAGCGAAATAGAGATTAGTTCAGATCCTAAAGTATGTAAGCCTTTTTCAATTTTTTCTATTTGCGCTTTCCGTGGTTTAGATTTTCGATGCAAATAGTTCCATAGTTGCTTTTGATGTATTCCAGTTATCTTCTCTAAACCCGATAAAGATAAAATGCCGGAATAATACTCCAGTAAACTTTCTGTATCAAATTTATAAATGATCTCAAAATCTTCATCCAGAAAATCGGGATAAGAAAAATTACTCTCAATGGCTGTCTTTTTGAAAAAATCCATCTGTTGCCGCATATCCATTTTAGCAGCTTCTGCCGTATTCCCCATTCCATTAAACATCTCATTTATACAGTACACACTAAAAGTGCCATCTTTTGCTCTTTCAATTATTGCTTCTATTGTTTTCATATCTTTCTATTTTTTAATCTATTTTAGACCCATCTCTTTTTTAATTTTTATTTCTAAACCCTTTCCAACTTCCTTGCTTCCATGAAAAGTCGCCGTATAATGAACTCCATTTTTTTCGTAAATAATGTGGCTTCCGCTTTGTCGAACCACCTTCCATCCATTTCTTAGAATAAGCTTGTTTAATTCGCTTGATTTCATCAGAAGATAATTTGCTTTTAATTGCCTGACGGAACTCACATGTTGCTGAAAATTATTTTGCTTCACAGATTTCGTAAGCTCAATTCATTGGTGTTTGGGTTTGCAGCGACATGTTCGTTTCATACTATTTCTTTGTTGTATGAGACTTTAAAGATAGAAAAATTTCTATTCGTAAGGTTAAAACAATAGAAATATTTCTATTGTTTGTTGTCGTTTTATTCCCCCAAAATATACCAGGTCTGGCTTTTGGCGGGAACTTCGAGGTCGATCCATGCCTTGTTGTCGGAGGCAATGGTCAGCGAGCTCACCTTTCCGTTTTGGTCGGTCAGTTTGGCGCGGTTCTTCAGGCCGGTGTAATATAAATCGACCTTTATTTTTCGTTTGATCGGTTCGTTCAGCGGATTGTACACCATCAGCAAACCTTTTTCGGCGCCTTGCGGATCGACATGCAGGATGGCATCGTAATCGCGTCCGTCGGGGCGGCGAACATGAATCAGGTCGCCATCCAGAATGCGGCGGTGCTTTTTGTAAAAGGCAACCCATTTGGCCACCACCGCTTTGGTTTCGGGCGCATCGAACAGTTGCGGTCCGCGGTAGCAGGCCTGAACTCCGGCTCCAAACAAGTTGGCCAGCCGTTGCTCGTAGTGCTGCAAATGATCTTTCAGCGGTTCGATGGTGGCCGCTTGTCCGCCTCCGTGATATTCCACCAGCGGAACGAACATCCAGCCCATCGATGGCGTTTTGTGCCACGTTCCGTCGTAAATGTTTTGCCGCTCAATAATTTCCTGCTGTTCGCGCGGCAGCGACCAGTTGGTTTCGCGGTAACCCATGCCGGTTTTATTGCTTCCGCTCAGGAAATAATAATCCGGAACATTCAGGTAAATGCCTTTGCTGCGGCACCATTTGTAAAAGTCGGTGATGCGACGGTACTGGTTCCACTGCGAATCGTCGAGGCCGCGGTGTCCCGGATGGACCGTCGATGCGCAAACGTCGCCGGGGTAGGAGCCGTCGTGTTCCAGCACGTCGAGCCCGGTTTGTTCGTAGAAACTGTACAGTTGCCCGAAGTACTTTTGCCCCCATTCGCTTTCGATGCAGGGCGAATTGCCAAAACGCGGCGTTTTTCCTTCAGGCATCACCACATCGTTTTCCTTGTTCACGCTTCGGCTGGCCAGCAACGAATAACCGCCCAGCGTAATTCCTTTCGAATGGGCGTAGTCGGCCAGTTTTTTCATGCGATTCAGGTTTTCGGCACCCACATCTTCGGTGTTGAACCCGCTCCCGAAGGTCATAATCACTTTCTCGAAACCCACCTCGGCACACTGGTCGATGGCTTTCCTCACCGATTCGTTGTCGGCGCTGCGCACGTGCATCAGGATCGGATTTTCGGTCACCCACGGAGCCGTAGCCCGCATCATGCGGCGGTGTTCCAGTCCTTTGCGTTCGCGGTCCCAGCTGTCGT
>CAYRBM010000116.1:0-16342 GCA_964422425.1 uncultured Odoribacter sp.
ATTTTGGTTTCCGGATCGAACACATTGCGGTAGTTCATCGCGCGTTTGGCAAACAGGTCGATTTCTTCCTGCGGACGTTTTAGCTCTTTCGCCAGTTTCCAGATGGTCCAGTCGGCAAAAGCATATTCGAGTGTGCGGGCGGTATTTTCGCGGATTTTCACATCGTATGGCACGTAACCCAGTTTGTTGTAATAGTCAACTCCCTTGCGGCCAACCGAAGTTAGCGGGCCTTCGGTTTTGGTGTTTTTAATCACGGCTTCGTAAAGCGTGTTGATGTCGTAACCGCGGCAACCTTTCAAATAAGCATCGGCAATCAAAGTGGCCGAGTTCGAGCCAATCATACAATCGCGGTGACCCGGGCTGGCCCATTCAGGTAAAAAG
Organism: uncultured Odoribacter sp.; assembly: GCA_964422425.1. Taxonomy (GTDB): domain Bacteria; phylum Bacteroidota; class Bacteroidia; order Bacteroidales; family Prolixibacteraceae; genus Aquipluma. The sequence continues at coordinate 382 of CAYRBM010000116.1, forward strand.
CCGCTTTCTTTGTAGGCATTCGCCAATCCTTCCTGAATTTGTGAGTTTAAGCTCGGATACATCAGGTTGAAGAAGGGGAAGACAGCGCGGAAAGTATCCCAGAAACCATTGTCGGTGAACATGGCACCAGGCAAAACTTCGCCGTTGTATGGGCTATAGTGAACCATTTTGCCGTTTTTGTCGAACTCGAAGAATTTGCGTGGAAACAACATGGCGCGGTACAAACACGAATAGAAAGTTTTAATCTGGTCTGATGTACCGCCTTCAACCATAATTCGCGACAGATTCTGGTTCCAGATGTCTTTTCCTTTTTGACAAACCTGGTCAAACGAATTTTTGCCCAGTTCTTTCAGGTTCAGTTCGGCCTGATCGAAACTGATGAACGACGAAGCCACGCGGGCATGAACCTGTTCTCCGCGTTTGGTCACAAAGCGGATAGCGGCACCCACATGGTTATCCTGAAGTTCAGATTTTCCGGCTACCACTTCTTTCCCGCTCCAAACCTGACTTTCAGCAAAAGCTTTGTCGAAAACAATGACGAAATAGTTTTTAAAATTCTTTGGTACTCCGCCGCTGTTCCGGGTAGTGTAGCCAATCACTTTATTTTCAGAAGGAATAACTTTGATGTACGAACCGCGATCGAAGGCATCGACCACAACCCACGATTTTTCGTTCTGCGGGAAAGTGATGCGGAACATGGCCGCACGCTCGGTTGGGGTGATTTCAGTAGTTACGTCGTAATCGGCCAGATAAACGCTGTAGTAATGCGGTTTGGCCACTTCGGCCTTGTGCGAAAACCAGCTGGCGCGCTCTTCACCTGCAATTTTCAGGTCGCCTGTTTCAGGAAAAATGGAGAACTGACCGTAGTCGTTGATCCATGGACTGGGCTGGTGAGTTTGTTTAAAACCCTGAATTTTGTAGGCGTCGTAGCCATATACCCAACCGTCGCCCATTTTATTGGTCTGCGGTGTCCAGAAGTTCATTCCCCAGGGCAACGCAATGGCCGGATAGGTGTTTCCGGTTGATAATTTAAATTCGGAGTCGGTTCCCATCAGGGTGTTCACCTGATCAACCGGCGAGAATGTTTGTGCCTGAAGATTGATTGCAAAGAATCCGATCAGGAACAGAGCAGATGATAAAATAGTACGTTTCATTAATTGAAAAAATTATTGTTTGTGTGTACAGATTTAATTTGAACTTCCAAAAATAGTATTTAATGCGAACGGCAACTTTACTTTAGTACAGGCCCGGCGGTTTATTTACTCACTGATTATTTGTTCCATAGATTAGGCATTCCGCCATGACCGCGCGCTTTAACAGGGGCCTGCTCAACCGGAGAAATTTTGCCGGTGTGAATGTCAAACAACCGTTTCGAGGTTTCCATCACTGCTTCAACCTGGTATTTATAGGGGCGGTCGGTTACGTCAACCATGCCACAGTTGTAATTCTCACCGTCGCGCCTGCCGGTCAAATCCTGATCGCACCACTGGAAATAAGCTGATCCGATCAGACCGGGATGCGCATATGCCCGCTCTGTATAATAGCGGTAGGCTAAGCCTCGTTCTTGCTGAGAATTCACTTGCCACAGCGACTGTGCCATTCCACGGTCGACCGTTCCGAAATGGTATTCGCCAATAATCATCGGCAATCCGGTAATGTCGGCAGCACGATCCATCATTTCCTTCTTCGGGTACAGATCGTAGCAATTGAAGCTGAACACATCAAACACATCTTTGCAGATTTCCAGAATCTCGCGGTCGATGCCCATCACATTGCCAAAACGGATACCTAAATTCAGGTGGTTAGGATCGTATTTTTTGATCGAATTATCCACAGTTTCAAGGAAAATTCGGAATGTTTTAAAGATGAATTGTTTCCGGCGTTCGGGTGTATCGCCTTTAACCAGCCAGTTTTTCAGCTCGGTTTTAATTGGTTTTTCCGGGCCGTCGAGAATCATGCTGCAAAGGCGTTCTTCCTGTTCGAGCCACGAAGGTTCGTTACCCGTGAAATAGCCAATCAGCCAGGGATTGTTTTTGTACGATTCAACCGAAGCTTTACAACCTGCATCCACTTTCGAGGCAAAATCGGCGGCATACACATCGGGTAAACCCATCAGTCCGCCCTCGATGCCCACGTCGCGCAACTGAAACATGAACGCTTTTTTGTTCATGTTCATCACCTCGGGGCTCGACCAGTTGGCAATCGTATTCAGTCCCCATTTATCCATGCGTTTGATGATCATCTCGCGCGATTTCTCCGGATAGTTTTCTCCGTAGCGGCGGAATAAATTCCAGGTTCCGAACGAAATTCCACGGCGTTGAACGTTGGAGTTCAGGTTTTGCGGAGGTAATTCCTTGTACATGCCGTTGCGCTTATCCAAATCGCGCACATTGCCGCCACCACCGGGGCTTACACAATCGACGCCGTGCGATAAAAACAAGTATCCTTCGGGATCAACAAACCACCATTTGCCGTCGATTTTTTCGGTGTGGAAGAAGCCGGTGGTTTTTCCTTTAGACTGAAGGTAACCGCCGTATTGCGAGTAGTTGTATGGATTCACAGCGACTGTTCTCATCATCATTTCGCCGGTTGTTTCATTTTTCTGCTTGATGGTTTTCACCATAACAATCTCCCGGTCTTCCTTTTCCCATTCTTGTTTCAATTGATCGAGTGAATGAATTTTGCCTTCCCATTCCATCAGGTTCGATTGGCCAAACTCGTCAACAGCCGGTTTGTTTTCCAGATATTGGTCACCGGGATCTTCAACCGATAAGGCGATGGAACGAAGTTCGAATGTCGGATTATTGATGGGCGCATTCATGCGGATTCCAATGGAATCGACTCCACGCAGCGGGCCGCGTTTTCCGCCCAGATTGATCCAGCCAGTGTAGCGCGGTTGGTTATAAGTAGCTGCCAAATCGATTGCAGCATCCGGTAAACGGCGATAAAATTTCAGCGGAATAGCCAGTTTGTTCCAGCCGTTGGGTGTGTAACTCATCACGCGCAGTTCGTTGTATCCGGTTTCGGTGGTGAACCCGATGTGAAAACGCTGCGGAGTACTGATTTTATATTCGAGAACTACAAAATTATATTCGTCCCAGCAGGCGGGCAATCCGGGAGTAATGTCGCGAATGGCAAATTTTTGTCCGGAGACTTCCTTGGAGCTATCGAACTGAATTTTTACGGGTTTCTGAGCCTGAACGCTTAAAACAAAAACGAGGGAAAAAACTAAGAGAAATGGAGAAAAGCATTGTTTCATAGGTATGGTTTTATAGGTTTAGGAGATGCTCATTTATTCAGGATGAAAGTAATCTAACACAAAAATCTATGCTTAATCACTATCTCGGTAAGCATAAAAGTATAGATTTTATTCTAATTTATTCTCCGCGTGAACGTAAGGAAAATTTTCATTCCTTCTCAAAAAGATAAAAAGCAGACAGTTTTTAAGGCCTGCCTGCTTTTGCATCTAACTATGAAAATAGGAAAGGTGTTATTCGTTCAGCGAGTTGCAGATGCGCTGGTTGATTTCCCGAATCCGTGATTCTTCCATTTTCACCACTTTCCGGTCGTAGGTCATAAACCCGTTTACTTCGCCTTCCACATCTGTCGTTTGGGTGTAAACTGCCGCAGAGAACCCCGATTTGATGAATTTCAGAAGCGATTCGGCATATTTCACATACTCGTCGGTTACTTCTTTTTGGTTTTTAAACTGAACATATCCCCAGTTGCGGTCGGTTGCCCAAAGATGACCTTCGAGCGCAAGCCCAATTCCGCCGTATTCGCCCAAAACAGTGGGGCGCTGACCATCATACAAATACATATCAGGTCCGGGATAGTTATGCAAATCGAGCATATCGCCCACGGGATAATGGTTTCCTCCGCTCGCCGGATTAACTAAACGACTCGGGTCGTATGCTTTAGTCCATTCCACAATTTCTTTCGTTTTAAACTGCCCCCAGGCTTCATTGAATGGTACCCAGGTGACAATGCTCGGGTAGGAGTACAGGTAATCCATAATTTCTTTCCATTCTTTGCGGTAATTGGCTTCCGATTCTGCACTTCTGAGGAACTCGTTACCATTAAAGTAATTGTGATTTTGCCATTGTGGCGAGCGATCGCCGCTTGGCATATCCTGCCACACTAAAATTCCAAGCTGGTCGCAATGTGTATACCAGCGTGCAGGTTCCACTTTCACGTGTTTGCGGATCATGTTAAAGCCAAAATCTTTGGTTTTCACGAGGTCGTATTTCAGTGCTTCGTCGGTTGGCGCGGTATATAATCCGTCGGGCCACCAACCCTGATCGAGTGGTCCAAACTGGAAGTACGCTTTGTTATTCAGTTCCAAACGAACGATGCCGTTTTTGTCTCGTTTAGTCGAGATTTTGCGCATAGCCACATAACTGTTCACCTGGTCGGTTGCTACGCCGTTGCTGACAAGGGTCACTTTCATCGAATAAAGGAAAGGCGACTCGGGACTCCATAGTTTGGCGTCGGGTAAGGCAACTTCCAGTTTTTCTCCTGAAGAGGCTTTGGCAGTCCCCACTTCTTTGGCGCCGTCGAAAACTTTCACTTCGATGATATCTCCATAGGATGATCCATTGGCATCGACCGAAACAACCACGCGGCCATTGTCAATATCAGGAATGATGCGCAGGTTTTCAATTCGTTTGGCAGCGACGGGTTCGAGCCACACCGTTTGCCAGATGCCGGTTACCGGGGTGTACCAAATTCCGTTGGGTTTGCTAACCTGCTTGCCGCGAGGTTGAAATCCACGGTCGGTACCATCCCAAACACGAACCATCAGCTTTTGTGCTCCGGCTTTGGTCAGAAAAGGAGTCACATCGAACGAAAATGGAGTGTATCCGCCTGTGTGCGAACCAATTTTGATGTCGTTCACCCAAATGTCGGCTTTCCAATCCACAGCACCGAAGTGCAGTAGTACATTTTTTCCTTTCCATTTGGCGGGTACTTCGAAGGTGCGTTTGTACCACACCTCATTTTCGCCGCCAACCGTTTTCATTACTCCGGAAAGGCTCGATTCTACCGGAAAAGGAACCAGAATTTTTCCATCGAAAGCAGTAGGCTCCATCGCTCCGGCTTTCAGGATTGAATAATCCCATAAGCCGTTCAGGTTCATCCAGTCAGCTCGCTCCATGATGGGGCGCGGGTATTCAGGAAGTACATTGTTGACATCGATTTTTTCGGCCCACGCAGTTTTTATTTTTTCACCGGCCGGCTTCCACTGCCCGAACGAATGCAATGTTGCAAGGCAGAGGAACACTACAAATAGTTGTTTCATTTTTAGTTGATTATTTAAATTGTTGATTAGTGAAGCGGTTAATTCCCGACTTTAAATATAGCCTTAATACATCTTCATCGAGTCGTTTGCTCATTAACCCGAGATATTTTTTTGCACACAATTTATTTTCCTGAATGAGTATTCAACAAAATTTGATTGTATTTATTTTGATTTTGCGAACTTAGTGTCCGTTAGCAAATCTAGTTTAACCAAATACCTGAACTAAACATGAAATTCTCCGCTTCTTTTATTTTTTTGCTGATGAGTGCAGGATTCCTGACTGCCCAGCCTTTAGCTCCCGATCCAAAATTCGCTGAACCGGTTTACCATGAAATTCCGCTGGGGTCGATCAAACCCGAAGGTTGGCTCAAGCATCAGTTACAGCTGATGAACGACGGAACAACTGGTCATCTCGACGAAGTTCACGACAAAATAAAAAACAGCAATGGCTGGCTGGGTGGTACCGGCGATGCCTGGGAGGAAACGCCTTACTGGCTTGATGGCGCTGTACCGCTGGCCTACCTGCTCAACGATGCCGAACTTCAGCAAAAAGTAAAAAAGTATATTGAATGGACGATCAGCAATCAACGTCCATCGGGATATTTTGGCGGAATTACGAAGTTCGAACGCGAGAATCAGGTACAGGTAACGCCCGAAAATGTGGCAAAAGCAGCCGACGACTGGTGGCCGAAGATGGTGATGCTGAAAGTGATGAAGCAATACTACCAGGCAACTGGCGACGAACGGGTGATCGACTTCATGAAGAAATATTTCCGGTTTCAACTTCAGGCTTTAAAAAATGCTCCTTTGGGAAAATGGACCGAATGGGCTACTTCGCGTGGAACCGACAATGTGATGATGGCGCAGTGGCTTTATCAAATTACCAAAGACGAATCGTTACTTGAGCTGTCAGCACTGATCGAATCGCAGTCGTTTCAATGGAGCGAATGGCTGGGAAACCGCGACTGGGTTATTTGGGCGGCCACCTACCAAAATGGCGACCATTGGATGCATCGCCACGGCGTAAATGTGGGAATGGCGCTGAAAGCGCCGGCCATTAATTACCAGCGAACCAGCGACGAGAAATACTTGAAAGCGTTGAAAACCGGTTTCACTGATTTGATGACTTTGCACGGACTACCGATGGGAATTTTTTCGGCCGACGAAGATTTGCACGGAAACGACCCCACACAGGGCACTGAACTTTGTGCCATCGTCGAATCGATGTATTCGCTGGAAGAGATTGCAGGAATAACCGGCGATCCGTTTTACCTTGATGCCCTCGAACGAATGACTTTCAATGCATTGCCCTCGCAAACTACCGACGATTACAACAATAAACAATATTTCCAGATTGCCAATCAGGTACAGATTTCGCGCGGTGTATTCAACTTTTCGTTGCCTTTCGACCGCGAAATGAACAATGTCCTCGGTATGCGCAGCGGCTACACCTGTTGTCTGGCCAATATGCACCAGGGCTGGACCAAGTTCGCCACACACCTTTGGTATAAAAACCAAAAAAATGGAGTGGCAGCATTGGCCTTTAGCCCAAATACGCTGAAAACAACGGTTGGCGAAAACAATACAGCCATCGAAATTGCCGAGCGCACCAATTATCCGTTCGACGAAAAAATCAGGTTTGAATTGAAAATTGCCACACCGGTTGAGTTTCCGTTTGAAGTGCGAATTCCTGGTTGGTGCAAAGAAGCGCGAATTTCAGTCAACGGAAAACGCCTGAGTACCGAGAAAGGCGGACAAATTGTGAGCATCAACCGGGTTTGGTCGAACCTCGACAAACTGGAAGTTGAATTTCCGATGGAGGTAACCACTACCAACTGGGGCAGGAACTCACGTGCGGTTGAGCGGGGTCCCCTGGTGTATGCCCTGAAAATTAAGGAGCGTTGGGAAAAAGGTCATCAGGAGCAGGAAGGCGACTATTTTGAAGTGTTTCCCGAATCGGCATGGAATTATGGTTTGGTTCGCGATGTTGTTGCCAAGCCCCAGGAAATGCTGAAAGTAAAACAGGTGAAAGCGGTCACCGGCGATTTTATCTGGAATCAGGCCAACGCGCCCATCGAAATCACAGCTCCCGGCAAACTGATTCCGGAGTGGAAGGCCTATTCCGGAGTGGCGCACCAGCCGGTAACTGCCCGCGATGGCATTTATAAAGGAAAAGTTTCGGAGAAAACCGAGGAAATGACTCTGATTCCGATTGGCTGCACCAAAATCAGGATTGTAGCGTTTCCGGTTGTGCGGTAAAACTTGCCATAAAGCAAAAAAAGACCTCCAGTAAACACTGGAGGTCTTTCATGGGTTGAGGTCAGTGGCGTGAAGTAACCAATTACTTTTAATATTAATTAATTTAGTATTTAATTACATATTATTGAAATACAACATGTTTTTATTTACTTAAATGTTGAAATAATTGCCATAAAAGAGTAACATATTACTTTATTATTCGTATAATAACGTAAATAATTACTTTTTATGAACGATTTAAAAAAGAAAAAATTTAAGATTAGGGCAATAGAAGAAAGGGGGTTTGTAAAATTTTACATTACGCATAATGATTTTAAGAGCAGAGTTAAAAAGCATATTGGAAAAGGTTCAATAGCTAAGTTTAATGACTACCTGAATGATTTCAGTAATGATATTGAGAGACATTTCGAGGGTAAAGAAGTGACATTTGATGCTACACATACTTACACAAACTACTATGTTGAAAGAGCGAAACAAAAAGGTTCTATCTTTAATTACTCTGATGAGTTCATTACAATTAAACGGAACACCTTCAACCGAAGAACGAAACGCTATTTATCAAATTCTTCTATCAATAGCTACATTAAGTCAATAACCACCTTTAAGAAGTTTCTTCTTTCATCTCAATTGAGTGAATTACCAGAGGTATTAAATGATAGTGTATTGAATGACTTTTATAATTATCTCAACCCACTGTCACACAATTATCGTGTAAAACTACACTTTCGCATAAAAGAGTTTGTTACATTCTTACGCATTAATAAAAGATTGACTATTGATGAATCTTACCTAAAATCTAATTTCACGGAAGAATATGACAATCAGGAAACTGCTGAAGATGATAGATCATTATCTGTTGATGATATGAATAAGCTGAATAAGTTACGTAGTGAATTCAATTCTGGCAATTTTCGACTAAAGGCATATAAAAAAGCAAAGACCATTCCTGAAAAGTTGCAGATTCAACAACGAACGATTAAAGAAGCTAACCTAAAAAGAACACTTGATTGTTTCCTATTCATGTGCGCTACTGGTCTGTATGTAGCCGACATCGACAAGAAACAATTGGGAATTGAAAATGCTAAAAATGGTTCGTTTGTTTCCTATCGAAGGGCTAAAAACAATAGTTTTTGCAGAAACATTCCTTTATTTGATTATGGGTGTTTTTTAGGGCAGACCCTACGAAAAGAGTATTCGATAAAATCTGGTTCAAACTTTCCTCTAAATTTATCATTGGATAAATTTGATAAGAACCTGAAAATAATAAGTGAGTTAGCTGGATTAGATTTTGACCTCACATCAAAAATGGCACGTAAAACTTTTGCAAGCATATACTATTTTGATTACAAAATAAATATCAATGACATTCAGATAATGCTAGGTCATAAAGACCAGAAGCATACTATGCACTATCTACGCATCGGAGATAATGACTTTCAAAACCGCATACAAAAACAATTAGGTTTAGCTGGATAGATTTTCAGGTGAAATTATTTCAAGATAAAATTTTCATCTACAATTAAAATTTACCAGATTTTGTTTTGATAGGAAAAGTATGTCACTTGGGTGGGGTAATCATGCCCCGGGACTTCGTCCCGGTCCTGATTACCATTTAAAAGTTATCAGTGCTAGATTATTGCTTTCATCCTATTTTAATCGTTATCCTAATTTAATCCTGTAATCGCTAAAAATGGGATGTTTAATGGTTGGTTTTTATCCTGATTTAACTCAAAGAATTAAAAAGAGAAAAACTGCTCAATCAATGAACAGCTTTTTTAGTTTCGTCAACGTGTTTTTATTGGTTTGCGTTATCTGATTGATGTGGGTGAAACTGTAACCCTTTTTCAACATCTTAATTTCTTCCTGATACTGGTCTTTCATTGCCTCATCGGATTTACGGAAACCAGCTTTGCGACCCACTTGACCACCAGCATTACGAAAATTCTGGTAACCGCTTGACAGTCGGTTTTCAATGGTTTTACGTTCCATCCGTGCAACTTCTGCGAGTATAGTAATAAGAAACTGACTCATTGGGTTGATATGTTTCTCTGGTGTAAGAGTTTCGATATTATAATTCTGGATATACAGCGAAATCTTGTTCTGGTTCAAAATTTCGATAGTTTGCAGGACTTGGAGCGTATCACGACCCAAACGGCTTAATTCAGTCACCAGCACCTTATCAATATTGTTAGTATTAACAAACTCGATCATGCAGGTTAATTCTTTTCTTGCAGCGTTTTTTGTTGCACCTGATATTTTCTCAGCAAAAACACCAGCAACATGATAATTTTGTGTTGCTGCCAGTTGAGTTAGATCATTTACCTGTCTATCGTATGATTGTCTATCGTTTGTCGATGAAACCCTAGCAAATATTACTACTTTTTTCATGTTTTCTGTGGTGGCTGTACTCTGCATTTTCATTGGTGTATTTGTTTTAAATCGTTAGGTAAAAGTAAGCATATTCACTATATCTACCAAGTAGATTAGTAATTATTTTGAATATATTTACCATTTTATTTGTTGATTTGTTATTAATACCTAACTTTAGACTTTCAAACCGACCGATATGGAAAAACAAGAACAATCCAGACAAGTAATCCATTTGCAAATACTTGCAACTAATGAACATCATTATTTTGGCAGCTTGGCAGCTATTTATGATCATTTTAAACGAGATGAATTAGGTGTTGCCATGCAGACACTTTACAATCAATTCAAAGGAGATGTTTTCGCCAATGATAAAGTTGTGATTCGTAAAGGACGATTAATTCAGAAGAAACATAAAGACATAACATAGCTTGGTCATTCTCGCTTACGAATATCTGGGGCAAACAACGGTCTAAGAATTTGACGATAAGGTGGCTTAACGTCCCATCCAAACAACTTTTTTAACTTATTGTCAACATACCCTTGCAAATTATAGTCGTCAGCGTATTTCTGAACAGTTTCAACCATAGCTGTCGTTGAGGTATTGGGGTGTAACAATATGTCATTCAGTATAAATGAAATAGTATTTCTGGCATTGATGACCGCACTATTAGATTTGTAGTCGTATGTTTTAAGCAGAATTTGTTTAGTCGGAATCTTTGACCATTTAATAAACTGAATTTCACTACCTCTTTTAATTGCTACCTCTTTTTTATGGTTAAGAATATCGGTTTTGCGAACATGGTATAATTTTAGCCACGATTGGACTTCATTTTTAAAGATAGTACCTAGAAATTCAGCATCCATTAACTGTTTTATGTCTGTCACGCTAAATTGGTATTTATCCAGACGTTTGTTGTTTAACTGAATTTCGAAGCGTCCATTATTAACCGTTGTTAATCCGTTTGCATTCCAATACTCACGAATATAGTCTTTACCAGATTGGTTAATTTCTTCGGTCTTATTATAAACCCTTGCTGATATACCAGATTTACTTTTACCTATTGACCAGCTATCAAAAAATTGATCTTTCTTTTTAAATGATGTTGGTAATATGGTTATTGCATCGTTGTTGGTCTGGATGGTTTTACTTTTGGTGTACCTATTCAACAAGCTTATTAGTTTCAAAATATCAATTCCATCCAGTGCTATATCTAACCTTGCCAACCTGTCGAATGAAAGTTTAAAAGCCTCTACGATCAATAAAACATACTGGTAGCATTGGTTGGAATACAAAACATGATTAGCCATTTTTACCGACACTTCATTTGGCTTATGGGTGTTGTTGTTTGGGGTTGATAGAATATCGCATATTTCCATACCATTAAAATAAATCCTGTTTAGGTTGGTAAAATTGGGGTTGTTGTGGACATCAATTTTTCTAATCTGGATATTCTGATTCTGGTTAAGCATGTAAGCCAATTCTATCGGTTTTTCAGTAGTACAAATAAACTCCAACCAATCCAAACATATCGAATAATAGTTTGCTTTGGGTTGGCTTGTTAAAATCTCATTGGCTAAAATCGTTGCTGTTGATTGATATTGCTGGGTTGTAGTACCAGTTGACTGAGGAAATGAGAAACCATTGTTATTATGCCAATATCCTGAGTCGTTTTCGTTTTTTTCCGTATTTATATTAAAGCTACTCATAAAAAAAATGTTTTAAAAAATTTATTCATTAACCCTTCACCCAAAAAGTGAGGGGTTCGCTTTTATAAATACATGGCTTGCATCAAAAAAATCTTGTGATCAGCGTTTTTATACTTTTTTATAAAAATCACTTTTAGCGAAAATTTATTTTTCTATAGAAAATATGCGTGTAGTACCGACAAATCCAGTGCTTAATCACTTTTAGAATTTTTCAATGTACCGCATACGATTGGATGGGAGTTCTGGGGGGCAGGGGCACAGGCAGGGGGGATTATGGTACACATAAACCCTAGTTATCGTACAATAAGATGAATATTTAATCTAAATTAGCATCGAGTTAAAATACCCGGGTTATAAATAACCCGTCAGACAACAACTCGAAACACTAAAACAGCTATCTAAAATTCCTGATCAATGACCACACAGCAATATCTTGAAATCGTTAAAAACCGTTTCAAGTCTGGCATTTCACGTGAACACAGTTACAGGGGTGACCTTGAAACCCTGATTCGTTCCATTGTTAAAGGTGTTGACATTACCAACGAACCTGCCAACGTTACCGATTGTGGCAACCCTGACTATGTAATTACCAAAGGCAAAATTCCTGTTGGTTACATCGAAGCCAAAGACATTGGGAAAGACCTCAACGATAAACATTATAAAGAACAGTTTAACCGCTACAAAAAAGCACTTGACAACCTCATCATTACCGATTATATCTGGTTTCAGTTTTTTCAACATGGTGAACTGGTTCACGAAATCAGCATAGCAGGAATTGACGGCAACACGATAAAGCCACTACCAGATAATTTTGAACAATTTGAAAACCTGATTCAGGATTTTTGCACGTTCGTTGGGCAGACCATTAAATCATCGAAAAAACTTGCTGAAATGATGGCTGGCAAAGCCAGACTGTTGCAAAATATTCTGGAACATGCCATAACTGCTGACGAGGAAACACGAGAAAACACATCATTAAAGGGGCAATACGACACCTTTAAACAAATACTAATACACGACCTAACAGCCAAAGAATTTGCCGACATATACGCACAAACGCTGGCTTATGGTATGTTTGCAGCACGGTTACACGATACTACTTTAGACAACTTCAGCCGACAGGAAGCGGCAGAACTGATACCTAAAACCAATCCGTTTTTGCGTAGGCTGTTTCAATACATAGCTGGTTACGACATTGACGAACGCATTAAAACTACTGTTGACAACTTAGCCGAAGTATTCAGAGCAACCAACATCGAAGCGATGTTGCAAAGCTTCGGTAAAACGACCAAAACCGAAGACCCTATAATTCATTTCTACGAAACTTTTTTGGCTGAATACGACCCACATTTGCGTAAATCTAGGGGTGTTTGGTACACACCGCAACCAGTGGTTAATTTTATCGTCCGTGCTGTCGATGATATTCTAAAAAACGAATTTGACTTACCGCAAGGTTTGGCCGACACATCGAAAATTAAAGTTAAGGTACAGGACGTTTATAAAGCATCTGCCGATTTACGATCAAAAACAAAACAAATTGAACGGGAGCAGGAAGTTCACCGAGTACAAATATTAGACCCTGCCACGGGTACAGGTACTTTTTTAGCCGAAGTTGTGCGGCAGATATACGGTAAATTCGAAGGTATGCAAGGCATTTGGAGCAACTATGTTGAAACCCACCTTTTGCCACGCCTCAACGGTTTCGAGTTGCTTATGGCAAGCTATGCAATGGCACACCTGAAACTAGACATGTTACTTGCCGATACTGGATTTAAACCAACAACTAACCAACGGTTAAAAGTATTTTTAACGAACAGCTTGGAAGAATATCACCCTGATACAGGTACTTTATTTGCCCACTGGCTGAGTACCGAAGCTAACGAAGCAAACCACATCAAACGTGATACACCTGTTATGTGCGTAATTGGCAACCCACCTTACAGCGTAAGCAGTACCAATAAAAGTGTATGGATTGAAAGCTTAGTCGCTGACTACAAAAAGGATTTAAACGAAAGGAACATTCAGCCGCTTTCTGATGATTACATCAAATTTATTCGTCTTGGTCAGTATTACGTTGATAAAAACGGGAGCGGGATATTAGCCTATATCTCGAATAACAGTTTTATTGATGGCATCATTCACCGCCAAATGCGAAAGGATTTATTAGAAAGCTTTGATAGCATCTATATTTTGGATTTACACGGCAATTCAAAGAAAAAAGAAACCTGTCCTGATGGAAGTCCAGACCAAAATGTATTTGATATTATGCAAGGGGTAAGCATTAATCTATTCGTTAAAAATTCGGACAGTAAAAAGAAGCCATTTGCAACCGTATTTCATTACGATCTTTTTGGAAAGCGACAAGAAAAGTATGATTTTCTTAACGCAAATTCGGTAAATAGCATTCGATGGGATGAATTAAATCCATATTCTCCAAATTTCTTTCTTGTAAAGAAAAATTTTGATGGGGAGAATGAGTATGATAAAGGATTTAAAATCAATTTTCTTTTTAACGAAAATTCATCTGGAATTAAAACACATCGAGATGATTTTGTAATTGATTTTAACGAAAAAAACTTGACCAACAGAATAACTGAATTTTACGATCTAAACATTGATGATAAATTAATCACTAACAAATTCAATCTGAAAAACAATCGTGACTGGTCAATTTCTGAAGCACGGAATAACGGCAAACTAGATATTCGTAGAATAACTCTCATAAATTATAGACCATTTGACACACGATACTGTTATTACGATAGTAATTTAATTGATTTTGGTAGAGAAAAAATTATGCGACATTTTTTAAATGGAAATAATTTTGGTTTATCTCTATTAAGACAATCGAGAAATGGAGAACAAGGAACATTTTGGATAAATAAAGCAATTGTCGGGAAAGATGCAATTTCTACACTTGATACATGTACAACTTTCCCTCTGTATCTGTATCCTGAAGCCAATGCACAAATTAATATTGGACTGACCAACGATAGAACGCCAAACCTTAACTCTGAAATTGTAAAAAAGATAGCCGAATCAATAGGTTTAACTTTTACCAGTGAAAAAGAAACAACCAAAAATACCTTTGCACCTATTGATCTACTGGATTACATTTATGGCGTTTTACATTCGCCCAACTATCGAGAACGGTACAAAGAGTTTTTGAAAATTGATTTTCCACGTGTACCCTACCCTAAAGACCAACAAACATTTTGGCAACTGGTTAAACTTGGTGGCGAATTACGCCAAATCCATTTATTAGAATCGCCCACAGTAAACAAACCAATTACATCATATCCAGTTGACGGAAATAACCGGGTTGAAAATATCAAAATAATGCCCATTTATGAATCACCCGTCCCGGGTGATTACTTACGGGCATTTATTAACTCAACCCAATATTTTGACCAGATACCTGCTGTTGCATGGAATTTTTATATAGGTGGCTACCAACCTGCCCAAAAGTGGTTAAAAGATCGAAAAGACCGACAACTCGATTTTGAGGACATTTTACACTACCAGAAAATAATTGTAGCGTTAACCGAAACCGATAGGCTAATGAAAGAAATTGACCAGATAAGTTTTGAATGATGTTATGGCAATTAATTACAAACCTATATTTACTTAATTTTAGGTAATTATTTACGCTTTTATGGAGATATTTTATATCTTTGATGTAAATCATTACCTATATGCACACAGTCGATTTAACAAAGAATTTCAAGCAAATTTATGACAGTATGGAAGCTTCTGGGCATAAACCTACAACTGTCGCAAAATTTATGGGTTATACAACTACTGCCCAATTGAACGCTGTACTGGATGGGAAAAGCCTACTGTCAACCAAAGCAGTTATTGCCTTGATTGAAAATTTAAATATAAATCCGCTATATTTATTTCTGGGCATAGGAGAAATGCAACTTAATGAAAAGAGGGATGACGAATATCAAAAACTGTTAACTGATTACAACGAATTACTTAAAGTAAATTCAACACTCTCACAACGGATTCAAGAATTAGAAAAATCTAACGCTGATTTGTTGGAAATGAGTTCGGCAGCAATTAAGTATTATAAATCGAAGTATGAAGGTGATAGTAAAAACCAGATAGAAAATAAGCAATAACGTAAATAGTTACTCTTTTTGTTCTTTATAAAATTGTTTCGGTAAATAGTTACTTTTTAATATTTGCCACAAATGCCATAAAACTTGCCATAAAGCAAAAAAAGACCCCTTGATAATCAAGGAGTCTCTCGCAGGTTGAGGTCAGTGGCGGATTCGAACCGCCGTACACGGTTTTGCAGACCGCTGCCTAGCCACTCGG
>CAYRBM010000117.1:0-16341 GCA_964422425.1 uncultured Odoribacter sp.
AACGAGACATAAATAACTCGTATCTAATAATTTAAATGTGTTAAAGTAGAATTAAGCACACATTTGCTCCGTCTGGCCGATGTTTACCTGATTTATGCTGAGTCTTTCCTTCCAACAGTAAATTCAACAACATCCAATGCGGATGCGTTGAAAGCCTACAATAAAGTGCGCGCACGTGCCATTAAGAGTTGGACACCGGTAACTTCAATTTCGTTTATGGATGTATTTAAAGAACGCCGCCTGGAATTGGCTTACGAAGGAGACAACTGGTATGACTATGTGCGCCTGCATTATTTCGAACCACAACTGGCAATCAGTTTACTGGGTCAGCAGGAACGGGGATCATACAATGGATTAGGGGCTTTCTACAGAGATCCTACGCAGGTCATCACCCTCAACAGTCAGAAGTTTACGCCAACCGACGGTACGTTTAAATTACCATTCCCTGAAGTGGATATTTCAATTAACCCCAATCTGTTGAAAAATCCGGTTCCTTTCGACTTCTCGATCATGGATAAATAGGCTCAACTTAAAACTTACAATGAAATGAAAAAAAGAAATAATTTAAAAAGCATAGCCGCCGGATTGGCAGTATTACTTCTTCTGATAACGGCAATTACCCTTAACTCGTGTGATAACGATGACGATGAATCAGGAGCAATGCCTTTGATCACCAAATTCAGGGTCGTTGAAAAAGATTCAACCATCACTGCCGGATCATTTGGCCTTACCATTGCTATGATTGGTGAAAATCTTCAGGATGTGCAGGAAGTGTGGTTCAACGACCTGAAAGCAGCACTAAACCCCAATTTTGTGACTGCAACCAATATTATTTGTGCAATTCCGAATACGCTTCCATCTCAGATCACCAATAAAGTAAAACTGGTAACTGGCAGTGGGCTGGAATACTTGGCTGATTTCAAAGTTATTTTGCCCAAACCAGTAGTTAGCGGACTCTACAACGAAATGGCAGAGCCCGGCAGCACAACCAAGGTACTGGGAAGTGCATTCTATTTCATCAGCGAAGTGAAATTTGGTAATCTCCCGGCTACCATCCAGAACTTTAATGAAAAGGAAATCACAGTAACTGTTCCAACCGGAGCAGTTCCAGGTTCTTTAATCACAGTAACCGGCGAAGGCGGATCAGTGGTTTCAACCTTCCGATATAAGGACGATGGCTTGTGGCTTTTTGACTTTGACAAACCTGCTACCAGTTGGGGATCAATTGCTTGCTGGGGCGGTATGAAGATGAGGTCGGATGCCGAATCAATCAATAAAGCTTACGGATACATTGAAGGAACAGAACTTCCTCCAAGTAGTTGGAACAATGATTGGGTAGCCTCAACCTGCTGGTTCGATTACGGATATAATAATGTTAATTTTACTGGTAAGGTGCTGAAGTTTGAGATAAAATCAAACGTACCTTGGGTTTGGAGTGATGCAATCTCTTCTTCAGAGCAGGCTGAACTTTATATTAAATTTAACGACAGCGATAGTAATGCATACTCTTATCGTCCACAGGAACAATTGGTCTATCGTGCCGGAGGCTTTATTACTAATGGCTGGATGACCGTGACAATACCAATGTCGTCTTTTAAATTGGAGGTTGCATCTATCAACAACATCCAACTGGTATTTAAAACAAACAAACAGGTTTACGACAAATTTGCCACTTACATTGACAACTTCAGGATTTGTACTCCTGCTACTCCTGCTCCATAATTTTGGATAAGTTGCTATTTGAAACAAGAAAGGCCATCTCCTCTTTACAGGGATGGCCTTTCTCTTTATATCAACCTAAATTTCTAAATATTCGGTAGTTCTTCTACAATTAGAAGGATGCTGTAAAAATGAGCTCCAACCCTATTTTTCCAGTTCTTTGTAAACCAGTGCGCTGGCTCCCACAATGGCCGCATCACCGGCTTTTAACTGCGAAGGCAAAATTTTAATCTTATTTTTATAGGTTGGGAGCAAATGCTCTTCCATACTTTCTTTGGTTGGTTTGAAAATATAGTCTCCGGCAGCGGTTGGTCCACCGAACAAGAAAATTGCTTCGGGGCTCAGGTAATGTACCGTGTCGGCTAATCCGCGACCCAGCCATTTTCCGGTCAGTTCAAAAACTTCTTTGGCAATTTTATCGCCTTTTTCGGCAGCTTCAAAAATCATTTTCGAGTCCAGTTCGTTGAATGCTTTATCGGCCAGCAAACTATCGTTGGCATTGTATTTTACCATTAGTTCAAAAGCAGTGCGTTTCATTCCGGGTGCCGAGCAATAGGCTTCCAGGTGTCCTAAAGCGCCGCATCCGCAAGGGCGACCTCCGGCAATCAATGTGGTGTGCCCACATTCGCCGGCAAAACCATCAGCTCCGTAAACCAGATCCCCGTTCACCACTAAACCACTTCCAACGCCGGTTCCCAGCGTGTACATTACGAAGTTTTTCATGCCTTTGGCTCCACCATAAATCATTTCTCCCATGGCAGCAGCATTGGCATCGTTGGTCAACGCGATGTTCTGAATATCAGGAAATTTAATTTTCAGGAGACTTACCAGCGGCACTATTCCTTTGAACGACAGGTTAGCAGCATATTCAATACTACCGGTGTAATAATTTCCGCTTGGAGCACCAATCCCAATTCCCAGAACCTCAATTTCGCTGTTCAGCAATTTAACTGATTTGATCAGTTCGCGGATGGCTGTAGCCAAATCGTCGATGTATTGATTGATATCTCCATGTGATGGAGTGGTAATATTATCTTTTACCATAACATTCCCAAGGTCGTCAACTACTCCAATGGCCGTATTTGTTCCACCAATATCAACGCCTATTGCTACTTTTTTCATTCAAGAGTATTTTAGATTCGTACTTCAATTTCTGCATGCAATTCCTTACAAGGTTAAAACCTGATCAGATTTACACCTTGTAAAGAACGGACAAAATTAAGTTGTTTATCTTATTTTACTCCCTTTTAAGGCAAAAAAAGTGATGTATCCAAAACAAATAATTGGAACGATCAATGCACTTTTTAAACTTACGGAATCGGTTATCGCGCCCATGAGAACCGGCACAACCGATCCGCCAACAATCATGGTGTTAATAATTCCTGATGCAATAGGCATTTCCGAAGGATCGAGATCGCTGACTCCCAGCGAAAAAATGCTTGGGAACATGATGGAATTGAAAAATCCGACGGAAAGCAGACACCACATTCCGATTTGAGGAGGAAGCAAAAAGCCGCAAAGAACCAGAATCATGTTGGTTGCTCCAAAAATTCCGAGTGATATGTTGGCAATTCCTTTCCCGAGGTACATCAACCCAAAGTTTAAAAGGGCAATTCCGAAGAAAATGAAGCCATAAACGGGTTTCGAATCGAAAACAAACTGTCCGTCTTTCACTCCGGCAGAGAAAATGAACCAGCCAACAACAAAGGCAAAAGCAAGAATAAAAACCGAGTATTTGACTTTTGCATTTTTGGCGAGTGTTCCGAGCAGTACCGATCCAAGGAATCGTCCGATCATGTTTCCACCCCAGTAAATGGCAGTAAGTTTTACGGCTTCGTCGCGGGCTATATCGAGCAGGCTGGTCATGTAGCTGCTGATTTGCGAAGCTGTACCAACTTCGGCGCCCACGTAGCAGAAAATTCCGATTGCACCCAGCCAAACCTGCGGTTTCCGGATGGCCGACATGGATGCGATGCCTTCGTTGCCTTTTATTTCAGGAAGCCGAATAAATAGGATTCCAACTGCGATCAGGATAACTATTGAGCCAATTATTACAAACGGCATTTTCACGAAGTCGGCAGCATCTTGTGCCGATGCGCCATTTTTGAGGGCCAGAACGGCCGGAGCCAAAACCAGTATTCCGGCGATATAAGGAGCAATGGTGGTTGCCACTCCGTTCATGGCTTGCGTCAGGTTGAGCCTGGCCGGAGCGGTTTCCTGCGGTCCGAGGGCAACAACATACGGGTTGGCGGCCGTTTGAAGGAAAACGACGCCGGTTGCCATCACAAATATGGCCGACAAAAACATTGGATACGACAATAACGATACCGCCGGAAAGAACATGTAACTTCCAAGTGCTACCAAAATTAAGCCGGCAATAACACCGTTTTTGTAGCCGATTTTTTTAATGATCATTCCGCACAGGAAACTGAAACAGAAATAGGCAAAGAAAAATACACCATTTACGAGTTGTGCGAAGAAGTTTTCCCATCCGGGATAAAGGGTTTTCAGATCGAATGCAAGCTGCACCTGATCTTTCATGGCAATGTTGAAGTTGGTGATGAACCCAAAGATGAAGAAAATGGAGGCCATAAAGGTTATTCCAATCCTTAGGCTGCTGTTTGGTTGCGTAGTCATAAGAGAGTTAGTTAAAAAAGTTTAGCTGTCAGCGAAAGTATGAATTTAATCGATTGAAAAACCGACAGTTAGGGTGCATCAACGCTTGTATGGACGTAAAATCATTTTGATAATAATCTGACATTGAATGAAATGGATTATTTCAGGTGCCTTTTGTGCATAAAAAAACGGAACATCTGTCCATAAGATTGACAAAATGTTCCGTTTTCAGGTATAAACTGACGGGGTTATTTCCGGCTTACTTTCACTTTTTTGGTTGGATCGAGATTGTTGTTCCGAAACCCGACTTCTTCGATTACTTTCTCTGCAATCCCGGCAAATATCTGACCAACAGCTGAATTTTCGTCCCAGGCTGCCGGAGTTCCGGCATCGCCGCCTTCGCGAATACCCATGACGATCGGTACCTGTCCGAGCAGCGGAAGTCCCATTTCCTCCGCCAGTTTAACAGCACCGCCCTTTCCGAAAACATAATATTTGTTCTCCGGAAGTTCTACGGGGGTGAACCATGCCATGTTTTCGATTAATCCAAGTACCGGCACATCAACACCTTTACCTTTAAACATGTTTACTCCACGGATGACGTCAGCCAAAGCAATGTCCTGAGGGGTAGAAACAATGATGGCTCCGGTTACCGGAACAGTTTGTACCAGGGTTAAATGAATGTCGCTGGTCCCCGGGGGAAGGTCGAACAGCAAATAATCGAGAGTTCCCCAGTTTCCGTCGGTGATGAGTTGTTTCAGCGCGTTCGAAGCCATTGGGCCACGCCAAACGACTGCATCGGTGGTGGCTACGAAAAAGCCAATAGAAAGAAAGTTGACCCCGTATTTGCTGATGGGTTGAATACGTTCTTTCCCGGCAACGCGCACGCCTGCCGGACGAGTATCTTCAGCCCCAAACATTTTGGGGAGCGACGGTCCGAAAATATCGGCATCGATCAGGCCAACTTTTGCCCCGGTTTTGGCGAGTGCTACGGCCAGATTGACCGAAACCGTTGATTTACCTACTCCTCCTTTCCCGGAAGCCACGGCAATCAGGTTTTTAACTCCGGGCAAAATCGGGCGTTCCATCTGGTGGATGGCTTTGGCGGAAATGTTGCCTTTAATCTCCACATCGGGGCCTAACTGTGCAATAATGGCATCTTCGCAGGCAGCAATTACGGCCTGAATATTGGGATCATCCGATCGCTGGAAAACGAGCGAAAACGTGATCTTTTTGCCGGCAACCCTGATTTCCTGGGCCATGTCGAGCGAAACGACATCCTGATTACTCCCGGGATAATTTACCGTCCGGAGTGCATCGGTAATATTTTTGGGAACAATCAGTTTCCGTGGTATTTCTGTCATGGTATTTTCTTATTTAAAGATTTACAATTTACGATTTAATTGAGCAGCGTGCTTTTGTTTTTTATCAGTTCAAAAACAATTTAATCCATTCCAAGTTCAACAAGCGGGTTCCAGAAGTGCTTTTCGAAATCGACAATCTGGTCGTCGATCACTTGAATTCCTTCGGCTTCGAGCAGTTCCTGCATGGCTGTCGATGTCCCGAAGTAGCGTTTCCCGGTGAGCAATCCATTCCGGTTAACTACGCGGTGTGCCGGAACATAGGGTGACTGTAACCCTGCGTTGTTCATGGCCCAACCCACCATGCGCGACGACTGAGCTGTTCCCAGATAGGTAGCAATTGCGCCATAGCTGGTTACCCTTCCAGGAGGAATCAGGCGTACAACTTCATATACTTTGTCGTAAAAATCACTCATAGACTGAAGGATTGAATTACCGAAGGATAACAACAAGTTTGCCTTTATACATTTACCTTTTGCCTTGAATTTATTCCCTCGCGCTGCGGCCAAAGCTTCGGTAAGGGTCTTTTTCTATTTCAACATCGGGCTCGCGCAAAGGTTCGGTGTGATTTAATCTGAATGATAGATATTTAATGGTCAGGCCGCGATCGAGCCATTGTTTTTCGTAAAACGTCTGGATAGAAAGCAATTCGTCGAGTATTTCAGAGTGGTACAAATCATCGGTTTGCCGAATGACCCCGAATCGATTCTCGGCCACCATCGCTTCGGTGTATCGGTACATAAAATTACTGTCCGACTTCAGGTGAATTATGCCATTTGGAACCATGATTTGCCGGTAATTCGAAATAAAGTTGGTGGCTGTGAGTCTTTTTCTTGCCTTTTTCATTTGTGGATCGGGAAAAGTGAGCCAGATTTCGGCAATCTCTTCCGGACCAAAAATCAGCCCGATGTTTTCGATGTTGGCCCTCAGAAAACCTACATTTTTCAGGTTTAATTCTTTCGCCTGCGTGGCACCTTTCCACATTCGCGAGCCTTTGATATCGACGCCGATGAAATTCGTTTCAGGATAATGCTGCGCGAGTTTTACCGTGTATTCACCCTTGCCGCAACCCAGTTCGAGAACGATCGGGTTGTTGTTTTTAAAAAAGTCGCGGCTCCAATTGCCCCGATAGGCAAATTCTCCGGATTGTAACTGGCTGAATGGTACCTGAACGACGTGTTCGTAGGTTGCCATATCGGCAAACTTTGCTAATTTATTCTTCCCCACTATACTTTCAATTTATTTTTTATTGTCCAAGACATACAGTTTAGTGCTCCTCCTTCTTGAACTATCTTTCCCATTTCAACTTGAAAAATCATTTTCTTTTCCGAATATTCAGGAAATACTGAAGAAATCTGACTTAACGCCTGTTCATCTTCTTCAATACCAAACTTTGGAATAATGATTAAATCTTTTGTTTGAAGAAAATTAATGTAAGCCCAATTCAAATATTCCGTTTCACTTGAAACATCGTATTTAAGCTTAATCCATTCAATATTTGCTTTTTTAAGAGCATCAAAAAGTTTATCTCTAAACTTCTTTGGATAAAGATCGAAATATCCTTGAACTAGGACACATTTTTCATCTACAAAACGAACCATTCCGTCAGCATGACCGAAGTAATCATTTTTTTCATCCCACGGAATGAGGATAACCTTTTCAACTTCAAATAGCTGCTTGAGTTTGGATATCAATTGAGCTGGCTCATAAATTCCTTTATTTTCAACTAATATTTTATCGGTAAGAATAACCGAATCTTTTGATTTAATAACATTTCCACCGTCAATTAGAATATCCGTTTTGATTGTTTTTAGCCCAAGAGAATCACAGACGATATCGGGGTAAGTTTTTAATATGCGATTTTCTTCACCCTGTAAATAATCAGGATCATATCGATATTCCAGAAATGTATTATCAGAAACTTGGATTGGCATATAATCACGTGCCCAAATGTCCCTTGTCTCAGGCAAAAAACAACAACTGACTTTGTTATTTCTCAAAATATCGAGGATACTATCACGAGTGTCGGAAAATCGATTGTTGGTTTTTAAGATTTCTGAAAAATATACTATGTCTGTTTCATTATCTGCAATCATTTTTTTTCAATTCAGAATATTTATCTTCCAGATACTGACGAATTTGCCCGGTAAAATATTTTTTGTGATCTTCTTCAGAAATAAGGTCGCTTTTATGATTATTGCACAGATAACAAGCTAAGATACAATTTACCTCACTGTATTCGTTTGACTTAGAATCTCTTCTTTCTAATTCAAGACTTTTCCCTCTGCCACGTTTTGTTTCAAGGAACGGTTTGTCGCCTCCAAATAATTCTCTTAGCTTTTTTTCTTCTATCCCACAATAACCACATGTTGAAGGTTGGCTCTTATACCAGTCAAAAAATTCTCTTTTTGATTTTGCCTTAAATTTAAAGTCAGGATTATTCCTTTTGGTATTATAGGTTTGATTTGATTTTTGAATTATCTCATGTAACTCCATATTACGATTTTCCCACCATTCTGAAAGCTTCGGTCTGTCAATGCCAAACTTGGAAGAAATGAGATCGAATTTCATGTCATCCAGCAAATAAAGCTTTAGAAACTCATCTTTACCAATTGTTGCCATTTTTTGAAATACTTATTTTTGAATTAATAGGTCGTTTCAATCCTGACACCAATATCGCGGATGCCGGGCAGCACATTGTCGCGCATTCCCTGCTTGATGCTGAACTTATAGTCGCCTTTGTGAGGGAAATAAACACTGCCTTTATACAAAATCTGGTTATCGTGCAGACCTCCAATGCCGCTGCCTTTCCACTTTCCGGAGGGCTCGGCCAGTGTAAATTCAACAGTGTCGGTTTTTACTGTTCCATCGGGTGACCCGATACTCAGGAAAAGCCACAAATTACTGTACGGGTAAGTTCCCTTGTTCCGGATATTGATATATAAATTGTGATTTTTGATGGTGTCGGTCAACTGAGCATTGAAAACGACCACTGAATCTTTATGCCATCCTTTTTGATCGAGTTCGTAATACGACTCAAAAACCCTTTTCCGATCGCACGAAGCCAAACTTACGATCAGCAGAAGAATGAATGAACAACTTAAAAATTGCTTCATGATTTTGGTCTGAATTTGCGACGGCGGTTATTGTTGCCGTGCTTTTTATGATTCGCTTTTTTAGGTTCGTCAAAACGGGTGATCACATCGCGGTCGGAACCCGCTTCGAAAGTAATTTTCTCGACAGCTGGTTTGTTTTCAAATTCCTGAGCAATGCGGGCCACTTTCTGGCCTTTCTGGTTTACGCGGATAATTTCTTTCACCCGATCGACCGAAACGGGAACAAAATTGCCCGACTTATCGCCAACTTGCGAGTACCAGTATATCCGGCCGAAAATATCAGCTTTTTGGTATTGAAAGGTGCCGTTTTCTGCTTCGAGGGCAATGTTGGTGGGCGGAAAATCTTTTTGTGCGTCAATGTAGGTATCCACCTCAAAGTTGAGGCAGCATTTCAGCTTTCCGCACTGGCCGGCCAGCTTCTGCGGGTTGAGCGAAATATCCTGGTAGCGGGCGGCATTGGTGGTTACCGATACAAAATTATTTATCCACGAGGCACAGCAAATCTCACGGCCGCAGGGACCAATCCCGCCAATTCGGCCGGCTTCCTGGCGTGCGCCAATCTGTTTCATCTCGATACGGATGCGGAAGGTGTCGGCCAAAACTTTGATCAGCTGGCGAAAATCCACACGGTCGTCGGCCAAATAATAGAAGATGGCTTTCGTTCTGTCACCCTGGTATTCCACATCGCCAATCTTCATATTCAGCTTGAGGTCGAGGGCAATTTGTCTGGACCGCAGCATGGTTTCATGTTCGAGCGCGATGGCCTCTTTCCATTTGTCGATATCGGTTTGTTTGGCTTTGCGGTAAATCTTCCGAACCTCGCCATTGATGAGTGTCACCTTGTGTTTTCTCATCTGGTCAAGCACCAGGTCGCCGGTAAGGGTAACAATGCCGATATCGTGACCCGGATTGGCTTCCACTGCCACAATATCGCCCGGATTCAGCTTCAGATTGTTCGCATTTCTGAAATAATCTTTGCGGGTATTTTTAAAACGGACTTCAACAAGGTCGGTGGGATTGGCAATATTGATTACATCGTCAAGCCAGTCGTAAACGTGCAGTTTGGCACAGGTGCCCCCATGTCCGCCGCAGCAACCCCGATCAACCAAATTCAGATCATCCATTGAATTAATGTGTTACCGTATGTTTGCAAAAATAGACATAATTGACGACCTATTTTCTGATCAGCTTGACAATTTTGAACGACACATCAGTAAAAATGATGCGCGGATTCCCGTTCATGCCGATGTGAGCGAAAGCCAGTTCGAAAACCTCGGTTAATTCCTGAATGTTTCGCTCGTTGATAAAAGGCGAAAAACGCTTCGAAAATTCTTCTTCCTGATCGCTCATGAAAGTTAATTCCCTGTTTTTCAGGTTGTAAATAAAGTTTTCGCGCAGGCTGCTCAGGAAATAATTCAGAAGGCTTTTTTGCTTTTCGCGGCCAATTCCGGCCACCTGATCCACCCATTTGAACAGATCGGAATATTTACGTCCATACGAAAACCGCATCAGCTCCTTAAAACGTTCGAGGTTGAAGAGCGTTTGCTCATCGGGCTGAAGCAATTCGATGGCCTTCCCAAAGTTCCCTTTCGACAGATGCACAATGTTCCGGAGGTCAAATCCTTCGGCTTCGGGCCATTGCTCCAAGGCTTTTGTCATCGAATCGGGGTCGATGGGCGGAACGGTAATCAGCTGGCATCGCGAGCGAATGGTGCTGATAATGTCTTCCTCGTTTTCAGTAATCAGCACAAACAGAGTTTTTACCGGCGGCTCCTCAATCATTTTCAGCAGTTTGTTGGCACAGGCTACGTGCATCTTCTCCGGAAGCCAGATGATCATGACTTTGTATTCCGATTCGTAGGATTTCAGGTTCAGTTTCCGGATAATTTCCTCGCTTTGGTGGGCATAAATCAACCCCTGCGAATTTTCAACGCCAATCAGGTCGAACCACTGGTCGAGGTTGAAATAGGGGCTTTGGGCAATCATGGAGCGCCACTCTTCCAAAAAATTGTCAGAAACCGGTTCTTTAAATTTAGGCGTTTTCACCACCGGGAAAACAAAATGCAAATCGGGATGAATCAGCTTACGGTATTTTTTGCACGACGGGCATTCGCCACACGAATCATTGTGCTGACGGTTGGTGCAGGCCACGTATTGCGCGTAGGCAATAGCCAGTGCCAGTTTGCCCGTTCCTTCGGGGCCTGCAAAAAGCTGGGCGTGACTTACACGTTCTTCCCTGACTGACTGAATCAACCGTTGCTTAATCGCTTCCTGTCCGATAATTTCTTTAAAAAACATAGTACCTGAAAATTGAGAAGTCCAAAAATAGCAATTCCTGAAGTGAAAACCAGATTCCGCAAAAAATATGATTGGGCATCGTTTTAATCGGCAACGGGAACTAGTTTACGCAAACATTAAATTCAGGATGACTAACCAAACCAAAATTATTCGCTCCGATTTATTCGTTATATTTGAGGGAATTTTTTGTAACACTTAAAAAAACAAATATGCAAACTATTGAAACCTACGATTTCGCTGGTAAAAAAGCATTGATCCGTGTGGATTTTAATGTGCCACTCGACGAAAATTTTGTGATTACTGATGATACCCGTATGCGCGCCGCTGTGGACACCATCAACAAAGTAATTGCAGAAGGTGGTTCTCCCATTATCATGTCTCACTTCGGTCGTCCGAAAGATGGCCCAAACCCTAAATATTCGATGTGCCACCTGGTTGGTCATTTAAGTGAATTGCTGGGTCGCGAAGTGAAAATGGCTCCCGACTGTGTTGGTGAAGAAGTTCAGGCCATGGCTAAAGCGCTGAAACCGGGCGAAGTGCTGTTGCTCGAAAACCTGCGTTTCCACAAAGAAGAAGAAAAAGGAGATGAAGGTTTTGCCCAGCAACTGGCTGCCAATGGCGACTGCTGGATCAACGATGCTTTCGGAACAGCTCACCGTGCTCACGCTTCAACTGCTGTAATGGCTAAATTTTTCCCGAACGATAAAATGTTTGGTTACCTGATTGAAAGCGAAGTAGCCAGTTTGGATAAAGTATTGAAAAATCCACAGCGTCCGTTAACTGCCATTATGGGTGGCGCGAAAGTTTCGTCAAAAATTACCATTATCGAAAATCTGCTCGACAAGGTGGACAATCTGATTTTGGGTGGCGGTATGACTTACACCTTCGTGAAAGCTCACGGCGGCGAAGTGGGTGATTCAATTTGCGAACCCGATTTTCTGGAAACCGCCTTGGCAATTGAGAAAAAAGCAGCCGAAAAAGGCGTAAAAATTTTTATGGCTACCGATGTGGTTGCTGCCGATGCTTTTGCTGCCGATGCCAATACTCAGGTGGTTGAAGCCAGTGCAATTCCTGCCGGATGGCAAGGATTGGACGCCGGTCCAAATAGCATCGCGATGTTTAAAGAAGTGATCGAAAACTCAGGAACTATTCTGTGGAACGGTCCGGTTGGCGTATTCGAAATGGAAAAATTTGCTGTTGGCTCGAAAGCTGTTGGCGAAGCTATTGTAAAAGCTACTTCGAAAGGCGCGTTCTCGCTGGTAGGCGGTGGTGACTCGGTGTCGTGCGTAAACCAGTTTGGTTTTGCTGATGGCGTTTCGTACATCTCAACAGCTGGTGGCGCTTTGCTCGAATACCTCGAAGGACAGGTTCTTCCGGGTGTAGCAGCTGTTCGCGGAGAATAATGCTTCGACAAGCTCAGCAACCGATTCTTCGGCAGGCTCAGCAACCTCGCAAAATGATATAAATATTAAAAACCCGGGGCTGTTGCTTCGGGTTTTTAATTTTGAAACATTAACAACCACATAGACACATAGAACAAATAGTTTTTTTAATATTTTATAATTTTCTATGTACCTATGTGGTTCAATAGCTTAATCATGAAAAAATCACAAATCGCTATCGAAAACTTCAAGACTCTGAATTGTGCCCAATCGGTGCTATTAAGTCATGCCGAAGACCTGAACCTCGACCGTACCACTGCACTCCGCATAGCGCTTGGCTTTGGCGGTGGGATGGCTATGGGTAAAACCTGTGGCGCGGTTACCGGCGCTTATATGGTTTTAGGTCTGAAAGCACCATATAAAGAGAAAACCATTCAGGAAATAAAAGCCGATACAAAGATTGCCGTTCGCCGGTTTAACCAGCTATTTATCGCCAAACATGGCTCGCTAACGTGCAAAAAACTGTTGGGAGTCGATATTTCAACTTCCGAAGGTTGGGCCGAAGCCAATGAGAAGGGTTTGTTTGATACCGTTTGTGTCGATTTGGTGGCCTCGGCAGCCGAGATTCTGGAGGAGAATTTTTAAACTTGTTTTCCTCCAAAAACGTATTCAGGAATAAACCATCAAAATTCACTTACCATGAAACAAAACGTTGGATCGACTGACAGGATTATCCGCATCGTAATTGGGCTTGGATTAGCTATTGGTGGAATTATTTTTGAAAGTTATTGGGGGCTGATTGGCATTCCCATTCTGGCTTCAGGAGTTTTCAGATTTTGCATTTTTTATCCACTCCTGAAAATTGACACGTCTGATAAAAACATTTGAACAAGTATTTTACGTTTCCCTGAAGCCCGAAACTCAGGAACATCTAAAAAGGGACCTCCTTTCAGAAGTCCCTTAAAATTGTTTGGCTTCGATACCGAAGCTGGAAAAGCGAGCTTACTGAAGCACAAAATTGATAGGTACCGAGTATGAAACCCTCACGGGCCTGCCACTTTGTTTCCCGGGTTTCCACAGAGGCATACTGTTTACAACCCGCAAAGCCTCTCTGTCTAATGAAGCATCAACACTCCGTAGTATTCTGGCGTCAGAAATTGACCCGTCTTTGTTCACAACAAAACTAACGGTCACCTTCCCAACAATTCCATTTTCAATGGCTACCTGCGGATAATTAATGCTTTGACTTAAGAATTTCAGAAGAGCTAAGTCGCCTCCGGGAAACTCAGGTTTTTCTTCCGGAGCGATAAAGATCGTCACGTCCTCAACCGGATCATCGGTTTTCTGGTTTAATTGCATGGCAGCATAAACAGCGGTTTTTGATGTGGCTTCGGTATCAATAATCTCCAACTCATCGGTAATCTCTGTATTGTTTTCAACAATAACCAGCAGATCAACCACTTTAGGTGGTGGTGGCAAAACGGGTTTCTTTTCTTCAACCTGAGTCGGAGGGATAAAAATCTCCTCATCAGGTTTTGAATCTAAAGTGCCCAGGTCGTTAACTTGTTTTACGTTTGACGTAGTTTCGAAACCAGAAAGGCAAATAAGCAGGGAAACGATTAATCCTAATTCAAGGAAGATTTTTCTTTTGCTTTCGAGATCGGCTTTGGGTGATTTTTTGAGTTCCATGACGAATGTAGTTTAGTGTTTCTGAATGGTTTTTTGTTTTGTTTTTCATTGGCATAAAGAAAGAAGTGCAGATTTCCGGAAAATGTCAATCGATTACCGACTGATAATGAACATCGTTCAAGAGAATACCACAGAGACATCATCGGTTAAACAAAAACCAGACCAGAAAGGCGGAAAAAACGACTCATTCTTCTTTTTGAATTTTTCCGTTTTACACGTACAGGAAACACGTAATTTGAAATTGGATTTTTTTTCTCCTTTTGATTCAAACTATCTTCCGCATCCCAATCAAATGAAATGAAATGACGAGCAAAATAATAAGTCGAAAAAGCCTTTCAGAGCAGCTTTATAAGCTGGAAATCATACCATCAGCAGATTTCAAAATGCCACAGCCCGGGCAGTATGTTATTCTTCGTCAGAAATCCGCAGGACCGGCAATTACTCTTCCGGTAATTAAAACCGATTCTATCAGAGGAACACTGACCCTCATTGCCAGCCTCCTTCCTGAAGGACTTACGTCTCTTCGCAATCCATGTGCATCAGGAAACGAAGTACACCTTGAAGGCCCATTCGGACAACCATTTCATTTTGAACCATGGGGTTCTGTTTTATGCCTGACCGACCAGGAAGGTCTTATGGCTCTTTACCCGGTTTTGTCTGCGTTGCGTTCGACTGGAAATCACATCACAAGTCTTGTAACAGGGAAAGGAAGCCTGGATCAGATCATAGAAGATGAAATCCGCAGCCTTTCGAACGACCTCATAATAACCGACGGAGCGGAACGAAAAACAGTACAGTCAATTGAACGGATACTGATAAGCCGAAAGATTAATCATGTTTTTGTTGCAGGCTCTGCTCAAACCATTCGCGACGCCTGCACCGTTTGCTCGGTAAGCAATACACCTGTGCAGGCCATGCTTTGTCTGACTCAGAAAAATCAAATCGGACAACACGGCATTTTAAGGGTCAGTATTTCCGGAAGTTCCCGTTCTCTGTGTGTCGATGGTTACAATTTCAATGCTTATTATACCAGCTTCGATGAGCTGACCCGCAGATTTCCTGAATCACCCATTTATGCTGACCAAAAATTAAGTCTCCAGGTTTAAAAGTGTAGTCACAGGCTTTACTCCGTGCTTTTGTTGCCACCGAAAATCATAAATTGGCAGTCAACTTTAAATTGCTGCCGGATAAGTGCTAACTTTCGGTCGAAAGCAAATGAGGGTTTAAACCTATCTGACATGGGTAAGAAAAACACCAATGATTTAGGAGAAATGGCTTTAGAAAAAGTATTTTTTGATCACGGTAAGCTTACTTCCGGATTGATTTCAATCTTGAGACAAAGCACTGATTTGAAATCATCCCTTCAGGAGGTTTGTAATCTACTGAAAGACAGCTCAGCCAAGCCACATAAAATCAATATACAAATCACAACTGGAGAAGTAGTTGCTCATAGTTCCGGTTTTTCGGAAACCAAAAATGTTGTTCTCCACGATTTCCTTCTGCCCGACCAATCTTCGGGAGCCATTGAATTTTTCCTGAATAATGAACCGTCAGCCTCCATTCAGGAAGAAGTTAAATCTGTTTTGCAACTCACCGAACCATTCCTCATCGGGTCGATTTCGCGCATCCAGCTCGGAAAACTAAGTCACGACATGGAAGAGCGGCAAAAGGAATTGAAAAGCCTGAACCGTGCCACCGAAGTGCTGAAAAAAAGCACCTCGCTCGGCGAGCTGTTCAGCGAAATCTGTTCGTTCCTGCCCGAAGCCATGCAGTATCCGGCTTATGCCGAAGCCCGCATCAAATATGGAAACCAACAATTTGCCAGCCCAAATTTTGCGGAAACTCCGTGGAAACTTCAGCAGGTTTTTGATGCACCCGATTCAACCAAAGGATCCATCGAAATCGTTTACCTCAAAGAATTTCCGGAGGCCAGCGAAGGTCCGTTTCTGGCCGAAGAACGTAACCTGATTGATAACCTGGCTGCCCTGATTTCAGGAAGCGTGTCGCGCAAGGCGCTCGAAGAACTGCTCGTGCGAAATACTGAACGGCTGAAGGAACTGCGCGGCATTAACCGCACGTCCGAAATTTTGCAAAACAGCAAATCGTTCGACGAAGCGCTCCGAATTATCTGCAACATTTTGCCCGAGTCGTGGCAATATC
>CAYRBM010000118.1:0-16178 GCA_964422425.1 uncultured Odoribacter sp.
CGAGAAAGCGTTCCGGATTGTCTATCAAAACCTCGACAACGCAGATTTTGATGTGCCACAGTTTTGTTCGGCCATGAACATGAGCAAAACGCTGTTGTATTCGAAACTGAAATCGCTCACCGGCCAGTCGGCTACCGAATTTGTGCGCAATATCCGCCTGAAGGAAGCCCGCAAAATGTTGCAGACCAATGCGCATCAGCACACCATTGCCGAAATAAGCTATAAAGTTGGGTTCAATGATCCGCTCTATTTTTCGCGCTGTTTCCGGAAGTATTTTGGTGTACCACCATCGGAAATCGAGAATTAAACACAACTGTTTCGAAGTCAAAAGATCATTTTTTCAGAAAACAATAAAAAACACCAATATGAAGAAACTCATTTTCCTGATCCTGACCGGATTCATTATTTTCGGATTTCAGGCGAAATATTCCGGAGTTCCGAAGCTTTACCACACACTTTTAGATTCGGCAATGGCCAAAGCCGGAGCGAATTCAGCCGAGTTGCAAAAAGCGCTGGCAGAGGCTCCCAAAGAGCAAAAAGAAGGCATGGCCTACCTCATCAGCTACATGCCCAAACGCGACTTAACGACTTTAAGCGCCGCATTTCTACTCGAAAATACCGATCTGGCCTACAAAGCCCGCGCAAAATACAAATGGTGCGCCGAATTGCCCGATTCGGTGTTCTTCAACGAAGTTTTGCCTTATGCCAGCATCTCCGAAACCCGCGATGCGTGGCGAAAAGATTATTTCGAGCGTTTTGCGAAATATGCCGATGGCCAGCCCAGCATGGTGGACGCTATTTTTGCCATCGCCCGAAAAATCAACAAGGAATTGGAAGTGGAATACAACACCAAACGCTCGAAAGTTGATTTGAGTCCGCTGGAAGCCATGAAAGAACACATGGCCACCTGCACCGGGCTTTCGATCATTCTTACCGATGCCTTCCGGGCGGTTGGTATTCCGTCGCGACTGGCCGGAACCGCCATGTGGACCAATTTCAAAGGCAACCATACGTGGAGCGAAGTATGGGTGGACAAAAAATGGCAGTTCATCGAATTTTACCCCGACACGCTCGATAAATCGTGGTTTGTGGCCGATGCCGGAAAAGCTGATCCGGACAACCCGCTGCACTGGATTTACGCGGTGTCGTATAAACCAACCAATTTGTACTACTACCCCAGCCACATGGGACATTTGATCAGCCAACTCGATCTGAAAAAACTTCCGGAGGAAATGCGAACCCGCTACGAGCGAATGAAATCGTTTGCCGGCAGGACCGAACCGTATATTTGGGGCGTTAATGTTACCCAGCGCTATCTGGACATTTACAAGGCATCGCTCGCCAGTCAAAAACTTTCCGATCAGGAACTGATGGCCAACATCGTCGTTTTTAAAGACAAAGCCAGCGGAAGTGAATCGCGCGTAAGTTGCCGTGTCGATTTGTACGAGGGCGACAAAGTGGTTGATTTCGGCTATTCGCCACGCAAAACCGACGACATGAACCAGTTCCTGAAATTCAAGCTGAAAAAGAACTGTGCGTACAAACTGGTGGTCACCAATCCGGAATTCAATATCAACCAATCATTTCCGATCACTACCGGAACTCAAACGACGGAAGATTTTCCGATTTACCTGAACAATTAATTCAAAAACGACCCATTCCATAGTTTGCCATGAATAAAATAATTCTGATATCAATCCTGATTTTTGCGTCTATCGCGGGCTTTTCACAATCGGCCCACGTGGTGACGCACAATAAATTGACGATCACCTGCGATCCTCAAAAGGGCGAAAAAAGTTTCAGTGCATGGGGTGTTTTTCCGGAAGAAAAAGCCGAAGTCAGGCGTATTTTTATGAACCTGACCCTCGCCTACCCTGCTGACCGGCCAATTGCCCATTGGGATTACATCGACCGCGTGAAACTCGTCAGAAAAGGCGGAAAAAAGGCCGAATCCTTGAACCTCGAAATCGGCCGAATGCTCACACCCTACGGAAGCAATTTCATCCCCGGGTGGAAATATACCTGGAAAGTGGATGTCACTGATTTTGCCCCGTTCCTGCGCGACAGCGTGGAGGTTCAATACATTCACACCGGTTATGAAGCCACCAGTGTGGGCTGGGATATGACCATCGATTTCCGCATCGATTTCGGTCCGGCTATTGCAAAAATGACCGCTTTCAGCAAATTGTGGGAAGGCAATTTTCAGTACGGAAATCCGGCCAACGACATTGAAAAAAGTCTGGCTCCGATGCCGGTTCAAAAAGCTTCCGGAAGTTCGTTCGGACGGTTCCGCATTCAGCACACCGGCCACGGCATGGACCGTCCCAAAGGATGCAGCGAGTTTTGCAGCCGCTGGCGCGAAGTGATTTTCGATGGTAAAGTGGTCGATCACCGCAACCTGTGGAAAGAATGTGCAGACAATGCCCTGTATCCGCAGGGTGGAACCTGGGTTTTCGATCGCGGGTACTGGTGCCCCGGCGATTTGCAGGAACCCGATGTGATCGACATTCCGCTGAGCAAACCCGCCTCCACGATCGATCTGCAAATGGAGCCCTACACTGCCCGAAACCTCGACCAGCCCAAAGAGCAGATCACCGCTTACTTTTTCCAGTACTCAGCCCCGCAGCATAAAAACGATGTGGCTTTGGAAGAAATCATCGCACCCACCACCGACGAAGCGTTCAACCGCTTCAACCCAAGAGCTTTTAACCCGATCATCAAAATCCGGAACCTGGGCAAAAATGCATTGCGGACGCTAAACATTTCTTATCAAACTTCCGGATTCACTGCTAAAACTTTTCATTGGAAAGGAAACCTGGCTTTCAATCAGGCCGCGCTCATTACTATTCCTGACTGGATTGATGCCCAACCGGGATTGAACACCTTCTCAGTCACACTCACCAAACCCAACGGCGCTAACGACGAATGGGAGGGCGACAATTTCCTGAAATCCGAATTCAATGATGTGCCGGTTTTGCCAACCAATTTCGTGATCGACTTTTTGACCAACAACAAGCCTTCCGACAATTCCATTTTCATTATCAGCAGCAAAGGCGACACCGTGTTTTCGAAGTTGCCCGGACAACTGAAAGCCGCCACTCAAATCCTCGACACGGTGAAACTGGCCGAAGGAAGTTATTATTTGATGCTGAACGATTCAGCCGGCGACGGACTCGAATTCTGGTATAAAGCTGATGCCGGATTGGGAAAACTGAAGCTGAAGGATACCAAAGGGCAACTGCTTCATTTGTTTGAAAGCGACTGTGGGAACGGGCAATTTTTCGCCTTCCGCACCCGTAAAGAAGTACAGGCCGACAATAACAACGAATTATTCGGTGTGAATCTTTTTCCCCGAATGGTGAAGGACAACCTGACCATTTTCACCAGCAGCAACAAAACCGGAATTTTAAAAGCACGCATCACGCGCGACGGCGACTACATCGAGCAACACGAATTCACTAACATCAAAGAGTCGGTCACCGAACTGAACCTAAAACATCTGCCCGAAGGACGCTACATCATGGAAATATACCTGAATGGAATACACAAGGTGAGCCGGAGGTTTAATAAATTGTAAAAAACAAAAAATGAGAGTTGCCTTTTCCCTCGTGCTGATCATGATTCTGGCTGCCTGCGAATCGACCAAACTTCCTGTTGTAACAGGAGTTCCGGAAGAATTGGCGCGCCATCGGAAATCAGTAATTTCGGAACTGAGTTACGATTTGAGTTTCACTATTCCGGAACAAAAATCGGAACAAGTCAAAGGAAGTGCGACAATCAGATTCATGCTGAAAAATGCCAGACAGGATTTGCAACTCGATTTTAAGGGTGACACAACCATTAGCTATACTGTGAATGTCAACGGTGAAGATGTAGAAATCAGCATTCAAAAAGGCCATTTGGTCGTAACCAAATCCCTCCTGAAATCGGGCCAAAACGAAATCAAACTGAATTTTGATTGCCCCGACTGGTCGCTCAACCGGAATCCGGAGTTTTTATACACTTTGTTGGTTCCCGACCGGGCTTCTACCCTCTTTCCGTGTTTCGATCAGCCCGATCTGAAAGCCAAATTCAAGTTGCGGCTACAAATTCCACACGAATGGAAAGCTGTGGCCAACGGATCACTGGAAAATGAAGTTTCCGATGATTCCGTAAAGACACTCGATTTCAAACCGACTCACGCGCTGCCCACGTATTTATTTGCCTTTACAGCCGGGAAGTTCGACACCATCAGCCGCACCCAAAACGGGAGAAAGGTGCTGTTGTATCACCGCGAAAAAGAGGAGGAAATTCGGAATCATGCCGACTCTGTTTTTTTGCTGGTCTTTCGATCGCTCAAGTGGATTGAAAACTACACCGGCATTCCCTACCCGTTCGAAAAGTACGATCTGGTGGCCATTCCATCGTTTCAGTACAATGGGATGGAACACCCGGGAGCCACGTTGTACCGCGCGTCCACGCTGTTTCCGGACGCAAAACCTACCCGCCAGCAACTGCTGAAACGAGCCAACCTGATTGCCCACGAAACGGCGCACATGTGGTTTGGCGATCTGGTGACCATGCCGTGGTTCGACGAGGTCTGGCTAAAAGAAGTGTTTGCCAATTTCATTGCCGATAAAGTGGTGTCGCCCTTGTTTCCTGAATTTAATTTCGATCTTCAATTTCTGCTGGCCCATTACGATGTCGCCTATTCGGTCGATCGCACGTCGGGAGCCAATGCCATCGGGCAAAAGCTGGCCAACATGAAAGACGCCGGAAGTTTGTACGGCTCCATTATTTACCACAAAGCGCCCATCGTGATGCGCATGTTGGAGCAAAAAACCGGCGAAGCCGCGCTGCAAAAGGGACTTCAGCAATACCTTTCGAAAAATGCCTACGGAAATGCAGGCTGGCAGGAGTTGATCGGCATCCTGAATTCAGGCCAAACCAGCGATGAACTGATCCGATGGTCGGAAAGTTGGGTCAACGAACCGGGCCGACCACATCTGAAAGCCTCGGTTGACGGGCGAAACCTGACGATTACGCAAACCGATCCTTTCAGTAAAAGTCGAATTTGGCCGCAGGAAATTGAAATGGCTTTTCTGAAAGAAGGAGAAATCTTCCGGCAGAAAATCAAACTCGATGCACAAAAAGTAACCATCGAAAACGTATTTCCTGATGAAAAACCGACATGGCTCTATTTGAATGCCGATGGAAAAACGTACGGCTTGGTAGAAATGGATACAGCCACGACAGTATATTTCTTGAAAAATTTTGCCGGTTTGACGGACGACGTTTTGCGGGCTTCCGTTTTAACCGACCTTCAGGAAAATGTGCATGAAGGCCTTCTTCA
Organism: uncultured Odoribacter sp.; assembly: GCA_964422425.1. Taxonomy (GTDB): domain Bacteria; phylum Bacteroidota; class Bacteroidia; order Bacteroidales; family Prolixibacteraceae; genus Aquipluma. The sequence goes on from CAYRBM010000118.1 coordinate 5,333, forward strand.
GCCCGAAGAATTGGTCTCTGCGATGATTGCCGCAATCCCCAATGAAACGAATCCGGTGATTTACGAACGCCTCCTGAGTTACCTCGAATTTGATTTGGTGTATCGCCTGGCAGTCGAAAAACAGCAGGTTTTTCAAGAGCAACTTGAAGCTGTACTCTGGAGTGAATATTCTGAACGGAAAGATCAGCAAACGGCGCTTATCAATACGATCATTCGGATTGCTCATACGCCCGAATCGCTGGCTAGATTGGAGAATTGGCTGAACCAGAAAGAAAGCAAACTTAGCGTTGATCAGCAAAATGAACTCGCTTATCAGTTAGCGCTGAAACTTCCGGCGAAAGCTAAAACAATACTCGATCAGCAGGAACTTCGGCTGACCAATCCGGATAAAAAAGCACAGTTTCAGTTTGTGCGGCAAAGCCTGAATCCGGAAGAAATCGAGCGCGATCGTTTTTTCGAATCGCTGCTGCAGGAGGAAAACCGCGAACACGAGCCGTGGATCGATCAGGCGTTGGCATATTTGAACCATCCGCTCCGGCAAACGGAAGCTGTGAAATACATCCGCCCGGCGCTCAACGAATTGCAGGAAATACAGCAAACCGGCGATATTTTCTTTCCCAAGTCGTGGCTCGATAATCTGCTGAAAGGTCACAACAGCGGGGAAGCCGGCGAACTTGTTCGTCAGTTCCTGACCGATCATCCGGATTATCCCGAAAACTTAAAAATGAAAATTTTACAATCGGCTGACCATCTGTTGCGACATTGATCTTAATCAATTGACGGGACATCCGAAACAAATTCTATCGGTATGCCTCCCACTAACAAACTGTACGGAACAGATAAATGTGGGCAAATACAAAAATTACGTCCTTCAGGATAGCTTCTTCTAAATTTCATCACCGATTTTGCTGAAAATTTATCGGGGTTTATTTTACACTCAAAAACATGCACCTCTTTCCCTTTTCCTTTTACCACAAAATCTACTTCTGCATCGTCTTTATCCCGCCAATAATGTACGTCCGCGAAATATACTCGTAGCATATCCAAAACCAAATGTTCCCACAATAATCCGCGATCAGTTTCCCTGATTTCATTCCAACCATTAACATGTGTAACAAAACCCGTATCAAATGCATATGCCTTTGGCCTTTTAACAATCTCGTTGCTCGACCTGTCAGAAAATGGCGTGACCAGATATATGGCATGAGCAACAGACAGAGATTCAATATGCGACATTACAGTCGGACGACTTAGTCCAGAATCTTTAGCCAACTTCGAAATTTCCAAAAATCCACTACTTTGAATAAATAGTAACTTCAGGAGTTTCAGAAAACCTTCCCTGTTTCTCACCTGAAACAACTCCTGAATGTCGCGGGCATAATAACTATCAATCCATTCGGAATAAAGCGAAATATTCTTGGAATCTGACAAAAGAAATTCCGGTAATCCCCCCATCATTAGCCTTTTATCCAACTCCGGAATTCCAAATTCTGTTACGGTTTCTTTCCAAATCACAGGCGGTAGGTACAAATTTATTTTCCTGCCAGTCAATGAATCTCGAAATTTACTCGTCGCAGATAAAGTAGACGAACCTGTTGCCAATATTTTTAGGTCAGGATGCTCGTCAACACCGATCTTTAACACGAGACTTGGATCTTTTAGACGATGTATCTCGTCAAAAATCAGAATTGAGCCGGGTAAATGATTTTGATAGAAATATTCCGGGTCTTCCAGCATCCTGACAACAGAGGGAAGATCGCAATTGTAATACTTCGCCTCGGGGAGCATCTTGGCCAACGATGTTTTTCCGCTTCGCCTTACCCCGGAAAGCCATATCAAAGGACGGAGCTTCCATGCTTCGAACAATTTCTCAACCCAAAGCTTTCTGTAAATCATACTTTACAAATTTACCCTCTAAATGTAAAGTATATTTTCAAGAAAAACAACAATTGATCAAATACTTTTCTACTGTAGAAAGATTTCCCTTTAAAACATGAGACAACATCATATTTTAAAAATCAATGCTTTAAATTCGCTCAATTAATAACACTATTATGAAATTCAAAGCATTCCATAAACTTTCGTACGGACTTTACCTGATCGCTTCGGAACACGAAGGACAGAAGTCGGGATACATCGCCAACACGGTTTTTCAGGTGACCTCAAATCCGCCGCAAGTGGCCATCTCGTGCCACAAAGACAATTTTTCCACTCAAATCATTCTCGGTTCCGGTGCATTTTCAGTATCGGTCCTGAAAAAAGAGGTGAACATGAAAATCATCGGCGACTTTGGGTTTATGTCGTCCACCGAGATCAATAAGTTTTCAGGAATTAATTACCTGAAAGGCACGTCCGGCGCTCCCATCGTGATCGACAGTTCGGTGGCCTGGTTCGATTGCAAAGTCGTGAAGTCGATCGATTTGGGTTCGCATTACCTGATGATCGGTGAAGTGATTGACTCTGATATCGTTTCCGACGAAGAACCACTAACCTATCAGTACTACCGCGAGAAATACAAAATGTTCTCACCAAAAAACTCGCCGACATACATCGACAAATCGAAGCTGGACGAGGAGATTCAATCGATCATTGTAGAAGAAAAACCGGATGAAACCGATGTCACCTATTTCGACGGAAAACGCTACATCTGCGCTATCTGTGGCTTTGTGTACGATCCGGATGAAGGCGACCCCTCGATGGGAATTTCGCCCGGAACGCCCTTCGAGCAACTGCCCAAAAGTTACCGCTGCCCCATCTGCAATGCCGGAAAAGAATATTTTAAAGAAGAGTAGTCACAAAAAGAAAGTCATTATTGGTCATTCGCTTCGCGTCATTGATTGCAATGACGCCGTCAACAACTAAATGACAATCAATGACTATGAATGACTTTTGATGACTTTGTCATTCTTCAAACGATTTCACTATTTTTGCCGCAAACATTGAAAATCATGAAGAGAAAAAACTATACTATCGCGTTGACGCAGATTTCGCTGGACGGAACTCCGGAAGTGAACCTCAAAAAATGTCTGGAATGGATACGAAAAGCTGCTCAGCAAGGCGCCAACGTGGTTTGTTTGCCCGAATTATACAGCTCGTTCTACTTTTGCCAGAGCGAAAACCACGACTATTTTGATTTGGCCGAGCCGTTACACAACGATTCGTACCAAGCGTTCAGCGACCTGGCCAAAGAATTGAATATTGTATTGGTCGTTCCATTCTTTGAGCGCCGTGCTTCAGGACTGTACCACAATTCGGCCTATATTATCGACACCGACGGTTCACAGGCTGGTTTGTACCGCAAAATGCACATTCCGGATGATCCGAGCTACTACGAAAAGTTCTATTTCACTCCGGGCGATATCGGGTTCAAAGCTTTCGATACCAAAGTGGGCAAAATCGGCACATTGATTTGCTGGGACCAGTGGTATCCCGAAGGAGCACGAATCACGGCTTTGCAGGGCGCCGATGTACTCTTTTACCCAACTGCCATCGGCTGGCATCCTCACGAAAAAGCACAATACGGTGTGAAACAACACGATGCATGGCGCACTGTTCAGCGCGGACATGCCGTGGCCAACGGTATTTTTGTGGCAGCCTGCAACCGGGTTGGCTTCGAAAAACCGGTGGAAACATCGGCTGGCATTGAATTCTGGGGAGCATCGTTTATTGCCGGGCCGCAAGGCGAAATTCTGGCCGAAGCCTCGCACGACAAGGAAGAAATCATCATGGCGGAAATTGATCATGCCCTAATGGAAGATGTCCGCCGCAATTGGCCCTTCCTGCGCGACCGCCGGATTGATGCCTACGGCGATATTACAAAGAGGTTTATCGATTAACGAAGATCGCTTAAAAGGTCAATCAAATTATCTCTGGATATTTCTTATTTTTGATTTATGGATAACGAAAAGATTGATATCGAAAAAGTTTATAATCATTGGATTGCAACATCCGACAGTGATTATAACACAATGATTCATCTTTTCGAATTAAAAGATTACCATTGGTCGCTGTTTATGGGGCATATTGTAATCGAACGGTTGTTAAAAGCATTGATTGTGAAACAAACCAATGCTCATGCCCCGTTTACACATGATTTAAGAAGGCTGGCTAATATCTCAAAAGTAGAATTTAACGGAGAACACATCTCATGGTTAGATACCATAACCTCATTTAACCTGAATGCAAGGTACGATAGTTATAAGCAGGCCTTTTATGAAAAATGTACTCCGGAATTTACTTCTGAATGGATTTCAAACATCAAACAATTAAGGCAATGGATAAAGACGACGCTATAAAAATTGCGCAACGCTATCTCTCATTGGTGGAGAAGAAATACAATGTAGTTGAAGCAATTCTATTTGGCTCATTTGCAAAAGGAACTAATCATCAGGATAGTGACATTGATATTGCAATAATTTTCAAATCTGCCGACGACATCATTAACCTTCAGATTGAACTTTTAAAAATGAGAACTGAAGAAGATTTATTGATAGAGCCACACCCTTTCAGGGCAGTTGATTTTAAAAGTTCAAATCCAGTTGTATCCGAAATATTAAAAAGTGGAATTAAAATTATCCGTCACGCCGCTTAATTTTCAATCACTAACAAGCAGTTAAAAACCAAGGCCATGGAAAAACTCATCAAATTTGGAGAAGACGTTCCGGGATACAGCATTCCGGTAATGAACGAACGCGAAATCCGCGCTGCTGCCGGCATTTTGTTCCTGTTTACCTACACTGCGCTCATGGCCATCATTTTCAAAGGCTATTTCCCGCTGATTAAATATGTCATTACTGGTTTTATGGTCGATTTTCTGATTCGTGTATTCGTCAATCCGCGCTTCTCTCCCACTCTTATTTTGGGCCGGTTGATCGTTAAAAATCAAACTCCTGAATATGTGGGAGCAGCACAAAAAAAATTTGCATGGATCATCGGTATTGTGCTGTCTGTCATCATGTTTGTGCTGATGGTGGTCGTTAATTCCTACAGCCCAATTTCAGGAATTATTTGTCTGATCTGCCTGATTTTCCTGTTTTTCGAATCGGTTTTTGGCATTTGCCTCGGATGCAAATTTTACCCGCTGTTTTTCAAAGATAAAGTTCAATATTGTCCGGGCGAAGTCTGCGAAATCAAAGACCGGCAACCCATTCAAAAAATTTCGGGTTCACAATTTCTGATTTTACTGGCTTTCATCGTTTTCATCGTTTTACTGGCGATCTTTTTACACGAAACATTTAGCATCAAACCATTTGATTTGTTTGGGCTCGAAGGTCATTAATTCCAATTTGTACGATAAATCCAGCTTCGATTCATCATTTTCTGTCCATGAGAAAAACAACAGCTTTCCTGCTTTTGCTGATTTCCTTTTCCTGCAAACAGCCCAAACCCGAAGGATTTACATTGAACGTTCAGTTTCAGCCAGAAAAAACCTATCGGATTTCAACCATTCGGGGAACCGAAACCGTGATTACTTATTCAGGAGAAGGTTTTGCGATGAAAAAGCTGAAAAGCATGAAGGTGCAAAACCCGACCATTTCGAGCCTGAAAACAAAAACAGATACTGAACTCGAAACAGGAATTGCGACTGCAGATTCAACCTGTTCGCTCAAGCTCACTTACATCAAAACAATGAGCCTCGACGGAAAAAATACTATTCCCGAAGGAACAGTAGTGACTGGCGAAGTGAATGCCAATCACCAACCGGTATTTCAATCGGTTCAGTCACCGGAACTCGGAATTGATCAACGCATTAGTCTCATCCAAAATCTGCAGAAAAGCTTCGCACAGTTTCAGTTTCCGGTGCAACGCCTAAAAGTTGGTGATACACTTTCGGTTAAACGCCCCGTAATAATGGCCATGGAAGGTTCGGAAATCGACATGGTGGTTGAGTCGAACTACAAGTTAATGAGCCTTGAAAAGGGCCTGGCAAAATTTGAGTTTACGCAAAATTACACCATGACTCCACGCCGGATGGACAATTCGTTCACCGGAACAGGAACCGGAAAAGGACAAATGACCTACGATGCCGGGAAATTGCTGATTTCTGACTATTCACTGAAGACAGAACTGACCATGAACAAAAAGCTCGACTATTTTGAGTTCGACCTGAAAACGACCAGTGAATTTAGTCAAAGCATCAATTTAAAATAGTTCTATTTTTGCAGCAACAGAAACGTCAATCATGTACTACATCCTGTTTTATAAAACCGTTGAAAATTATATCGAAAAGCGCGCACCTTTTCGCGAAGAACACCTGGCGTTAGCCCGCCAGGCGCTCGAAAACGGAGAACTTGTTTTAGGCGGTGCGCTCAGCGATCCTGCCGATGGCGCGGTATTGGTTTTCAAAGGCGAAAGTCGGACTGTTGCGGAAAGCTTTGCTCAAAACGATCCCTACGTTAAAAACGGACTGATTCCTGAATGGACGGTCCGAGAATGGAATGTAGTCATCGGAAATCAATAACTGAAAGAATCCAAACATCATGAATAAAATTACCCGCAGATTCCCGGCTGAATGGGAAAAACATCAGGTAACGCTCTTATCGTTTCCTTCGGAAGGGCGCGACTGGCCCGGAAAATATCATGCCATTAAATGGGCTTTTGTGGAAATGATTAAAAAAGTAACCACCTATGAACCGGTCATTTTGGTAGTCAAATCCGACGAACTACGCGAAAAAGTGGCTGGTATGCTCGAACAAGCGCATGTCGATCCGGCGGTAGTGAGCTACATCATCAAAGACACCAACCGCAACTGGATGCGCGATTCGGGTCCGGCAATCGTAAAAACTGCTGGAGGAGGTCGAGAAGCTATTCAGTTTGGGTTTACCGGCTGGGCCAAATACAAAAACCACAAAAAAGATCAAGGGACGCCGGCCGCTGTGGCCAGTCATTTGGGTTTGCCGCTCGTTCAGGCCACTTACAAGGGCAAACTGGTGGTGCTTGAAGGCGGCTCGATTGATGTCAATGGTTGTGGAACACTCATCACCACCGAAGAATGTTTGATGGACCCGCTGCTGCAGGTGCGAAACCCCGGATTCAGCAAAGAAGATTACGAAAATGTGTTCCTCGAATATTTGGGAGTTACCAATACGATTTGGCTCGGAGACGGCATCGAAGGCGACGACACTCACGGCCATGTCGACGATATTTGCCGCTTTGTGAATCGCAACACCGTTGTGGCTGTCGAAGAACCCGGCACAACTGACCCCAATCACCACAAACTGGCAGCCAACCTTGAAATCCTGAAAAATGCGCGACTTGAAAACGGCGAAAAATTAAACGTTGTCAAAATGCCGATGCCAACGCGGCTTGACTTTGAAGATTTGCGTCTTCCGGCCAGTTATGTCAATTTCCTGATGACCAACGGCTGCATTTTGATGCCGACTTTCAACGATAAAAACGATTACAAAGCGCTCGGAATTATGACCGAATTATTTCCCGACCGGGATGTAATCGGAATCAGTGCCGTTGATTTGGTTTGGGGATTGGGAACCTTGCACTGCCTGAGCCACGAAATTGCAGAATAGCTGAAGTAAAATCTATCCTATCCATTAGTTTCTGGCAGATCAGAAATTCACGGTTAAGTTTGATCGAAGCTATATATCTCTGTAAAAGGAAAAGCTATAAATTTGATCAAATAAACTTAACCGAAAGAGTTGGATCAATTCAGGCAAATATTAACCAAATATTGGGGATACGCCACTTTCAGGCCGCTTCAGGAAGAAATTATCCGATCAGTTGCAGCGGGGAAAGATACGCTTGGTCTAATGCCAACCGGCGGAGGTAAATCCATTACCTATCAGGTTTATTCGCTTTCAAAACCAGGCATTTGTCTGGTAATTACTCCCTTGATTGCCCTGATGAAGGATCAGGTTGAAAACCTTAACCAGCGCGGCATTAAAGCACTTGCTATTTATTCAGGAATGACAGCGCAGGAAATTAAGATTGCTTTCGACCATGCCGCCTGGGGTGATTACAAATTCCTGTACCTTTCGCCAGAACGAATTTCTACGGAGCAATTCCGTGAGCGGTTAAACCAGCTTGATGTCAATCTGATTGCTGTTGACGAGGCACATTGTATTTCGCAGTGGGGATACGATTTCAGACCATCGTACCTGCGGATTGCTGAATTGCGAGATATGCTGCCCAATATACCAGTTCTTGCCGTTACCGCTACCGCAACCCCGCGGGTAGTCGATGATATTCAGGAGCAATTAAAATTCAGGACCAAAAACGTTCTGAAAACCAGTTTTTACAGGAGTAACCTGGTTTACCTGGTTCGTAATGAGGAAGACAAGCTGAATTACCTGGTGAGGGCAGTTCAGAAGGCTCAGGGAACAGGAATTATTTATGTCAGAAGCAGAAAGCTGGCGCGCGAAGTCAGTGATTTGCTGAAGAAAAATAAAATTTCGGCCGACTATTACCATGCCGGGCTGAGTTCGAAAATACGGTCGGAGAAACAGGAGTCATGGAAGAGCGGAAATTGCAGAGTCATCGTTTCGACCAACGCATTTGGAATGGGCATTGACAAAGCAGATGTCCGGTTTGTAATTCATTTGGAAGCGCCCGATTCGGTTGAAGCATATTTTCAGGAAGCAGGTCGTGCCGGGCGTGATGGAAAGTCGGCCTGGTCGGTTTTGCTTTACACCAACAGCGACAAATTGCGGTTGGAAAAGAATGTTGACAAATCATTTCCTGAGCCCGACACCATCAGACGGATTTACGAAGCCATTTGCAATTTTTACCAGCTGGCAGTTGGTTTTGGCAAAAATCAGTCATTCGAATTCAGCATGGCTACTTTTGCTTCCAATTTTTCTTTTCAGATCACCACAGTTTTCAATAGCCTGAAGATTTTACAGCGGGAAGGTTACCTGGAACTTACTGATGAACTTGATAGTCCCTCCAAAGTGTATTTTCAGGTTGGGCGTGATGATTTATACAAATTTCAGGTTGCTAATGCGGATTTCGATGGTTTTATCAAGCTTTTGCTGCGCTCCTACACCGGACTTTTTACCGACTATGTAGCTATTGACGAAGAACTGCTGGCAAAAAGAGCCAATATTAGTACTGAATTGATTTACCAGTTCTTAACCCGCCTCAGAACCCAAAAGATAGTGGATTATATTCCTCAGAAGAAGACACCATTCATCATTTTTGCGAAAGAAAGGCTCGATTTGGACCGTTTAAAAATAAGCAAGGAAAACTACACCGACAGAAAACGCGATTATATGCAGCGTATCGACGCCATGATTCATTATGCTTCATCAAGCCACAAATGCCGAAGCCAGTTGCTTTTGCAATACTTCGGAGAAAATGAATCGGTTCGCTGCGGGAAATGCGATGTTTGCCGCGAACGAAACGAGCTGAATTTAAGCAAATACGAGTTTGACACCATCAGCGAACAAATAAAAAAAGTACTTGCACAACCTTGCTTTTACGAAGAATTACTGAAGCAAATTGAGGGAAAACCCGACTCCATTGTTAAAGTAGTGAGGTATTTACTCGAAAATGAGAAGTTGGTTTATCGCATCGACAACCGACTGGAATGGCAGAAAAGCTAAATCAAAATTTGCAAAACAATCACTACTGCCTGTTTTTCCTTGTAAGGAAATTTTGAAGAGTTTTCAGTTTCGAAGCAGCAATTTGTTTGCAGATTTCTGTTCATTTCTTATTTTTGCAGACCAGACCAGACCAGTACAACTTAAACTATCAGATATGAAACGATCATTCCTTCTTTTCCTGCTTCTATGGCCATTTCTAAATCAGGCACAGGTTCGCTATCCATTTCAAAACACCAATCTTTCTGCACAGGAACGTGTTGAAAACCTGCTATCTGAAATGACTACCGAAGAGAAAATGCAGCAAATGCTGTATCAGTCTCCTGCCATTGAAAGGCTTGGAATACCTGAATACAATTGGTGGAACGAATGTTTGCATGGAGTTGCCCGGGCTGGTTATGCTACTGTTTTCCCGCAATCCATCACCATTGCAGCATCCTGGGATACTCCGTTGATCAAACAGGTAGCAACCGTAATTTCCGACGAAGCCCGGGCAAAACATCACGAATTTGCCCGTCGCGGACTTCGCAAAATATACCAGGGATTGACCTTTTGGTCGCCAAACATCAACATTTTTCGCGATCCACGCTGGGGACGAGGACATGAAACGTATGGAGAAGACCCGTACCTTACCGGCCAAATGGGGCTCGAATTTGTAAAGGGCCTGCAGGGTGACGACCCCAATTATCTTAAAGTAGTTGCAACAGCAAAACATTTTGCAGTTCATTCCGGTCCTGAACCACTTCGACATGAGTTTGATGCCCGGATTAGTGAACGCGATCTTCGCGAAACCTATTTGCCGGCATTCCGCACTTTGGTTGTTGACGGAGGTGCCTATTCGGTTATGGGAGCTTACAACCGTTTCCGTGGAGAAGCCTGCTGCGCCAGCACTGAACTATCAGGAATTTTGCGCAATGAATGGGGTTTTCAGGGTTACATTGTAAGCGATTGCTGGGCGATCTCAGACATCTGGAAATACCACAAAATAGCTAAAGACGAAGCCGAAGCTGCTGCTTTGGCCGTAAAACGTGGTACCGACCTGGAATGCGGCAACACCTACAAAGCCCTTCCTGAAGCTCTGAAACGCGGATTAATTACAGAAAAAGATCTTGACATTTGTGTCAGCCGTTTAATGATTGCACGAATGAAATTAGGGATGTTTGATCCTGATGAAAAAGTGAAGTATGCGCAAATTCCTTTTTCTGTAAATGATAATCCGGCACATGATCATTTGGCCCGTATTGCAGCTCAGAAAAGTATAGTTTTACTCAAGAATGCAAGCAGAACTCTTC
>CAYRBM010000119.1:0-16108 GCA_964422425.1 uncultured Odoribacter sp.
ATAGTCCATGTAAATGATGCTGCATTAGTATTGACATTTTCTGGAGTAAAACCAGATGTAATGGGAGTTTTGGTAGTAAAACCAGTTCCAACTTCGGGAGCTACATCATAAACACTCCAAACGAAAGTAGAATTTATATTGTCCGTAACTGTGAAAGTATGCTTTTCTCCTAATTGATGTGTTACTTCATCTACTTGTGCCCATGCACTACTTACGCCTATAAAGGCCAGAAAACTGACTAAAAAGAATAGTTCTTTCATTGTTGTAAAATTTTAGTTTAACATTTAATTATTTGTGTTTTAAAATCATTTTTAATGTTGGCTGTAGCAATTCAATTTTGAGAATATCCACAGCAGATCAGGCAACCTTTCAGTTGTTTCTCCGGTTCGTTTTTCCAAACCAGAGGCAGGAGGTGTCGAAATCGACAGGTCCGATTTACGATTAGCTTTTGACCGTTTGGTCATTCGGGAAAGACTAATTCTTCCGAACAAGCTTTCTTCTTTTCAGGATGAAGTTGAATTGATGTCAGTCTGGAATTTTTTCATGCGCGTTGTTTTTTTGGTTTTTATTCTTTTGTTAAAATGTTAATCAGTCGAAATTGGACTGGTATTGGGGATGCCTTTCAGGTAAAAATAATTGTAATCGTTGCCTGAGTTGGAATCTGACCCATTTACGATAAACAAGGTGAAAACTGTTTGGGTATATGGTTCTGTTCCATATTTGACGATTGTGTCAAATATTTTACTGGGAGCAGTTTCATTGCTAAAAGTTCCTTTTCCTATGTTGATCGACTGATGATTGGCCGGAAGACTGGTCAATTGTCCGTAGAAAAGGTAATAAGTAAATCCCCAGGATGAAGTACCACAAAGTCTGGTTACTTCCCATGTAATAGTTTTCTCCGTATCAGGGGGAAATTCTCCTTTACAGTCCTGACCTGCAGGTTCAACTTTTAAATCGAAATTATTTTGCAGGGCTATTGCCAATGTGGCTTTGCTTTCGCAGTCGTTGGCAGCGCGTTTGGTCGCTTCTAGGGTGTAATTTCCAGCGGGTAAATCGCCTGTCCAGGTAATACTAACAGAAGCCGTTCCGGCATTGGTCCCCGAAAACCCTGAAGTGACCGGCGTCGCTCCTGAAAGAACGTTCCATTCGTAGGTGTAGCCAGGCTGGGTAACTCCTCCATCAACCGAATAGGTATAGCCGGAGCACTGCGTGGGTTGGTTGCCCCCGGAACTGTATGCGATGGTAATGGGCGCTGGCGCTGCCTGAACGACAATGGTTACCGTATGCGTACCCACATTTCCATAGGTATCGCTAACGGTGTAGGTAACTGTTGAGGTTCCCACATTAAACTGGGGATTTTCAGGAAGGTTGTTCCCGGTTGCCGAAACTCCTGTAGCTCCAACCCCGGTAATCGTATAGCTTAAACCTGTTGACAGGTTTAGGGTACAATTGTCTATCACATCAATTTCCTGAATAGACATTCCACTTGCTGCGGCAGTAGTAGCTCCCGGTGCGGTACATAAAATTTGATTTTGCGGTGCATAGCCCGAAAATACGGGAGCCTGGGTGTCCGAAAACGTTAACGGGTCGGATGCAGGAGAACATGCCCCGCTAAATCCAGTAGTTTGAGAAACCAGTAAGCGGTATTCTTCCTGAAAGCTTCCGAGGGTTCCGTCCAGTTGACTGGAAGTTGCCCCGGCAATATTGTTCCATGGCGAGGTACTGTTCGCCCTTTTTTGCCATTGGTAGTTTACGGCTCCAAATCCGGAGGATATGGTTGAGGTAATCGAGAAAGTTCCTCCAATGCAAGTGGTTGTATTTTGTGATTGAATACTCACGGATGGTTGCGAAATCGTAAAAACCTGTTCGCACGAGGAGCTATTCCCTGCGGCATCCGAAATGCGATAAGTGCGGGTTAGAGCATTCCCGTTTGAAACGTCGGTTAAGCGGGTAAAACTTCCCGCATTTAAGCTGCAATTGTCTGTGGCAGTTCCCCCGGCAGCAGTAAATTCGGCAAGGTTGGTATAAATGGGTGCATTTTCAGCACAGAAAACAGATTGTCCCGGAGGGCAGGTGATCTGTGGGGAAATGTTGTCAGTAACAGTTATCGTAAACGTGCAGGTTTGTAGGTTCCCGTTATTATCGGTGGCGGTATATTTAATGGTACTGGTTCCTACCGCAATAGTTGCCCGGTGCTTGCCGCCAATGGTGGTGATTGATTCATTAGCGATCACTGCAACGGTTGGCGTTCCGCAATTGTCTGTTGCCGTAGGAATGTCCCACTCCACAATGGCAGAACAAAGTCCCTGATCCACATTGACCGGCTTATTTGCAGGACAGTTGCTGAAGGTCGGCAAAACCTGATCAAGGGTTATGGTCACTTCGTTGGATGTTGCGTTGCTGCAAATGCCATTGGTAACTACAGCCCTAAACGAAGTTGATGTGGTAAGATTGGGTGTGTTGTAAGTTTCGGCAGTTGCTCCCGGAATATTTTGCCATGAACCTGAGCTGTTGGTCTGCCACTGAATTGATCCGATGTATCCCGAAAGGGTAAGCGTTGTGCCGGTGTTAGTACAAACCTGCGCCAAAGCGGAGGTAGCCGTTCCCGCTACACTGGCCGGGGTAACTGTTATTGTACCGGTAGCATTCACAATTCCGCAACCACCGGTTAGCGGGATATTGTAGTTAAAAGTTCCTGAAGCCGTTGGAGTACCGCTGATGGTAATAGTTCCACCTGCCCATGCAGCTGACACACCTGTAGGTAAACCCGTTGCAGCACCAATTCCTGTTGCTCCGGTAGTCGAGTAAGTAATGTTGGCAATAGCCGTGTTGATACACGTAGTTTGTGCATTCGTGCCTACTGCCGAAGTTAAGTTAATTGTGTTGTTGGGAGTGACATTGATTGAACCCGTGGCAGTAATGTTGCCGCAGCCCCCGGTTAACGGGATGCTGTAGTTGAAAGTTCCGGCTTCTGTTGGAGTACCGCTGATGGTAATCTGATCTGAAGCCCATGTTGCAGTAACACCGGCTGGCAATCCTGAAGGGCTTCCAATATCTGTTGCACCTGTGGTGGTATGGGTAATGTTTGTCAAAGCGGTGTTGATGCAAAGGGTAGGCGTTGAAGAAGCCTCACCAACTGTGTTGGCTGGAGTAACAGTAATTGTACCGGTTGCATTCACATTACCACAACCACCGGTTAGCGGGATGCTGTAATTAAAAGTTCCTGAAACTGTTGGAGTACCGCTTATTGTAATTGTTCCTCCTGCCCATGCGGCCGACACACCGGCAGGTAACCCAATTGGAGTACCAATTCCTGTTGCACCTGTGGTGGTATGGGTAATGTTTGTCAGGGCGGTGTTGATGCACAAGGTAGGAGTTGATGACGCCGAACTGACGGTGTTGCCCGGGGTAACAGTAATCGTCCCGGTAGCATTCACATTACCACAACCACCAGTTAGCGGGATATTGTAGTTAAAAGTTCCTGAAGCTGATGGCGTTCCGCTGATGGTAATAGTTCCACTTGACCATGCAGCTGACACACCTGCAGGTAACCCAGTTGGAGTGCCTATGCCTGTTGCTCCGGTGATGGTATGAGTAATGTTTGTCAAAGCGGTGTTGATGCAAAGCGTAGGGGTGGAGGAAGGAGTGCTAGCGGTATTTGCTGGTGTAACCTGAATGGTTGCAACATTTGAATAATCAATTGCAGTAACGGAAATAAAGGTGTTGTCGGGAATTCCAGGGTTGTTTTTTTGAACCGTCAATTTCCTCCTGAAATAGTGTGTTCCAGCTGATAGTTCGGTTGGTGTATAATTGGTCGAGTTTGCTCCTGCGATATTCGTCCACGAAGAAGTTCCATTGGGTGATTGTTCCCATTGGTAACTTACGGTGAAAGAAGCTTCGTCGCTGATCGGGGCGTCGGTTTTTGCGTTGTTTCCAACAATCTCATTCAGGGGGCTGCCCAAACAAACATTTTGCGTTAACCCACTGGTTAGCGAGTTAGGTACTTTGCGTAAATATTGAAAGCTTACTTCATTATCAACCCCATTTTCAAAATACTCATAAACTAATTTATCCCCTGTATTTAAGGGAAGTAATACATTTGGATAAGTAGTCGGTGATTGGGGAACCCACCGGTTAAATACCCAGGAACTTCCGTCATTTACCGATAGCCTGATTCCATCATCAGCCCTAAGGTCAATCAGAAATATCCCGGTACGAGAAGTCGTCATACGGTATCGAACCGAAAAATACTCGGTATAAATGGAACGGGTGTTCGTACCTGAAACCAGATCAAAACATACTGTGCTTCCTCCAAAGTTTTGATTGATGGTTTCACTTTGTATTCCAGGAATAATCCCATAATAACTGTCGAACGCATTGCCATCATAAACGTGCCCCACCCACACGTCGGAACCTGACAAGTGTTGATTTTCAGTTGATACCGCAGGGAAAGTGGCTGTTGCCTGTGTTCTTGTACTTTCACAACCGTCGGCACTTAATGAAACCCAATAATTGGTTGTTGCAGAAACTACCGGAGTGGTATATGTATTGTCAGTGTTACTGGTGCTGGTTTTTAACAAGCTACCTCCGATGGCTGCGTCGTACCATTTATAAACCTGCCCGGAAGTAGCTCCTGTTGCCGATAAGATAGCTGTTGAGCCAATACAGATTTGGTCATCTGTTGTTGTGGGGGGCGAGGGCAAGGCATTGACAGTAACCGATTGAGAGGATGAAACCGTTCCACCACATCCACCGGTGATGGTATAGATAATGTTGCAAGAGCCAGCACCTACAGCTGTAACTAAACCTGTTGATGAGTTTACTGTGGCAACAGAGGTATTGCTGCTGCTCCAGGAGCCGGCACCACCACTTAGTACTACTGAATTTGCTGAATACGTTGCTGTTGACCCAGCACACAACGGGCTTGTTCCGGTAACTGAAGCTACACTTGCAGCTGGCGTGGTTGCATAAGTTATTGTTCCTGAATTGCCGGAAGTACTGCAACTGTTTACGGCCCGAACCCTGTAGTAATAAGTTGTGCTTCCGGTTAGCCCGGTAACGATGTAGCTGGTTACACTTCCGACGTTGAGGTCGTTATAGCCAGCGATAAAAGTTGCAAAATTACTTACCGTTGAAACATCTAAACGGTAAGAAGTTGCGCCCGATGAGGCAGACCAATTGGCAGTAATTTGGGTACACGAAGCATTTGATCCTGCATTCGCAGTTGGCGCAGTTGGCACAGCGCAGCTACTCCATGAAATGATTATTTGGCCATTGGCACCTGCGCCACCATTACCACTTACTCCTGTTCCAGCAGTACCACCCGCTCCAACAGTAAATGGTATGGTTTGACCTGGTGTTACTGTAAGGGATGACAGTGATGAATAGGCACCGCCGCCACCACCACCGGTTGAACAAGCATTTTTATCTTGATTTGCGCTACGGGCAGAACCTGCGGCCCCACCACCTGGAAAATTTCCGTCAAGTCCAGAAACAGAATTGTTCTGTCCAGATATGCTTGGTCCGATACGGGTTGCTCCTCCGTTAGGACTCGCTCCTCCATTCCCTCCTAGAGATACACTTCCTCTAGTTCCAATTGCCCCGTTGCTTCCTGTAGTATTTGTATTCCCTCCGGAGGCTATACCTCCACTACCTCCAGCAGTAGTGGTGCCATTAACCATTGTTCCATTGGATCCAATTCCTCCTTGAGCTGATATTGTACTAAACGTAGTAGCTTGACCATTACCCCCATTTGTGGGTGCATCACCATAAGCACTATGGCCACCGGAGCCTCCGCCGCCGCCCCATGCCTGCACCGTAATCCTAGTGACGCCTTCGGGAACGGTAAAAGAAAATGTGCCAGGGCTAAAAAAATCAATAGACCCATTAGTAATGAATGTCTGTCCTGGAGAAGACATAGAGTTCCAATCAGTAAAATTCTTAATTAAATTACAATTTGAACCCGAACAGGTAATCGTGTTAAATACAAACGCATTTCCAGAATTGATCCATGTATCTCCTGCATTTGATGTATAATTACCGGCAACAACTATATTGCTGTTGCTATCGACTGTTACAGTGTTTGATTTGATCAAATTTCCATTTACTACCAGCAATCCGTTGTTCACATTTATGATTCCCGAGGCAGTCATATTATTCATAACCACAACGGTTGCTCCGCCATTAATCTGAAAATTTGATTGCTGTGTATAGTTTCCGTACACAAATAATTGTCCTCCAGCCGCAGTGGTGCCTGAAAGTACAGAACTCCCAAGAGTCAAATTCCCAACTATATTTAGTCTTCCGCCATTTATTTCCAGTTGACCAGCAGTTTTAGACAGATCTCCATAATAATTTACCGTATGCCCGGCTCCAATTGAGACCTGATCTCCATTCGCAGGAACACTTAAACCTCCCCAGGTCGCAGTATTTGACCAATCGCCGGATTGGGTACTTGCGCGCCATGCAGCATGGCTACTGGTAGTTAAGAGGATTAAAAAAACGAGAAGGAATAATTTGCTTTTATAAAGACTCATTTCCCATTTGGTTGAAAGTCTTCTCCTAATTGATCTGTTTATGCGTTTAGCAACTCTTCTCATACTTTTTGGGTGCTAAACTTTAGTAATTTATAAATTGCAAAAAGAAAGAAGATTTAAAAACAGGCAATTGAAGTTTTTTTGCAACCCAATTGGATGAAAAAAATAACAGCCGCTTATTTCCAGGTAAACTAATAACTAGAAGTGAAGAAGGTTGAAGTATAAAATTGTAGTAAAGCTCCCCCATGCGTACAAGATATAACTATCCGGTAAAAATAATTTTATTTGGTAAACTTATGTTGACGAACTATCAAAATAGCATATAGATGTATCAAAACAATTGAATCAATGATCAATATTTTGGGACCCTTCATGGTCTAAATTATTTTTACTTTAAAGTCCATGACTTCGATGACATCGCCACTGCGCAGTTTGGCTCTTTTCCGAAATTCCTGCTGCCCGTTCAGATAAACAATTCCATCGTCAACCATCAGCTTGGCCTGCCCTCCTGATTCGGCAATCCGCAATATTTTGAGTAGTTTAATCAGTTCAATGAATTCTTCGCCGTTCAGGTTGTATCTTTCCATGCTAATGGGTTTTTAGTTGTTTGTTTCTCTTAAAAGTTGTTTCAGTTTTGCTGGTAACTTTTCAACGACCAGCTGGTAGGAGTGGTCAATCAATTCAGTCAAAAGGGTATCGGATAATGATCCATCCATCATCACGGTGTTCCAGTGAATTTTACTCATGTGATAACCCGGTTGAATGGCTGGATATTTTTCACGAAGTTCGATAGCACGGTCGGGATTGCATTTTAAGGCAAGACTCCAGTCTCCGTCCAGATTGGTCAAAGCAAACATTTTCCCTGATACTTTAAATACCAAAGTTGTTTCATCAAACGGAAATTCTTCAGTTACTCCGGGCTTCCCAAGACAATAATCTCTGAACTCTTCAATGTTCATGTCTAGCTAGTTGTTTTTAACGGGCTCAAATATAGTAAATTGCTGCACTTTGAAGAAAGAAGAAAGCCATGCTGAGAAAAATTTCGTTTCCCAACATGGCATTCAAAACAATCCTGTTGCGCAGACTAAATCAGATGAAAGGCCTGCAATGCAAATTTTACCAAAACCAGTGCCCCGATAAAAACTATAATTCCAACAATTGTTTTTACAAAGTCGTTAATTTTTTTTGGTTTAGCTTCCTGAGTATTATTTTCCATTTTTGTTTTGCTAATAAGGGTTTCTAAAAATCTGTCTGTAACAATAGCACATGCAGCTACAGACTATTGACTAATTTGAATCGACGGCCACTAAAATCAATCTTCGGCAAAGCTGCCTGAAGGATATATTCCTGAATTTTAATAAACTCCGGAAAGTGGCACAAAAAGGAAAATAAAGGCTAATTCAGCAGTGCATGCCCCCTTATAAAAATAGGTACCAAAGTCCTGATATTGACCGAAACAGGAATGAATATCGTGCTTCTGAAATTGTGGTTTAGCGGAATTTCGCGGTCGTAAACCATAAAAACAGAAAGCAAACGATGAACTTCGGTAAACGTGTGGAAACTGTTGGTTTGCTCGATAGCATGAACAACGTGGTCGAAAGGGCTAACTATCTCGGAGGTGTTCCGTGGTTCGGCATTTGTAGAGAAACCAAAATCATCAGAGCCAACCGGACCGGCGGATAAAGACAAAAGGCTTACTTTCATCATCACAACGAGAAAAGCCATTAACCCTATCTTTCGAAATACATGCATTACAAACTTTGTTTGAGGTCAAATATAGTATTTTTTATTTTCTTGCCGGAATCACACGGCATGTAACCCGCGTTAAAAGAATCAGAATTATAAAATTCACCGCCGGGTTGAAATACTGACCTGAGAAAAAGGACAGAATCAGGACAACCCCCAGGAGATAGAAATAATAGTGCGAGTATTTTCTCCATCGTTTAAATAACCATGCGATAGGGAAGAACAGATTGAGGGGAAACGCCCAAAGCAGGTTGTAATTGGGACTCATTGCCGGATGTTCGGAATAGAGGGTGAACCATCCAATAATAAATCCGGCAAAACCGGTCAATCCCAAAAGCCACAAGTCAAATGTGTTAAGTGACTTTTTCCTGACATAGGCTCTGGTTGAAATAATCAGGATGAACACAAACAATAATCCGAAAGCAATAGAAGGCCAGGGCCAATGCTCCTGAATTTTAACAGAAGGAAATTCGAGTAAAGTTTTCGTTTCCAAAACAAGTGGTTCCTGCGTTCCATTCTTTGCAATTTTAGCTTTTGCAAATTGGTCCATCAGGCACTCAGGCAAAAACATCTGGCCGTATGCAGTAACTGGTTCTTCTGCCTTTTTACCCACCAGCAAGTCAATTCCCAAATCGGTCCATCGGAATGGCCGATGATATAATTTAATCAGCTGGCGGTAACTTTCTTTGGGTTGTTCCTCCGAAAAATAAATGGAATCTCCTGCATTTTTCCCGATCATATCCCTTACTCGGGTTGCACAATTGTCAGTAAAAAAATTATATCGGTACACCCTGTTTTCGGGCCGGGCATTTGTTATTAAAGCCTGAAACAAATGGTCCTTCCCTTCAGGCGAAAGATTCAGAATCTGTTCGTAAACGCTGCGTTTTTCTTTTTGGTAATCGGGGAAAAAGCTGCTGAATTTTTGTCCGAGCATCAGATAATCAGTTTGCCCTTTGGCAAATCGATAAATAAAATTTGACGATTCAAAACTGAAAACTCCGTAATTAAAAACGGCATCAATTCCCTGCATCGGATCGCTTATGCGAATAGCGGTGTGCCCATACATGGAATAAACTTCCTCTCCGGGGCTGCAGGTAAGAATGCTTACCGTTGCGTCGGGGCTCAGTTGCTGGGCCTGCATTGGTTTCTGAACGAACAGAAACAGAGCAAAAACAAGTAAGGAAAAACGGTATAACATATTCCGAAATTTGATCGATAAAGATACATTTTTGCTTTGATCCCGAACAGAAAACGACAAAAGAAGAGGCAGTAAATCTGCCAATACAGCTTGTTGCGCTATTTAGAAACAATAAAAATAGGCAGTCTGGCCAAAATTTGATAATATTGTCGCGCATTAAAAAACGAGAGATTATGGTATGCAGAGGATGCAACAACAATACAGATTTAGATAGACCAGCAATGCTCAGTACTTATGACTGGCTCAATGATATACCCGATACAGCTCACGAAACCGATATTGTTGAAGTTCGGTTTAAAGGTACCCGAAAAGAATTCTTCCGGAATGAAGACCGGCTTCCGTTGAAACGCGATGAATTGGTCGTGGTTTCCTGTTCGCCCGGACATGATGTTGGCGTTGTTTCGCTAACCGGCAAGCTGGCTGAACTTCAGTTTAAGCGAAAGGTAAAAAAGCCGGAAAGATACGAGTGGAACAAAATTTATAGGAAGGCTACTCCAGCCGATGTTATTAAATGGGAAGAAGCTAAAGCGCGCGAACATAAAGTAATGATTCGTTCGCGGGTTATTGCCAACGAGCTGAGACTGAACATGAAAATTGGCGATGTTGAATTCAGGGGCGACAATAACAAAGCGATTTTCTACTACATTGCCGATGATCGGGTGGATTTTCGCGAGCTGATTAAAATTTATGCCCGCGAATTCGGAATCAAGATCGAAATGAAGCAAATCGGGGTTAGGCAGGAAGCCGGACGGATTGGAGGAATGGGATCGTGTGGAAGGGCTTTATGCTGCTCGACGTGGAGGACCGACTTCTCAAGTGTTACTTCCGATGCTGCGATCAAACAGGGATTATCTCCAAACGCAGAGAAAATGGCCGGACGTTGCGGAAAACTCAAATGTTGTTTAACCTTTGAGCTCGATCATTACCTCGAAGCGCTCGAAGATTTTCCGCATGAATTGCTTACCATCGAAACCGACAAAGGCTTTGCCCGTCATTTCAAAACAGATATTCTTCAAAAGAAGATCTGGTATATGTACGATCAGTCCGACAGCCGGACTTTTGTACTTGATCTTGAAGATGTGAAGAAGTTTTTGAACCTGAATAAACGAGGACAAAAACCATCGATAAGCGGATTTGCTGAAGCGGAACCCAAGAAGGAAAATATGATGAATGTGGGCGAGCTCGATCAAAAATTCTTCACCAAGCCGCAACAAGGAAAGAAAAACCACAAGAAACGTCGCAGACCTCAGGTAAATCGTCGTCAGGAAAGCAACAATGCAAAGGGAGAGTAAGATAAAAGAAAGGGCGGCCTTTTCAGGAAGCCGCCCATTTCACACTTATCTATGATTTCTCGAACAATTATAACGTCGGATCTCCGGGAACCCAATCGCAAGGGGTAAGTTCGCCGGTCTGCAAAGCATCCAAAATACGGATGATTTCTTTTACGTTGCGACCAACATTTAATCCATTAACCGAAACATGCTGAATCGTTCCTTCAGGATCAATGATGAAGGTGGCGCGGTATGCAATTTTGTTTCCAGGTTCCAATATTCCCAGTTCTTCCGAAAGCGATTTGCTGGTATCAGCAAGCATCGGAAATTTTAACCCTTTTAAACCGGGGTGGCTGTTGCGCCATGCAAGATGAACAAACTGCGAGTCGATAGAGGCACCTACAACATTGGCATTGCGTTTGGCAAATTCTTCAAAATGATCGTTGAACGAAACAATTTCGGTTGGGCAAACAAATGTAAAATCAAGCGGCCACCAGAAAAATACAGTCCATTTACCAGCAATATCTGCATTGGTAAGGGTTGCAAACTCTTTGCCTGCTTCTAATGAAACAACGGCTTCTTTTTTAAATTCGGGGAATTTCTCTCCAATAGTTTTCATGTTATTTGTTTAAATAATTTAGAATTCGTAAAAATTATGTGACAAATATAGACCCCGATTTTACATCAGTCAAATCGAATTTTTCAATACAGAATAGACAAAAGCTATCCCAAAAAATTCATTTTCTTGTTTTTGCAGATTAATGTTCTGTAAACACTTATTTTTTACTGAATCAACATAAATTCAGAATTTAATAAACATTGAATTTGACGCTTGGTGATTCTCCAAGATAATTTTACCTTTAGAAGATTTTTGATTAAACACATTTAATTGAATAATACCTAAATCGAATTTAAATTATTAACCAAATGAAGAACAATTTTAGCAGAAGATCGTTTCTGGCCACCTCGGCGGCCGCTGCTGCAGGAGCAACAATTCTTCCAAGCAACGTGATTGCTGGTCTTGGACACAAGGCCCCTAGTGACAAATTAAATATCGCCGGTATTGGTGTGGGCGGTATGGGTTTTGCTAACCTGAAAAACCTGAAATCAGAAAATATCGTGGGTTTGTGCGATGTGGACTGGAAATATGCCGAAAACTGTTTCAAAACGTTCCCGGATGCCAAAAAGTACAAAGACTGGAGAGTTATGTACGACGAACTGGGTAAATCAATTGATGGTGTTGTTATTGCAACTGCCGACCACACACACTGTATCACTGCTGCTCATGCCATAACCATGGGCAAGGCTGTTTACGTTCAGAAACCATTGACTCACTCCGTTTACGAATCGCGTTTGTTGACCAAACTGGCTGATAAATATAAAGTGGCTACTCAAATGGGTAACCAGGGTTCGTCGCAGGAAGGTGTTAATTTAACCTGCGAGTGGTTAGCCAATGGCGAAATTGGAGAAGTAACCAAAGTTGAAGCTTTCACCGACCGTCCGATCTGGCCACAAGGATTGAATACTCCTAAAAACGGTCAGTGGGTTCCGGAAACATTGGATTGGGACTTATTTATCGGTCCGGCCAAAATGCGTCCATACAACGAAATTTATCACCCATGGAACTGGCGCGGCTGGTGGGATTACGGTACAGGGGCATTAGGCGATATGGCCTGCCACATTTTGCACCCGGTATTCGTTGGTCTCGAATTGGGTTACCCAACTAAAGCACAGGGAAATTCAACATTATTACTTCAGGATTGTGCACCTTCGGCTCAGGCTGTTAAATTAACATTCCCGGCCCGTGCAGCAAAACGTCCGTGGAAAGGCTCGAAAAAAGGCGCTCAGTTACCTGAAGTTGAAGTTTTCTGGTACGATGGAGGAATCAAACAAATGCTTCCACAGGGATGGCCGGTAGGCAAAAACCCGAACGATTCAGGAGGTGGTGTATTCTTCCACGGAACAAAAGGTATTTTGGTATGCGGATGTTATGGTGTAAATCCATGGATTTTACGTCCGAATGGCTCAATAGAAAAACCTGAAACTGCACCAAAATTCCGTCGTCGCGTAACAACTTCGCACGAAATGGATTGGGTTCGCGCTGCCAAAGAATCACCCGAAAGCCGTGTACAAACTGCTTCTAATTTCGCCGAAGCTGGTCCATTCAACGAAATGGTTGTAATGGGTGTATTGGCTGTTCGTTTACAGAATTTGAATAAAGAACTTTTGTGGGACGGACCAAACATGAAGTTCACCAACATCAATGATGACGAAAAAATCAAAATCGTCATTGAAGATGGATTCAAAATTCACGATGGCCACCCAACCTTCAATAAAACTTACACTGATCCGGTTCCTGCAACCCAATTTGCTGCTGAACTTATTAAGCATACATACCGCAAACCTTGGAGTCTTCCGGAAATGCCGGCATAATTGTTTAAACAATGGAAATTTTACAGGGTGGGTTCGTTCGAATCCACCCTTTTTTTAACTATTATCTCATTGCAAGTTGCCGAAATCTGGGCACAGCTTATAAATCATAATTGTTAAGAATTACGGAATTGACCTCACTGTTAAAATGAATGAGCAGTTCTTTATTCTTTTCAGAAGCTAAAAATGCTGCCCGTTTCATTCCTCCATGATAGGTTTTATTGAAAAAACCTAATCCGGCAAGATATCCGGTAACGTAATATTTATGGAAGAACTGATGCCCTGCAAAAGCAATAATCGATGCGTTTATGATGAAATTAAGTACGCCCTCTCCGGTTTTTCCGGCATAAATTTGTCCGGCTCCTGGAATGAATCTAGACCAGTTTTCGGCTTTCTCCGCAGATTTTAATCTTGGAAGATTCGGCTTACTATACAAGGTATTCACAATTTCAAGTATTTCTGTCTCTTTATCCGGGGTGAAGTTTTGCATTTTTACATATTGGTCAAAACTTTCTTTAGCCCGAGTCCACTGGCGAGTTTCGTTAAGGCAGCGTATTTTCAGCGGCATAAAAACCTGAAAAGTTGTTGAGTCTGTGCTTCGATGGAAATATTCATCAATCTTCCCCAATGCCTTAAAGGGTTCTCCTTTTAAATAATAGCAAAGCGATAGTTCGTAGAAAACGTGGTGAAACAATGAGTCGGTTGTATTGGTGAAGAAAATGGACTGAAGTTCGTCGATTGATCGTTCGAAATTCAGTAATTTTCTGTAGCAAAGCGCCTTTTTATATCGGAGAGAATAAACAATAGAATTGTCAGTCGATTCAAACAGTTGACGTTCGTACTCGATTGACGCTTCAAAGTAGCGACCTTTTACGTACAGGCTGTCACCTTTCGGGATGGCAGCAATGCTATTCGAAAAAATTCCGCAAAGGAATATGAAGCTGAAAAAGTATTTGATTATGAATGGCATCATGATAGTTGTATTCAATTATTTTCACGGAGATAACTGATCCGTAGATGGTTGAAGCATAGCTGGCTAAAAAAATACCTCCGAAAAAGATTGTTTTCAAATTTCCCATTCCAAGTTTCCGGTAATTTTCCCAGGCAACCAACCCAAATCCGGTAGTGGCAATCATCGAAGCAATTCCTTCTCCGGTTTTTCCGGCGTAAATTTTTCCCGATCCGGGAATAATGCCCGACATTACGCCGGCCAATAAAGCTGACTTTTTGCGGTGCGTTTCCTTTTCTTTCCCAATTTGCTGCAATGCTGAGATGTGTTGATTTAAAAATGCAATATTCTGGTCAATCCGGCGAAGTTGTTCACTCGCTTTTGACCCATTTCCTTCCAGCATTTCAATTCCGCTCAATTCAAGATTTGCAAGCGACTGCTTTGGCTCTTCATTAAAAGTCATTTCTCCGAATATTTTTCGGGCTTCTGCATATTTTCCCAAATAAGTCTGATTGTATCCGGCAAAGAACTGCGATTTCGAATAAAAAGGAGAATCTTTTCCTACTCTTAAAAGCGATGAAGTTGATTCATCCAGTTCTTTGAGTGAATACTGAGCCCACCCTTTGTAAAAGTTCACCGAATCTTGCTGAACCTGGCTAAACTTCACCGAATCTCTGTCAATCAGGAAAACAACCTCTTTGTAATTTCCCTTGTTAAGGAGGTGCTCGATAAAGCGAAGCTCGGTTTTGCCCTGAGAAAGTCCTCTGAGACCAGTCAAGATGAACACGATAAACCAGATATACTTCATTCGTATAAGTTTATGGGATCGTTAAACCGGTGAGTATTCTCGTTTATAGTTGTGGGGT
This sequence comes from uncultured Odoribacter sp., assembly GCA_964422425.1. Lineage (GTDB taxonomy): Bacteria > Bacteroidota > Bacteroidia > Bacteroidales > Prolixibacteraceae > Aquipluma. The sequence continues at coordinate 14,997 of CAYRBM010000119.1, forward strand.
CGAGATCGGTTGCAGCAATCCGGTTGCATCGGTTAAGCCGATCGAAAGTAAGCAGACCTCCTTTAAGCATTCCAAAATTTTTGACGGCCTGTTTGCTGAAATCGGAGCAGCTTGGATCGTAAAGGCAACTGGCTGAAAAATGTTGGGAAATATAGTTCTGATAGACATACAATGACCCCCCATACAGCATACTTGCCGGATTACTGTTTTTTATCGTCTTAGGCTGATTTTTATAAATGTAAGCTCTTTTTGAAGTATGAGGTAATTGTTTTTTCGCCAATGAATCAATGAGCATCATGTCTGCTTTTATGTCAATTTTCTGAGCTTCAGCAGGCCTCGAAATCAAAAACAGAATCAGGATCAGACTAATTATTCTTATTGACGCCGTAAGGCTTTGCATTGTCCGGAATTTTAAAGTTGAAATATTGATCATTTGCAGTTGCCGATATTTTTACATTTGAGAATTGGGTCCGGTTAACGATTGAGTCTCCGGAAGGTAGGTAACTAATCTCAATAATTTTCATAGGCAGCCTGAATTGAGTAAAATCCTTATAACTGGTATAATAAGTTTTCTTCATTATTTTTTTCTTGTTCGTCTGGTATTCTGAATAAACAGGCAGCCCGTTCTCAAAAACCATTTTAACAGTTTCAATTCCTTTTAATATGGTCGGAGCCTTCCAAAACGTTACGTAGTACTGATTTTCGTAGGTATTTGAATTCAGGCTAAATCCGTCATCTGCCAGTCCCAGATGATCGGTTTGATTATTGGCAAAATAATAGATAAGGTTTCGTTTCGACGACAATTCACTTACCTGCTTGTAATCTACTTCATTGGTCGCAGGGTAATAATTTTTTATTTCGCCCAAATTATTCACCACCATGATAAAATCCTGATTTGCATGGTAATATTTGGTGATTATTTGTTTGTTGTTGTCCAGAAACAAATCTATGTCGCTTGATATTTTCTTCTTATTTTCAAGAATCTCGGTATGTTGTTTTAGCGAAATATAGTTTCCTTGCTGCGCTTTTAGCGAAACGCACATAACGGCAAGCCCCAGCGTAATGAAGATTTTTTTTAGTGTTGTTTCCATGTCCTATAAAACAAAGGTGTC